>NZ_JAIMBZ010000002.1:0-310063 GCF_025499445.1 Acidiphilium sp. AL
CCGGCCTGAACGCCACCTCGCAACATCAATGACCACGCTCAGAACAACAATCGCCCGCACCCTCGCCAGAACCCTGCCTAGATGCCCGTGTTGCCAACGACAAATCGAGAATGCTCGATTTATGACACAGTAAGACTAGGGGCGGCGTATGACGAATTGGTCGAGACGCGCCTGTTCCCCGCCCTCGGACTGACCGGCAGTTATATCGACGTGCCGCCCGGCCGGATGGAGGACTACGCGCAAGGCCATACCCAGGCCGGCGCGCCGATCCGTATGCGGCCGGGGGTGCTGGCGGTGGAAGCCTATGGCGTGAGAGCCCGCGCCGCCGACCTGATCCGGCTGGTCGATGCGAATATGCGGCCGGGCAACCTCGACGGCATCTGGCGGCGGCCTATCGCCGCCACGCATCGGGGCTATTTCCGGTCGGGACCGCTGATACAGGATCTGATCTGGGAGCAGTATCCGTGGCCCGTCACGCTCAGCCGGGTGCTGGCGGGGAATTCCGACCGGATGATCTATCAGGCGACCGCCGCCAGCCGCCTGGCCCCGCCGCTGCGCCCGGAGACCGCGGCGCTGATCAACAAGACGGGTACGACCAACGGCTTCTCCGCCTATCTGGCGTTCGTTCCCGCGACTCGGGTCGGCATCGTGATGCTCGCCAACCGGAACTACCCGACCCCGCCGAAGGTGGACGCGGCATACCGGATACTGACGCGGCTGGGCGCTGAGCCATGACGATGCCTGAGCGGCCCGAGCGCAACCGCCCGTTCGTCACCGCGACGCGTTCGGTCTATTCCCTCTATCTCGGGGTGCGCGGGCATCCTATTCTATAGGCCATGGACGCCAAGACCGCTCTTCTGGTGATCGACGTGCAGCGCGATTTCTGCGCCGGCGGCGCGCTCGCCGTGCCGGACGGCGACGCGGTCGTGCCAATCGTCAACGCGCTGGCCCGGCATTATCCGACCGTCATCGTCACCCAGGACTGGCATCCGGCCAACCATATTTCCTTCGCCAGCCAGCATGACGGCCGCGCGCCGTTCGAAACGATCACTCTTGGTTATGGCGAACAGATTCTCTGGCCGGATCATTGCGTGATGGGCAGCGCGGGTGCCGCGCTGCATTCCGCGCTCGAGATTCCGCACGCCGCGCTGATCCTGCGCAAAGGGTCGAACCGCGCGATCGATTCCTATTCCGCCTTTCTCGAAGCGGATCGCGCGACCAAGACCGGACTCGACGGGTATCTGACATCGCGCGGCATCACCCAGATCGATCTCTGCGGCCTCGCCACCGATTATTGCGTCGCCTGGTCGGCGCTGGATGCACGGCGCTTCGGCTTCGAGGCGCGGGTGATCGAGCCGGCGTGCCGGGCAATCGATCTCGCCGGTTCGCTCGATGCCGCATGGCGGGCGATGCAGGCGGCGGGGGTCGCGCGGGCCGGCGCAGTCTGATACCAGCGCCGCATGGGCGGCATGGCGCTGACAGGAACGGGCGGGGTCGCGTGACATGACGCGGGGTCGCATTGTCGCGGCACTTGTCGTTCTCGGCGTGATCGTCATCGGCGCGCTGTTCGGACCGCTGCTGGTGTCCGGCAATTATCATCGCGCGGCGATCGAGCGGCTGGCGAGCCGGCTAGCCGGGCGGCGGGTGACGATTTCGGGGCCGATCGAACTCGCGCTGATCCCCGATCCGCAATTGCGCGCGAGCAAGATCACCATCGGCGCACCCAATGGCGAGCGCACCACCGCCGCCTCGCTGAAGCTCGATCTCGCACCCGGCGCCCTGCTGCTCGGCCGGCTGCGCGCGACCAAACTAAGCCTGCGCGGACCGGATGTCGTGCTGCCCTGGCCGTTGCCCGGCGGCAGCGCGGCCGTGGCGCCGCCGCCCTGGCTCGCCTCGCTCCATGCCCGCATCGTCGACGGGCGGTTTCGCATCGGCGCGCTGAGATTGAGCCATGCCGATCTGTCGGTGTTCACCGGCGGGCCGCACGCGGTGCTCGCGGCGTCCGGCACCGCGCGTCTCGCGGGGGTGCCGGTGTCGGTCACTTTCGAACTCGACAATGCGGGTGGCGACCATCCGGCGCCGGTGACGGCATCGCTCGCGCCGACCGGCGCCAAGGGCGTGCGCCTGTCGTTCCGCGGCACGCTCGACCGCGCCAGCCTGCTCGCCGGCAGGCTCTCCGGCACCGCGTCCGCCGCCGCGATCGCCGATGCGGGGCTCAGCCATGTCCTCGTCGGCGGCGCGGCCGAATTGCGCGCCGATATCGCCGCCGATGGTCAGGCGATCGTGCTGCGCGGCATCGACGCCAGCCTCGGCCACACCGGTCTGGCGGGACGGGTGGCGATCGACCTGGTGCCTGGCGCGATGATCCGGTTCGATCTGACCGGGCACGACCTCGCGCCCGGTGCGGCACTCGGGCTGCTGCACGGCGTCGCGGGAACGGTGCCGCTCGCGGCATCGCTCGATCTGGACCGGATCGCCCTGGGCGGAATTGGGTTCGCGACATTGAAAGCTGATCTGGTTACCAAGCGGGGCGGCGTGCATATCCAGTCCTTGACCGGGGAATTGCCGGGCCGGGGCGCGGTGACCTTCGCCGGACGCATCGGCACGGCAGGCACGCTTGACGGACGCTTCACCCTGCGCTCCGCCGATCTTCGAGCGACTCTGGGCGCGATGGGCAAGGCATTGCCGGTTCTGGCGAACTGGCCCCATGGGTTCGGTGCCGCGACGCTGCGCGGGCGGATCGATAGCGCGGGGGGAACGCCCCCCGACATCCGGCTCGGCGGATTGCACGGTACGATCGGCGGCGGTGCCAGCAAACATGACCCGATGCCGGAATCGGCCTTCACCGGGGCGATCCACGTCATGGCAGGCAGGAAGACAACCCGCGTCGCGGCACGGCTCGATTTCGGCCGGTTGATCCTGACGCGCCCGGCGCTCTCGGGACTGTTCGCCGCCGCCGCGAAACCCGACCCGGCGCTCATCGGCCCGATCGTCCTCACCGCGCGGAGTGTCCGCCTGGACAGTGGCGGCGCGAAGCCGGCGATCCTTCCGATCGGCGATCGTCTGCTGATCGACGCCCGCCTCGGCGGCGGGATCGCGGTGCGGCTGGCGAGTCTGCGGATCGGCCATGCGATGCTGATCCTGCACGGCATCCGTGCCGCGGACGGCAGCGTGACCGCCGCGCGCGCCATGCTGACCGGGCCGGACGCGGCCACGACACTGCGCGGCATCATGCCTCTGCTCGCCGGGACGCGGACCGTGCCGAAATGGGCGAGGCTTCCGGTGTTCAACCAGCGTTTCGCCGCCGCCATCGCCGCCGCCGGACCGGCCAAGGCGCTGCATGCCGGCATGACGATGCATCTCGGCGCCGTCCGGCTCGCCGCAACGCCGGTCGCCGATCTGACAACCGGTAGCGCGGCCGGGCCGCTCAGCCTGCGTGCCCCGAGCGCGATCGCCCTGATCGAACAGCTCGGCGGCAAAACCATCCTCGGTGGGCGGAACGGGCTCGATTGGCCCGGTGCCGGGTCGGTCAGCCTGCGCGCCTCGGCCTTCGCGACCGGCGACATGCTCGGCATCGCCAATTTCGTCGGCTCGCTCGGCGCGCTGACCGCTTCGGGCCGGCTGACCCTCACGACCGGACCGGCGCCCCTTACGCTTGCGGGCGCCGTCGCCGCCGATACGCTGGTGCTGCCCGCGCCCCGCGCGTTGCTGGCACTCGCGGACACCGCTCTCGCCGCGAAACTCAAAATCGCGCTGCCGAGAATCACGGCTTCACGGGTCGATCAGTCGGAGGCGACCTTGGCGCGCAATGCCGCATTCGGCCTTTCGCTGGAGCAGGGCAAGCTGGCGCCGAGTCTGACGCTGGCGGTCGATCATGCCAGCGTTGTGGGCGGGCGGCTCGACGGTTCGGCGGAGCTGACCGGGGCGGCGGCGAAATCCCCGCCGACTCTGACGGTTGCCGGCCATCTCAAGGGGGCCGGAGCGGTGCGCATCGCGGCGATCGCCGCCGAGGCCGGGATCGCTTTGCCATTCACCAGCGGCAGCCTGGATCTCGCGACCAGCCTGACCGCGAGCGGGGGGACACCATCCGTCTGGCGCGGCGATCTTTCCGGCAGCCTGACCGGCTCGGGCAGCAAGCTCGGCATGGCTGGGATCGATCTTGTCAAAGCGGGTTCGGCATTGGGCGAAGCGGTCGCGGCAGAGCACCGGATCGGCCGGGTCGCGGCGGCGACCTTGCTGCGCGCAGCACTCGGTTCAGGACAGACCGAATTCGCCAAGGGCAATTTTTCGACGACAATCGCCAAGGGCAGGATCGCGATCGATACCGCCGGATTGACCGGCGAGAGCGGCAGACTCGCCGCCTCCGGCACGCTGGATCTCATTCATCGCCGGATCAGTCTGGATGCGACGGCGCGTCCGGTGGTTGCCGGGCACAAATCGGCGCCCGATCTGCCGGTCGCGATCGGCGGCGATCCGGCGCATCCCTCGGCGCGGCCGGAACTCGGTCCGGCGATGGGCTGGATCGGCAAGCACACGCCCCATCCGAGTGCACCATGAGGCAGCGAAGCTGGCAACTCGCGGCCTATGCGCTGCTCAATCTTGGGTTCTTCTTCTTCGACACCGCGCTGGGCCTGTTCGACGTCGCGACTTACGGGTATTTCACCGCGCGGCACGTCGCGCCTGTGCTGTTCGCGCTCGATTTCGTGATGGTGAGCGTGCCGATGCTGCTGGGCGGCTGGCTCGCCCATCTGCTCAACCGCCGTTTCGGGGTGCGCCGGGTCATCGGTCTCGGCTACGCGGTGGCGACCGGCGGGTTTCTGCTGCTTTACCTCTCGGGCCTGTATCGGATTCCGGCCTGCCTGCTGATCGTGAGCCTGCTGCTCGGCGTGCTGCTCAGCGCGATCCTGCCGGCTTTGTCGCGCTTCATCCGCGACGTGTTCGGCGCGGGGTCGGGCGCGGTGCTGGCACTCAAGCTCGATGCGTTGTTCATGGCGGTGGGAATGGTCGCGGGGGTCGGGTTCGGCACGGTCTGGTTCAACCGCGAGGGAATCGGTGTGTTCTTCCCCCTGGCGACCTCGTGTTTCGGCCTCGCGGGGGCGATCCATGTCGCATCGCTGTTCTTCCCCGGCGTGCTGCGCGACTATGCCGGGCCGGAAGCGCCGGCGCGCTGGTCGGCGGCACTCGCCACCGCGCGCCGCGCCGAAACCAAATGGCGCAGCCTGATGCTGCAGCCCGCATCGAATCTGGTCATCGTCCCGCTGATGGTGGGCCTGCCGGCCTTCGCCGAAACCCGGCATTATCGGGTGCTGCCGATGCTGGGCGCGATCGCGGCGCCGATCATCGTGCTCGCGGCACGGCGCACCGGGATGCTGACCGGGCGGCTCGTGGTGCCCGAGCGGCTGCTGCGCCGGATGATCGCGACGCGCGGGGCTGCGCTCTGGCCGATGGCGGGATTTTTGCTTCTTTACGGCATTGCGTTCCGCGCGGGTTCGCTGCCTGCGGTGTTCGCCCTGGTGTTCTGCGCCCATGTTCTGAGCAATATCGTCGCGGGAGCCGTGTTCTATGGGGTGCAGACCGAGTTTCCCGAGGGCGAGACCGCGGGCGCCAGCGCGCTGCAATCCCAGCTTTCGACCGGCGCCTGGGTGATCGCGGCGGTTCTTGCATCGGTGGTGATGGCGGTGCTGCCGCCGGAGGCCACCGTGGGGCTTTCGGCGATCGGGCTGGTGCTGGCGTTCGTCGTGCTGCGCGGGTCAGGCATGAGCGGGTTTCAACGCCGCGCCGAGTCGCCCATATCGAAATGAACCTGTTGGGAGCAAACCATGATCGAGCTGTACTACTGGACCACGCCGAACGGCCATAAGATCACGATCTTTCTGGAAGAGGCTGGAATTCTCTACAATATCCACCCGGTAAATATCGGCCAGGGCGACCAGTTCAAGCCCGAGTTCCTGCGGATTTCGCCGAATAACCGCATCCCGGCCATCATCGATACCGAACCCAGGGGTGGCGGTGCGCCGATCAGCGTGTTCGAATCCGGCGCGGTGCTGCAGTATCTCGCGGAAAAGACTGGGCAGTTCCTTCCCGCCGATATTCGCGGCCGCACCGAGGTGATGCAGTGGCTGTTCTGGCAGATGGGCGGGCTCGGCCCGATGGCGGGGCAGAACCACCATTTCAGCCAGTATGCGCCGGAAAAGCTGGACTACGCGATTACCCGCTATGTCAACGAAACCAACCGGCTCTACGCTGTGCTGAACAAGCGCCTTGCCGACCGGGAATTCGTGGCGGGCGACTACTCGATCGCCGACATGGCCTGCTATCCGTGGATCGTGCCGCATGAGCGGCAGGGCCAGAATCTCGACGATTTTCCGCATCTCAGGCGCTGGTTCCAGGCGATCTGGGACCGCCCGGCGGTCAAGCGTGCCTATGAGAAGGCGAAGGCCGTCTCGGAGGCGGCGACGGTGAACGAGGAATCCCGGAAAATCCTGTTCGGCCAGACCGCCAGGCACGTGGCTTGATATCAATGGCGCTGAGCGCTGGGCGAAGTTGCGTATCCATGGATTGCTTCGCCTTCGGCTCGCAATGACGCGGCATGGCCGGAATTATCGGATGAGAGCCGCGAGCAGCGAATCCAGCCGCTTGCGGCCTTCGGCCGTGGCGATCAGGCGATCCGGTGTGACTTCGAGATATCCGGCGAGCGTCGCCTGATCCACGATGCCCGGATCGAGCATGTCGTGGAGCGGAATGCCGGTTCGCGCCCGATAGGCGGCGGCGTCGATCCCCTCGGCGAGGCGCAGCCCCATCAGCAGGGCTTCGCGGGCGCGTTCATCCGGGGTGATTTTGACCTCCTCGACGCTGCCGTGGCTGTTTGCCTCGACGCGGGACGCCCATTCCTCGGGTGCGCGGTGGCGGCGGGTCGCGAGGAGGGTGTCGTCGATGGTGATCCGGCCATGGGCACCCGGCCCGATGCCCGCATAATCCTGATAGCGCCAATAGGCGAGATTGTGACGCGATTGCTGGCCCGGTCTGGCGTAGTTCGAGATTTCGTATTGTTCGAGGCCGAACCGGGTGGCTGCCTCGGCGGTGGCGTCATACAGCGCCGCCGCGTCGTCGTTCTCGGGGAGCACAAAATCACCGCGCGCGAAGCGGGTGGCAAATTGCGTGCCCGGCTCGATGGTGAGCTGATAGAGCGATAAATGGTCGAACCCCAGTGCCAGCACCCGACCCAATTCGTCGCGCCAGTTTGAGAGGCTCTGACCCGGCTGCGCATAAATCAGGTCGAAGCTGGCACGCGGGAAGATCGACCTTCCGAGTTCCGCCGCCGCGATCGCTTCCGCCGCCGAATGCTGGCGGCCGAGAAAGCGCAGCGCCGCATCGTCCAGGCTCTGCACGCCGATTGACACGCGATTGACCCCCGCGCCTCGGTAGCCCTTGAAGCGTTCGGCCTCGATGCTGGTGGGGTTGGCTTCGAGGGTGATTTCGAGATCTGGCTCCGGGGCAAACAGGGTCGTTGCATCGTCGATCAAGGCAGCGACGCTGTCCGGCGCCATCAGGCTCGGCGTGCCGCCGCCGAAGAAGATCGAGGCGAGGCGCCGTTTGCCGAGGCGCTCAGCCTCGAACGCAAGTTCGGTGCGTAACGCCTTGATGATGCGGTTTTCAGGGATATGCTCGCGGACATGGGAATTAAAGTCGCAATAGGGGCATTTGGCGCGGCAGAACGGCCAGTGGATATAAAGGGCGAGCGGTTGCATCGGCGCGTTCCTACCATGCCTTGCGCCGGAATGGCATCTGGGGCATATCGCGCGGGTCGGCATCCCTCGTATGGGGATTGGCCGATAATTCGCACACGGAGCGCCTTCCCAGCACGCTGGGTCCGGTGCCGCAAGGCCAGGCTCCGTGGAGGTTCAACCGGACGATCGTTCACCCGACGATCACAGAAAGGAATTTCGCCCATGGCGATGCCAGACGTTTCGCTGCGCCAGTTGCTCGAATCCGGCGTTCATTTCGGCCACAACACGCGGCGCTGGAACCCGCGCATGGCGCCCTATTTGTTCGGCGTGCGCAACCAGGTTCACATTATCGATCTGCAACAGACCGTGCCGATGCTGGAACGCGCGCTGCGCGAGATCCGCAACGTCACCGCCGGCGGCGGACGCGTGCTGTTCGTCGGCACCAAGCGCGCCGCAGCCGAGCATATCGCCGATTCGGCCAAGCGCTGCGGCCAGTACTACGTCAACCATCGCTGGCTCGGCGGCATGCTGACCAACTGGAAGACCATCACCAATTCGATCCGCAAGCTGCGCCAGATGGAAGAGACCGTGAGCGGCGAAGCCCAGGGCCTGACCAAGAAAGAGGTGTTGAACCTGTCGCGCGAGCGCGACAAGCTCGACCGCGCGCTGGGCGGCATCAAGGAGATGGGCGGGCTGCCGGACATTCTGTTCATCATCGACACCAACAAGGAAAAGCTCGCGGTCGAGGAAGCCAACAAGCTCGGCATTCCCGTCGTCGCGGTGCTCGATTCCAACTCCGACCCCACCGGCGTCACCTATCCGATCCCCGGCAATGATGACGCGATCCGGGCGATCACGCTGTATTGCGATCTGGTCGCCGGGGCGGTGCTCGACGGCATCAGCGCCGAGCTCGCCGCGTCGGGCGCCGATATCGGGGCCGCCGAGGAATTGCCGGCGGATGCGACGATCGAGGATGCCGAAGCGCACGCCTGAGTTTTGACGAGCTGACAAGGAGAACGGCCATGGCCGAAATTACCGGCGCAATGGTGAAGGAACTGCGCGAGAAGACCGGCGCGGGCATGATGGACTGCAAGAAGGCGCTGACCGAGGCGGGCGGCGACATGGAAGCCGCGATCGACTGGCTGCGCAAGAAAGGTCTTGCCGCCGCTGCGAAGAAATCCGGCCGGGTTGCCGCCGAGGGACTGGTCGGCGTCGCGCACGAGGGCAACAAGGCGGCGATGGTCGAGGTGAATGCCGAGACCGATTTCGTCGCGCGCAACGATGCGTTCCAGGGTTTCGTCGAGACCGTGTCGAAGCTCGCGCTCACCGTGGGCGAGGATGTCGAGGCGCTGAAATCCGCGACCTATCCGGGCAAGGACCACAGCGTTGCCGACGAACTCACCCAGATCATCGCGACCGTGGGCGAGAACATGACGATCCGCCGCGCCGCGGTGATCGAGGTTTCGCAGGGTGCCGCGGCGTCCTATGTGCATGGCGCGCTGAAGCCGGGCCTCGGCAAGATCGGCGTTCTGGTTGCCCTCGAAGGCAACGCCGAGGAGGCGCTGTTCGCGCTGGGCCGGCAGCTTGGCATGCATATCGCGGCGACGCGGCCGGATGCGATCAGCATCGCCGATATCGATCCGGCGGCCGTCGAGCGCGAAAAGGCGATCTTCGCCGATCAGGCACGCGCTTCCGGCAAGCCGGATGCGATCATCGAAAAGATGGTCGATGGAAGGGTGAAGAAATACTACGAGGACGTGGTTCTGCTCGAACAGACCTGGGTTCATGACGGCGAGCTGAAGGTGCAGAAAGTGCTGCACAATGCGGGCGCCGATGTGACGCGCTTCGTGCGCTTCACCCTGGGCGAAGGCATCGAAAAGGAAACCACCGACTTTGCCGCCGAAGTCGCCGCGGCGGCGGGAGTTTAAGCAAGAAAGGGTTCTTTTTTATAAAAGAACCAAAAAACTTTTCCATGTTGGGCCGGTGGCGCGATGATTTCGCGGCACCGGCCCTGATTATAAGTCAGGATTTTCAGGATCACTCGGTCAGTTTCGTCAGGCGGTGCTCATGAAATTAACGCTGAATGCAGTCGGGCGGTTTTCGGCCGCCATCCTATTCGCTGCCATGATCGGGGCGGCACCGATTGCGCGAGCCAAGCCGCCATCGGCTGCGGTGCGCCAATATGTCGTGACGGCGGCCCGCGCGCTCCAGCAGCAAATCACCGCCGTTGCTTACATTCACCGCGCATCCCTGCAACGCGATCTTGGCGGAAGTTCGGCACGTGTTCTTGTCTTGTTTTCCGTCGATCGAAACGGGCATGTTTCGATGCACCGGATTTACCGCTCAAGCGGCGATCCGCGATTTGACGACGATGTGTTGCGCTGGACTACGCCGATGACGTTTCCGCCGTTCCCCGCATCGATCAAGCGTTCTCGCCTCGCGTTCGTTTTGCCTGTGGTCTTTGCGCCGCGCCCATAGTTCGCGCCTGCCATCCTACACCGAAAAATACTTCGCTTTCGGGTTGAGCACGACGATCGCGCTGGTCGATTGCTCGGGGTGCAACTGGAACTCGTCGGACAGCGACACGCCGATCCGCTCGGCATCGAGCAGGCGCAAAAGCTGCGTCTGGTCCTCCAGCTTCGGGCAGGCCGGATAGCCGAACGAGTAGCGCGAGCCGCGATAGGACTGGCTCAGCATTTTTTCCATGTCGCGATCGTCCTCGCCGGCGAAACCGAGTTCCGCGCGGATGCGCTTATGGGTGTATTCCGCCATCGCCTCGGCCATTTCGACCGAAAGCCCGTGCAGATAGAGATAGTCCTGATAACGGTTGTCCTCGAACCACGCGCGGGCGATCTCGGAGGATTTCTGGCCCATGGTGACGATTTGCAACCCGATCACGTCACGCTCGGCATCGTCGATGTCGCGGAAGAAATCGGCGATACACTCGCCGTCCTCGCGCGGCTGGCGCGGCAGAGAGAAGCGCGCGACTTCCGTGGCGCCGTCGGGCTCGAACAGGATCAAGTCGTTGCCCTGCCCCGCGGCTTTCCAATAGCCGTAGATCGCCTGGGGTTTGAGAATGTCCTCGGCGTCGCACAGCGCCAGCATGCGCTTCATGATCGGGCGGAGTTCCTGGCGCGCCCAGCCCATGAATTCGTCGAGCGATTTGCCCTGCTTGCGGAAGCCCCACTGGAACTGGAACAGCGAGCGCTCGTTGATGAACGGCACTAACGCTTTCGGCGGCGCCTCGATCATCCTGGTACCCCAGAATGGCGGCTCGGCGATGGCGACGCTTTCGGTCAGGCGGCGACGGCGGAATTGGGCGGCGTTGACATCGACGGGGGCAAAACCGCGCGCGTCGGCCTGCCCCAATGTGCGTTTGGTGTTGCGTGGCTTGCCTTTGCGTTTCGCCTGGATCGCCGCGAGATAATCGTCGAGTCCGTTGCCGGTGACCCGATCCATCAAATGCAGACCGTCGAACGCATCGCGCGCGTAGGCGACCCGACCGCCGGCATAGGCCGCGACGCAATCCTCCTCGACATAGTTGCGGGTGAGCGCGGCGCCCCCGAGCAGGACCGGAATGTCCAGTCCCTGACGGGTCATCTCCTCCAGATTTTCCCGCATCACCACGGTGGATTTCACCAGTAGCCCGGACATGCCGATGGCATGAGCCCGATGCTCGCGCGCGGCATGCACCATGTCGGCGAGCGGCACCTTGATCCCGAGATTGACCACGCGATAGCCGTTATTGGTGAGGATGATATCGACCAGGTTCTTGCCGATATCATGCACGTCGCCCTTCACCGTGGCGAGCACGATGGTGCCTTTTTCCTGGCCTTCGACGCGTTCCATCATCGGTTCGAGATAGGCGACGGCGGCCTTCATGGTTTCCGCAGATTGCAGCACGAAGGGCAACTGCATCTTGCCGGCACCGAACAATTCGCCCACCACCTTCATGCCGTCGAGCAGGATGTCGTTGATGATGTCGAGCGGGTCGTGGGTTTTCAGCGCCACGTCGAGTTCGTCGGTCAATCCCTTGCGGTCGCCATCGACGATGCGGTCCTTCAAGCGGCCCTCCACCGTTTCGGCGCGGGTCTTCTTGGTCGCCTCGACGGCCTTGCGGTCGGCGAACATGTCGAGCACGCGATGCAGCGGATCGTAGCCTTCGCGGCGGCGATCGAAGATCAAATCCTCCATCACCTGCACTTCTTCCAGTGCGATCAGATGCAGCGGGCGGATTTTCGAGACATGCACGATCGCGCCGGTCATGCCGGCCTTGACCGCGAGATCGAGAAACACCGAGTTCAGCACCGCGCGCGCCGCCGGGTTCAATCCAAACGAGATGTTGGACAGTCCGAGGATGATCTGGATGTCGGGGAATTCGTCGCGGATCGCCTTGATCCCTTCCAGCGTCCACTGGCCAAGCTTGCGGTCGTCCTCGTTGCCGGTGGCGATGGTGAGCGTTAGCGGGTCGATCAGCAGATCGCTTTGCGGCAAGCCGTGCTGGTTGCAGGCGACATCGACCAGCCGACGGGCGATTTCGAGTTTCTGCGCCGGCTGCTTCGCCATGCCCACCTCGTCGATGGTCAGCGCGATCACCGCGGCGCCGAATTTCTTCGCGAGTTTCAGCCGGTCGCGCGCGATGTGCTCGCCATCCTCGAAATTGATCGAGTTGATGATCGGCTTGCCGCCGTGCAGCTTCAGCGCCGCCTCGATCACCGGGGTTTCGGTGGAATCGATCACCAGCGGCGCATTCACCGACGAGGTGAACCGCGTGATCACCTGGTTCATCTCGGCGATTTCGTTACGCCCGACGAAGGCGGTGCAGATATCGAGCGCGTTGGAGGCTTCGGCGACCTGCTCGCGACCCACCGCGACGCAACCGTCCCAATCGGCTTTTTCCTGCAATTGTCGCCACTTTTTTGAACCATTGGCGTTGCAGCGCTCGCCGATCGAGAAATAGCTGTTTTCCTGGCGCAGCGGGGTCGCGCCATACAGGCTCGCGACCGAGGGAATCCATACCGGCTTGCGCGGCACCGGCGCGGGTCGATGGTTGCCGAGACGCCGCAGCATCGCATCCAGCGCCTCGATATGCGGGGTGGAGGTGCCGCAACAGCCGCCGATCAGGTTGATGCCGTCTTCGACGACGAAGCGCTCCATCCAGCTCGCGAGTTCGGCGGCACCGAGCGGGTAATGGGTTTTGCCATCCACCAGTTCCGGCAGGCCGGCATTGGGCTGCACCGAAATCAACCTCGGCCAGTTCTGCGCGAGATAGCGCACGTGCTCGGCCATTTCCTGCGGCCCGGTCGCGCAGTTCAGGCCCATCAGCGGTACGTCGAGCGCATGAACCACCGTCGCGGCGGCGGCGATATCGGGTCCCACCAGCAGCGTGCCGGTGGTTTCCACCGTGACCTGAACGAAAATCGGCGTATTGCGGCGAAGTTCGGCGCGGGCGATTTTCGCCCCGTTCACCGCCGCCTTGATCTGCAGCGTGTCCTGGCAGGTTTCGATCAGGATGGCATCGACCCCGCCATCGATCAGGCCCCGGCATTGCTCGGCGAGGCCGGCTTCCAGCGTGTCGTAATCGATATTGCCCAGACTCGGCAGTTTGGTTCCCGGCCCGACGCTGCCGACCACGAAACGGTCGCGCCCATCGGCGAAACTTTCCGCCGCCTCGCGCGCGAGTTCGCCGGCGATGCGGTTGATTTCGCGGGCGCGATCGCCCAACTCGAATTCGGCCAGGGTGATCGGCGAGCCGCCGAAGCTGTTGGTTTCCACCATATCCGCGCCGGCCGCGAAATAGCCGCGATGGATGTCGCGGATCAGGTCGGGGCGTGAAAGGTTCAGCACTTCCGTGCAGTTTTCCTTATCCCAGTAGTCGCGCTCGACATCGAGGGTCAGCGCCTGGACGCGCGCACCCATGCCGCCATCGCAGAGCAGGACACGGTTTTTCAGGACATCGAGCAGATGGGATCTGGACATGATCTTGCGGGATATAGCATGGCCGCACCATTTCCAAATCCATGAGCGGGCAGCGAGGTGATATGCGGATTCCGGTGATCTTCGGCGGCGATGTCGCACCGGACGACGCGGTGCTGATCGAGGGCGACGCCCCTGCCCCGCCGGCGGCGTGGGTGGAGCGGTTCCATCTGCCCGCCAACCCGCTCCACGGCGTCGGCTGCGCCTGTTGCGCGCCGCGCGGGCCGGCGGCCGAGGCCCTATCCCGCCTGTTTCTGGCGCGGGCGCGGGGCTCGAGCCGGTTGTTCCCCCGCCTCGTCGTGGTCGCGAGCGATCGAGGGATTGCGGCGGTGCGGGCCGCGCTGATCGCCGATCCGGTGACAACGGCGCATTTCATGGAATGACATTAAGTTAGATATATTGACATACGGCTTGCGTTCGTGCATTGTTCCCTTGCAACACAGGGAGCAAAACGATGCCCGAGCGCCGCGACTGGACCGAAGCCGCCGATAACACGATCCGCCGGATGCGCGCCGACGGCGCGACCTGGGCCGCGATCGGCGCCGTGCTCGGGCTGTCGCGCAACACGATCATCGAGCGGGGACGGCGCATCCACGCCGCGGGCGGCCCGGTGCAGACACAGCGTCCGCCCCGCCCGCCGGAGGATGATCCGAATCGCGGCCCGCTGCCTGCCGGTCATCCGATTTCCTGGGGACTTCTGACCGCCGGTACTGTGCTGGAAGGCGTCGCCTACACGCCGCTCTCGGCCGAACGGCGGGAGGCCGGCCGATGAACGTCGTACGTGCGCAACGGGCGGGCACCGTGCTGGGTTCGGGCGTTGGCTTGCCCCGGGCGATACGCCCCTGCCCGGCCATCATCGAGGCGTCGAATCCGCTCGCCGCCCTGACCGAACGGCTGGAGGAAGCCGGCGCCACGCTGCTCGCTTTGCCGAATACCGGCTATTCGCCGCATCTGCGCATCATGCGCTACGAGGTGGTCCATAGCGCGCTCGACGCTTATGGCTGGCAGCCGGTAAGCATCCGCCCGCCGCACCCGAGCAATGCGGCGATCGACCGGATGGACGAAGCCTTCGCCTGGCTCGCCCTGATCCCGGAGGAACGGTTTCTGCTCCGCCGGATCGTCGGCGCGCGGGCATTGACCCATCCGCTCACCGGCAGGCATCTGTTCCCCTGGCGCCGGCTCGGCGGCGTGCTGGGAGCGGACCATAAATCGGTGCAGCGCTGGCACCGCGACGGGTTGGGATTGATCCTTGCGGCACTCGAATGACCACCCCGCCTTGCCCAAACCGACACATCGGGCTAAGCCGCCGCATCCTTATTCCAGATCGAGTGTCATTCCATGAAGCAGCAGGCGAATCTGATCCGCGCCGGCCAGGTGATCGAGCACGACGGCCGCCGCTGGACCGTGCTCAAGCAGCAGATCATCACCCCAGGCAAAGGCGGCGCGTTCATCCAGGTGGAAATGCGCGACCTGAAAACCGGCAACAAGACCAACGAGCGCTGGCGCACCGCCGATACCGTCGAGCGGCTGATGACCGACAACCGCGACTACACCTATTCCTATACCGACGGCGATAACCTGGTGCTGATGGACGGTGAAAGCTTCGAGCAGTTCCTGGTGCCCGCCGGCCTGCTGGGCGATCAGGCGCCGTTTCTGCAGGACAACATGCAGGTCATGATCGATCTGGTCGAAGGCGAGCCGGTCGGCATCCATCTGCCCGCCACCGTCACCCTCGAAATCGTCGAAGCCGACCCGGTGGTCAAAGGCCAGACCGCCTCGTCCTCCTATAAACCGGCAAAACTCGCCAACGGCGTGAAAACCATGGTGCCGCCCTTCGTCGAAGCCGGCGAACGCGTCGTCGTGCGCACCGAAGACGCGAGCTACGTGGAACGCGCCAAGGGGTGAAAGCAAGGCCAGGGCTCCGCCCTGGACCCGCCAAAGGCAGAGCCTTTGGAATCCAGTATTGGCATCTGTCTGATGGGGGACGGTGCGGTCTCGAACAATCCTCTGCCCCCATCAGACAGATGCCCGCTATCGGTTCTAAGGGCTGAGCCCTTAGTGGGGTTCCAAGGGGCAAAGCCCCTTGGCCTTACTTCACCCTAGGAGTGTTTCGACATGGTACCGCGGCGTTCCGCGCATATGACGATCATGGTGACGGCGGCGCAGAAGGCCGCGAAGCGGCTGATTCGCGATTTCAACGAGGTCGAGCATCTTCAGGTTTCGGTGAAGGGACCGTCGGATTTCGTCAGCCAGGCGGATCTGCGGTCCGAGCAGGTGATTCTGGAAGAACTGGATCGGGCGCGGCCGGGTTATGGCTTTCTGATGGAGGAAAGCGGGAAGCGCGGCTCGGAGAACTGGGCGTGGCGCTGGATCGTCGATCCGTTGGATGGCACGACCAATTTTTTACATGCGATTCCGAACTGGGCGATTTCGATCGCGCTCGAGAAGCGCCTGCCGGATGGCGGCTCGGAAATCGCGGCCGGGCTGGTGTTCGCACCCGCGCTCGATGAGATCTATTGGGCGGAAAAAGGTGTCGGCGCCTATCTGAACGACCGGAGGCTGCGGGTTTCCGCCCGGCGGGACTGGTCCGAGGCATTGTTCGCGACCGGGATTCCTTTCGCCAAGACCGCGCCGCGCAACCGGCTTGCCTTCGCGCGCGTGCTCGGCGGCCTGATGCCGGAAACCGCCGGCGTGCGACGCTTCGGCGCGGCCTCGCTCGATCTGGCCTGGACCGCTTCCGGCCGGTTCGATGGATACTGGGAACTCGGCACCCATGAATGGGACGTTGCGGCTGGGATTCTGCTGGTGCGCGAGGCGGGCGGCTATGCGACCGATCCGGCCGGGCACGATCGCGTGACCGGCGACGTGGTTGCCGGTAATCCGCATTTACAGCCGCGTTTGCGGGAATTGGTCGCCGAAGCGATGGGGGCGGCGAAAGCCTGATCGCGACCGGCCATTGAGCGTGACGCGGCTTCTACGCTACTGTCCCGCGCGATGAGGCAATCGCGGGTATTTTCAGGCTTCGTCCTGCTTGCGGGCGTCCTTGGCGCCTGCGGGATCGTGCCATCGTCCGTGGCGCAGATCGTCGTGAACCAGCAGGCGTTGCGGCAGCTTTCGGGCCACAAGCCGGCGCCATCGACCGTCCACCGGCCGGCGCCGCGCATCGCCCGTCGCGTCATCCGGCATCATGCGGTCGTGCGGCCTTTGCCCTTGCCGCCACCGCCCCCGCCGCAAATCGCAACGGCTCATCAGCCGCCGCCACCGAAACCGAAGCCGCCGCGTGCCGTCACCCTGGTATTTTCCTCCACCGCGGCAGAGCTTCAGGCGGCTCAATCGCGCGATCTCGCCGGCTTCATCGGCGCGATGCCCGATCCCGCCGCGCATTTCGTGATCCAGGCGACCGCACCGGGGATCGCGAGCGACCCATCGGTCGCGCGCCGTCTCTCGCTCAATCGCGGCCTCGCGGTGCGGGCCGTTTTGCGCCGCGCGGGCATCAAATCCGATCACATCATCGTCCAGGCGCTCGGCGATCCGCCGGGAATGCCGGACAACCGCGCCGTGCTGACCGAAATTCCGTGAGGCAAACGCCGTCATGACCCGACCGAACCGCTATCTGATCCGCATGCTGGTGTTTCTGGTCCTGGTCTACGGGCTTGCCGCCCTCATCGCGCCGACGCTCGCTAAATTCTATATGGCCAATCCGGTGATCAACTCGGTGATCGTGGTGGTCGAGATTTTCGGCATCGCCTGGAATCTCCGGCAGGTTCTGCGCCTTTCGCCGGAGGTGGACTGGGTCGAGCGGTTCCAGCGCTCGCGCGCATCGATCGAACAGGGGCCGAAACCGCGCCTGTTGCTGCCGATGGCACGGATGTTCGGCGCACGCAGCGATGACGGCAAGCGGATGACATTGTCGGTGGCCGGAATGCGCTCGATGCTCGACGGCATCGCGAGCCGGCTCGACGAAAGCCGCGAATTGTCCCGCTATGTGACGGGCGTGATGATTTTTCTCGGTCTGCTCGGCACGTTCTGGGGATTGCTGAAAACCGTCCATGCCGTCGCCGAAGTGATCGCCGCGATGAATCTCGCGGGCGGCGACGTGAACGCGATGTTCGCGCAGCTCAAGGCCGGGCTCGCCGGGCCGCTCGCCGGCATGGGTACGGCGTTTTCCTCCTCGATGTTCGGGTTGTCGGGCGCGCTGATCCTCGGGTTTCTCGACCTCACCGCCGGACAGGCGATGAATCGCTTCTTTAACGAGCTGGAGGAATGGCTCGCCGGGCTGACGCGGGTATCTTCGGGTGCGCTCGGCCATGACGGCGAAGCCCCGATACCCGCCTATGTCCAGGCATTGCTCGAACAGAGCGCGGAAAACATCGAATCACTGCAGCGCGTGCTGACCCGCCACGAGGAAAGCCGGACGCAAACTTCGCAGGCGACCCAGACCCTGACCGAGCGGATGAACACGCTGACCGAGGCGATTCATAATTCGCATCGCATCATGCTGAAAATCGGCGAGACTCAGGCCGCACTCGCGCGCATCGTCGAACAGGATGATCGGGCCGGCGATGAAATTTCCCGTGCGCATCTGCGCAATATCGAATTGCTGCTGGCGCGGCTGATCGCCGAGGCGGAACAGGGCCGGGTACAGGGCGTCGCCGATCTGCGCCAGGATCTGAAAATCCTGACCCGCACGGTCGCGGCCCGGTTCGACGACGTGAGGAGCTGAGCCATGGCGCTGCAATCGCGCCGGCGCGGCGGCAACGGGCTCGATATCTGGCCCGGCTATGTCGATGCGTTGTCGACGCTGCTGATGGTGACGATTTTCGTCCTTCTGGTGTTCGTGCTGGCTGAGGCGTTTTTGTCGGCGGCGCTGTCGGGCAGCGACAAAACCATCTCGACGCTGCGCGGCGAGGTCGCGCAGCTTTCCCATGTTCTCGCGCTGGAAAAATCCAAGACCGCGTCCTTGCAGGACGAGCTTGCCAGCATGGCGTCGCTGGTGAGGGCGACCAAGGCGAAGAACGCGGCGCTCGAGACAGCGCAGGCGGCGAACGCCACGCAACTCGCCGGCCAGGTCAAGCTGAACGCGACGGCGTTGCGGGAGGTTTCGCTGCTCGACCAGCAAATCGCCGCGTTGCGCCTGCAACTCGCGACCCTCGCGGCGGCGCTGAATGCGGCGCAGCAGAAGGATCAGGCGCAGCATGTGCAGATCGCCGATCTCGGCCGCAGGCTGAACGAGGCACTGGCGCGCAAGGTGCAGAAACTTCAGCTCTACCGCAGCGAGTTTTTCGGCGAGTTGCGCAAGGCGCTGACCGGCGAGAAGAACATCAAGATCGTCGGCGATCGCTTCGTGTTCGAGAGCGCGGTGCTGTTTCCCTCGGACTCGGCGCGCCTGTCGGGAGCCGGCAAGCAGGAGATCGCCGCGGTTGCCAAGGCCATCGAAAAAATCGCGCCGAAAATCCCGCCGCATCTGAACTGGGTACTGAGTGTCGCCGGCTATGCCGACAAGGAAGCGATCAAGGGCGGGCGCTACAAGAACAATTTCGATCTCTCCGCAGCGCGCGCATTGTCGGTCCTGCATCTGCTGATCGCCGATGGCGTACCGAAAAACCGGGTGATCGCCAGCGCGTTCGGCTCGAACCATCCGATTGCCGCGGGCAACGCGCCGAACGATCTCGCCAAGAACCGCCGCATCGAGTTCCGGCTGACTTCGGCGGATTGAAACGTCAGGCGACCAGCGGGGCCCGGAGTGCGGCGATGCGGGCCCAGGTATCGGCGGCGTCCTCGTCGAACAATTCGGCGAGTTTCTTCATCATCGTGCCGCCGAGTTCTTCGGCGTCGACCAAAGTGACGGCGCGGCGATAATAGCGGGTGACATCGTGGCCGATGCCGATGGCGGTGAGTTCCACCAGGTCGCGGTTTTCGATGTCGCGGATCACGTCGCGCAGATGGCGTTCGAGATAATTGCCCTGGTTGACCGATAACGTGCTGTCATCGACCGGTGCCCCATCGGAAATCACCATCAGGATGCGCCGGTGCTCGGGCCTGGCGAGCAGCCGCCGATAGGCCCAGGCCAATGCCTCGCCGTCGATATTCTCCTTGAGCAGGCCTTCGCGCAGCATCAGGCCGAGATTGCGCCGCGCGCGCCGCCAGGGCTGGTCGGCGGATTTGTAGATGATGTGGCGAAGATCGTTCAGACGTCCCGGATTGCGGGGCTTGCCTTCGGAAACCCATTTCTCGCGGCTCTGCCCGCCTTTCCAGGCGCGCGTGGTGAAGCCGAGAATTTCCACCTTCACCGCGCAGCGTTCCAGCGTGCGGGCGAGAATATCGCCGCACATCGCCGCGACAGAGATCGGCCGGCCGCGCATCGAGCCGGAATTGTCGATCAGCAGGGTGACCACCGTGTCGCGGAATTCGGTGTCGCGCTCGCGCTTGAAACTCAGCGGCAACAGCGGATCGGCGACGACGCGGGCGAGCCGCCCGACATCGAGCAGCCCTTCCTCGAGATCGAATTCCCAGGCGCGCTGCTGCTGTGCCAGCAGGCGGCGTTGCAGGCGGTTGGCGAGTTTTGAGACCACACCGTGCAGATGCTGCAATTGCTGGTCGAGTTGCTGGCGCAGCCGGGCCAGTTCCTCGGTGTCGCAAAGCTGATCGGCTTCGATCTCCTCGTCATAGGCACGGGTGAAGGCGCGATAGGCGGCGTGCGGATCGCCTTCCGGGGATTTGCGGCGCTGCTGCGGGCCGGCGGGAGCTTCATCCGCCGCTTCCGCGCCCTCATCCTCGGTATCCTCATCGGCCTCCGCGTCCGCGCTCTCGGTTTCCATCGATTCTGGCGCCTCGGCGAGCATCTGTTCGGCGTCCGGCCTGGAATCGCCGTCGCCGTCGCCGGAATTGTCCTGCTGAAGCGATTGCTCGCCCTGATCGCCGGTATCCTGGCTTTCCTCGCCCTCCTCAGACTCCGCCTCGCCTTCGGCGAGATCGAGCGCCGCGAGCAGGCGGCGCGCGGCGCGGGCGAAGCCGTCCTGGTCCTGCCGTTCGGCGGCGAGATCGTCGAGCGCCTGTTCCGCGCTCGGCGGCAGCGTGCCGCGCCAGAACTCCATGACGTGCCGCGCGGCCTCGGGCACCGCTGCCGGGTCCATCCGCTCGCGTGCGAGCAGGGCAAGCGCCTGAGAAATCGGCAACTGGTCGCGCCGGCTCATCCGGTCGAGTCCCTCGGCTTCGGAATCCTCCTGCAATTTCCGGCACAGATTGGCCGCGACCCCTTCCATGTGGGCGGCGCCGACGATCTCGACCCGCGCCTGCTCCAGCGCGTCATAGGCGTCGCGCGCCTCGCGGGCGACCGGGGCGCGGGCGGCGTGAACGCTGTCGTCATGATAGCGCAGCCGCAGCGCGATCGCGTCCGCGATGCCGCGCAGCCGCGCCATCTCGGCGGGCGGCAGTGCGCGCGTGGGCGCGGGCAGACGGGCGCGCTTGCCGGCGACACCGGCAGCACCGGGCTGATAAGCGACCTGAACCTCGTCGCTGCCGGCAATTGCGCGCATCGCACCGGCAGTCGCGCGCTTGAACTCCTCGCTGCGGGAGGTTTCGCCGGCCATAGGCTCAGGCTGACCGGCGCGGCATCACGCCGGTTTCGACCTCATCATTGAAGCAGCGCTGATAGTATTCGGCGACCGTGCTGCGCTCCGCCTCGTCGCATTTGTTCAGGAAGGTCAGGCGGAACGCGAAACCGAGATCGCCGAAGATGTGAGCGTTTTCGGCCCAGGTGATGACGGTGCGCGGCGACATCACGGTCGAGATATCGCCGTTGATGAAGCCGGCGCGGGTGAGATCGGCCAGCGCCACCATGCTTTCAATGCGCTTGCGTTCGGCGGCGTTGCCCGGCTCGATTCCGAGTTTCGCCATCACGATCGCGACTTCCTGGCCGTGCGGCAGGTAGTTCAGCGTGGCGACGATGTTCCAGCGGTCCATCTGGCCCTGATTGATCTGCTGGGTGCCGTGATAGAGGCCTGTAGTGTCGCCGAGGCCGACCGTGTTCGCGGTGGAAAACAGCCGGAACGCCGGATGCGGGCGGATCACCCGGTTCTGATCGAGCAGGGTGAGCTTGCCTTCCACTTCCAGCACCCGCTGGATCACGAACATCACGTCCGGCCTTCCGGCATCGTATTCATCGAACACCAGCGCACACGGGTGCTGCAGCGCCCAGGGCAGCAGCCCCTCGCGGAATTCGGTGACCTGCTTGCCGTCCTTCAGCACGATCGCGTCCTTGCCGATCAGGTCGATGCGGCTGATATGGCTGTCCAGATTGACCCGGATGCAGGGCCAGTTCAGCCGGGCGGCAACCTGCTCGATATGGGTCGATTTGCCGGTGCCGTGATAGCCCTGGATCATGACGCGACGATTCAGCGCGAAGCCGGCGAGGATGGCGAGGGTGGTTTCACGGTCGAATTTATAGGTGGTGTCGATCTCCGGCACGTGCTCGGTGCGCTCGGAGAAGGCCGGAATGTCGAACCCGCACTCGATGCCGAAGACCTCGCGCGCTGAAACCCGGCGGTCCGGCAGATTGATCGCCGAAGTCGGCTTGCCGCGGGTTTCGGCCAAGGCAGCGATATTGTTCATCGATCGGTCATCCTGTTTGTCCCATGTGGTCAGACTACTCGCCGTGACGCGGGCCGCAAGCCTTCACGCCTGCGCCGGCGCCGCAACCCGACCCCGCGGCAGGTGGCTGCGCAGCGTGGCATAGGCGAGGTTGATGGTTTTCAACCGTTCCTCCGCCCCCTTGTCGCCGCCATTGGCATCGGGGTGGTGCCGTTTGGCGAGTTCCTTGTAGCGCGATTTCGCGACCTCGCGCGTCACCGGCCAGCCGAGGCCGAGCACGCCGAGCGCCTCGCGCAGTTCCGGCGGCGTGCGTTCCGCCTGCGGGCTCGCATGAGCGCGGCCGATCCCGGCGAAGGCGGCGAGTTCGGCTTCCAGCGCCTCGCCGATGCCGCCATTGCGCCCGAGCGGCCAGGTCGGCCGCTGCCAGCCGGTATCGGATCGGAGATTGGCCTCGATCTCGCCGGGGCTCATGCCCTTGTAATAATCCCACGCCAGATTGTAGGCGCGGACATGCTCCAGGCAGAACCAGAAATATTCGCGCAGATTGTCGCGCGATTTCGGCGCGCGGTAATCGCCGGGGCGATGGCACTCCGGCATATCGCATTCGCGGCCCGGTGCGTCCGGGTCGGGCGCGAAGGCACGCACGCGTCTGGTGGATCGTGGTGGTACGCTCGTCATGAATGGTAATTTGCCCTTTGCGGGCGTCTTGGCAACCTCGGATCGGTAGCGCACAATCCACCCATGACATCCCGCACCGAGCGCATCCGCAACTTTCTGACCACATCCTTCGAGCCAATCGTGCTCGATATCGAGGACGACAGCGCCCGCCATGCCGGCCATGCCGGAGCCGCCCCCGGCGGCGAAACCCATTACAATGTCCGGCTGGTCTCGCCGCGATTCGCCGGAATGAGCCGCGTCGTCCGCTCGCGCGCAGTGCATGACGCGCTGAAAACGGAGTTCGATGCCGGACTGCACGCGCTCTCGCTCGATCTCAAGGCGCCCGGCGAGGGGTGATATCGGCACTACCCGCGCCCTATTGTTGGATCGCCGCTTCGCCGCCCTGTTCTGGTGCCAGGGCTTTGCCGCGTTCAATGACAATTTCCTGAAAACCGCCCTCACGGTTCTGCTTCTCTACCGGACGCACGGCGCTTCAGCGCTGATCGCCCTTGCCGGCGCGGTGTTCATCGCCCCGTTCCTGCTCTGCTCGGGGATTGCCGGCGAACTCGCCGACCGGATCGACAAGGCGGTGATCGCGACCAGGGTGAAGGCGGTGGAAATCGCCGCCGCCGGCCTCGCCGTGGTGGGATTCCTGCTGCAATCCGTGCCGATATTGTTTCTCGCCCTCACCACCTTCGGCGTGCTCGCGGCTTTGTTCGGCCCGGTGAAATACGGATTGCTGCCCGACCTTCTCGCGACCGAGCGACTGCCCTTGGCCAATGCGATGGTCGATTTTGCGACCTTCCTCGCGATTCTCCTTGGCACCGCGGTCGGCGGCGCCCTGGGCACGCGCGATCCGAACCTGCTCGCCGCAATCGTGATGGGGTTCGCGCTCGCCGCCTATGGCACGGCCAGGCTGATTCCGCGCCCCGGCGCCGCGCGGCCCGATCTGCCGCTCCGCGCCAATCCGGTCGCCGCCTCGCGCGACCTGATCCGCGCGCTGCGCAGCCCGCCTGAATTATGGCGTGCCGCCCTGGTCAATACCTGGTTCTGGGCTGCGGGAATCATCTGCCTGACGCTCCTTCCCATCCTCGTCAAACAGACGCTGCATCGCGGGCCGGGCTCGGTGACGATCGGGCTGACGATATTCTCGCTCGGCATCGGCGCCGGGTCGTTTCTCGCGGCACGCATGATGCGCGGGCGCATTTCGCTCCGGCCGGCGACCCAAGGCACGATTGCGCTGGGCGTCAGCGCGCTGCTCGCCGGCGCGATCGCGGCACCTCGCCTTTATCCGGCCGTTCTCGGCGTCCTGTTCATCGTGGCGGCGAGCGGCGGGCTGATCGCGGTGCCGAGCTTCGCCGCCGTGCAGGCCTGGGCCGATCCGGGATCGCGCGCGCGGGCCGTCGCCGGAACCAATATTCTCTCCGCCGCCGCGATGGTCGCCGCGACCCTGATCCTCGCGGTTCTGCTCCATGCCGGCATCGGCCCGCGCGCGATTTTCGCCGGGCTTGGCGCGGCGGCGCTTATCGGCGGCTTGCTGGCGCGCCGGTGAACCGGGCCGGGCGCTTCTCGGCGAAGGCGCGCACGCCCTCGACGAAATCCGGGGTGCGGCCCAGCCCGCGCTGCAAATCGCGCTCGAGATCGAGCTGCGCATCCATATCGTTGGTGCCGGAAGCGTTCAGTGCGCGCTTGATCGCCGCGAGCGCCTGGGTCGGCTTGGCGGCGAGATCGGCGGCGAGCGCGAGCGCCGCATCCATGAACCCCTCATCGGGCAGGCAGCGCCAGATCAACCCCCACTCCGCCGCCTGGCGCGCGGTGATGGTCTCGCCGGTCATTGCAAGACCGCGCGCCCGCGCGTCGCCCACGAGGTGCGGCAGAAAATGCGTGCCCCCGGCATCCGGCATCAGCCCGATACGAATGAAGGCCTGGGTGAAATTCGCCGACTCGGCGGCGATCACGATATCGGCGGCGAGCGCCAGATTCGCCCCCGCCCCGGCCGCGACGCCGTTCACCGCGGAGACGACCGGCTTCGGCAGCGTGCGCATCCGGCGCACCAGCGGATTGTAGTGTTTGTCGATCGACGCGCCGAGATCGCGCATCTCGCTGCCCATGTTCTGGGTAAGATCGGCGCCGGCGCAAAAACCGCGCCCAGCGCCGGTCAGCAGCACCGCGCGCACCGAATCGTCCGACTCGATCGCGGTGAAGGCGTCGGCCAGCGCCTCATGCATGGCTGGGTTGAGTGCGTTCAGCTTTTCAGGCCGGTTCAGCGTGAGCACGCGCACCGCGCCCTCGCTGTGAACGATCAGATCCTCGGCCATGTCATCCTCCCGGTTGATTTGTCGCCCATAGTGTGGCGCAGCCTGCCCAATACGGCAATGAGGGGGAATTCATGACGATCACCATCGCGATCCATGGCGGCGCGGGTACCATGCGCGCTTCGGAGATGACGCCGGAGATGGCCGAGGCGCGGCACGAAGGACTGCGCCGCGCGCTGCGCGCCGGCTGGGCGGTGCTCGCCGCCGTCGGGTCGGCGCTCGATGCGGTGACCGAGGCAGTGTGCGCACTGGAGGACGATCCCCTGTTCAATGCCGGCCATGGCGCGGTGCTGACCGATGCCGGCACGATCGAGATGGACGCCGCGATCATGAGCGGGGCGGACCGGAGGGCCGGCGCGGTGGCCGGAATCTGCGGCCCGCGCAACCCGGTGCGCGCCGCCCGCGCGGTGATGGAGACCACGCCGCATCTGCTGATGATCGGCGATGGCGCCCTGTCGGTTGCGCGCGATGCGGGCCTGCCCTTCGAACCGGCTGTCTATTTCGAGACGCCCAGCCGCCGCGCGGCGCTGGAGCGCGAACTCGCCCGCCGTGCTTCGGGCGCGCCCGACACCCGCTCGGACGCTGATCGTCACGGCACGGTCGGCGCCGTCGCGCGCGATGCTTCGGGGCATCTCGCCGCCGCCACATCGACCGGCGGGATGACCGGCAAACGCTCCGGCCGGGTGGGCGACACGCCGATCATCGGCGCCGGCACCTTCGCCGATGATGCGACCTGCGCGGTGAGCTGCACCGGCACCGGCGAGGTGTTCATCCGCTTCGCCGCCGCCACCGAAATCGCCGCACGGCTCCGCTATAAGGGCGTGGCGCTCGAACCGGCCGCCGGCGACGTGATCGCCGAACTCGCCGCCCATGGCGGCGACGGCGGGCTGATCGCACTGGGGGAATCGGGCGAACCCGTCCTGCCGTTCAATTCGTCGGGCATGTATCGCGGCTATATCGGCGCGGACCGGATATTGCGCACCGCGATCCATCGCGAGGCGTTCCGTGTCGCGAAACCCTGAGATGCAGGCAATCTGCTTGCATCGCGGCTGCGCGAAAGCTACCTCATAACTCCAATATCTTTGGGGGTTTTGCCATGGCGTTCAGGGTTGCGGTTGTCGGTGCCACCGGGGCGGTCGGGCGCGAGATGTTGAAGACGCTCGCCGAACGCGATTTCCCGGTCTCCGAGGTCATCGCACTCGCCTCGCCGCGTTCCGCCGGCCAGCAGGTCAGCTTCGGCGAGGATCGCGTGCTGACCGTGCGAAACCTGGAGACTTTCGATTTCGCGGGGGTCGATTTCTGCCTGTTTTCGCCGGGCGCTTCGGTTTCGGCGATTCACGCGCCGCGCGCGGCGGCTGCGGGCTGCATCGTGATCGACAATACCAGCCAGTTCCGCATGGACCCGGACGTGCCGCTGGTGGTGCCCGAGGTGAACCCGCAGGCGCTGGACAAATTCGCGGCGCGCAAGGACTGGCGGCGGATCATCGCCAACCCGAACTGCTCGACCATTCAGATGGTGGTCGCGCTCAAGCCGCTGCACGACCGATTCACGATCAGGCGTGTCGTGGTCTCGACCTATCAGTCGGTGTCCGGCGCCGGCAAGGAAGGCATGGACGAGTTGGAGCGCTCGACCAAGGCCACCTACGTCAACGACACGATCAAGCCGGAGATTTTCACCAAATCCATCGCCTTCAACGTCATCCCGCATATCGATCGGTTCATGCCGGACGGGTCGACCAAGGAAGAATGGAAAATGACGGTCGAGACGCGGAAAATCCTCGACCCCGACATCGCGGTGATGGCAACCTGCGTGCGGGTTCCGGTGTTCATCGGCCACGCCGAGGCGGTGCATGTGGAATTCGCCAACCCGGCCCCGCTGGATAAGGCGCGCGCCGCGCTACGTGCGGCGCCTGGGGTCATCGTGTTCGACGAGCGTGACGACGGCGGCTACATCACCCCCGCCGAATCGCAGGGCGAGGATGCGGTCTATGTCTCGCGCCTGCGCGTCGATCCTACCGTGCCACACGGCCTCGCTTTCTGGTGTGTATCCGACAATCTGCGCAAGGGCGCGGCGCTGAACGCGGTTCAGATCGCCGAAACCATGGTCGCGCGCGGCCTGATGGAGCGTCAGGCCGCGAGATCCGAGCCTCTTAGAGCGTGATGACTTTAAGCCGATCACGCTCTGCTCTTGTTTTGGCGAGCAAGTTGGCCGGTTTTGATCGAACATGATGGTTCGATCAAAACCGGCCAACTTGCTCTAGCGAAGAATCGTCGTCGAGCCCGGTCCCGCCGTGCCGGTCAGGGGCTGGGTGACGCCGATCAGGGTGACGCCCGCCCCGTTCGACAGGGTGAGGGTCTCCGAACCGCTGATCGCGCCGGGCGTTTGCGCCGAAACCGTAACGCCGTCCGCCAGGGTGACGGTGCTGTTCTGGCCGAATCCGACGATGGTGGCCGTCACATCCTTCGATGCGGTTCCGAACAGGAAGTTGTTGCTCGCACCCAATGCCGCGGCGCCGGTCATCGTCTCCGAGCCGCTGCCGGCGATGAAGAGATTCGCGCCGGCCGCCCCCAGCATTGTGGTCGAACCCGCGCCGCCGATCAGAGTGGAATTGCCGCCGCCCGCGACCAGAAGGCTGGTCGCGCCGGAGCCGCCGGTCAGCAGGTTGTTGCCCGACGTGCCGCCGAACAGGACGGTGGACCCGGCTCCGCCCGAGGCGGTCACCGCGCCCGTACCCTGGGTGACGATGAGGCTGCCGGAACCCCCGGCGATCGACAGAGTGGCGCCGCCGCCGAACACGGTCAGATCCGTGCTCACCGCGACGGTATCGCTGCCGCCATTGGCGAACAGGACGGAGCCTTGCGCGCCGGTCACCGAGACCATGTTGTCGCCGGCCCGCGTGACCAGCAGGTTGTTGCCGGTGGCGGCGACGCTGTCGCCAAAGACAAGGGCCACCGCCTTGCCGGCGAGGGTCACGAGATTGCCGCCGTCGGTCTGGCCGAGAGCCACCTCGGCGTTGCCCGAGGCGGCGATCGTGCTGCCGGTGATCTGGCCGGAGGCGATCACGCTGTCGCCGAGCGAAACGAAATTGCCGCTGCCGTTCAAGAAGACCCGCGTGGTCCCCGAGGCGGCGATCGACGCGCCGGTTCCGTATTCGAACAAGGGGCCGGCAGTGGCGGCGATGCTATTGTCGGTCCCGAAATCCGCGATGCTGGCGCCGCTGCCGGTGATCGTCGCATCCGCGCCGACGGTCAGCAGATTGCCGGTCGCCCCGAGCGTCGCCGCGGCGTCGGTGCCGGTGCCGGTGATGAAGACGTAGCTGGAACTCCCCATCGAGACCGCGTTGATCGTATCGAACGTGCCATTGACGTTGACCGTGTCGGCATTGCCGGCGGCGGTGATGCTGGCGCCCGACGTTCCCTGGTGAAGACCGACATAGGTGTTCGCGCCGGTCACGGTGATGACGCTGTTATTGTTGAAGGCGACGATCCGGTCCTGCGCCGTCGAAATCACCGTGTCGCTGCCCGCATCCAGCGTGATCGTGTTCTGTCCGCCGCCAGTGCTGATGACGTTGCTGCTCGCTCCGCCGCCATTCGCCTGGACGGCGGTGACGGTATTCGCCCCGCCGCCGAGCAGAACGACGCTGCTTTTGCCGTCGAGGGTGAAATTATCGTTGCCGCCGCCGCCGATGATGGTGGTCGTGCCGCTGCCGCCCTGCGGATCGTAGGTGACGTTGCTGCGCGAGGTGGCGAGGAACAGCGCGGGCGAGCCGCCGCCGCCCAGCACGGTGGTATTGCCCGGCGCGTCATCCACCAGGACAGTCCCGCTACCCAGCAGAAATGTGACGCCGCCCGGCGTCGTGATGAAATCGACCGGCTGCCCGCCCGGCTGATTGACCAGCGCGTTCAGCAGCGCCTGCGCCGGCGCCTGCGCCGGGTAAGCGACGAGCAGCCCGATGGTCCCGGCCGATCCGCCGTTGATCGTCACGTTGTAGACCGTCGCGGCGGCATCGGCGGTGAACTGATCGCCGGTGCCGGTGGCATAGACCGTCGCCGCGCCAGTTACCGTGATGTCGTCATCGGCGCCGAGCACCTGAACCAGGCTCGACCCACCGATGCTGAGCTGATTGTTTGCCGCCTGCGCGCCGACCGATACCGGTCCGTTGCCGGCGACCGCGATCACGTTCCAGCTGCTCGCCACGTTCAGCGTATCATTGCCCGCCGACATCACCGTGCTCTGGCCGGCGTTGAGATTGATCAGGTTGTTGCCGCCCTGGGTGGTGATTTCGTTGTAGCTCGTCCCGCCGGCAACGTTCTGCGCCGCGGTGACGGTGTTGTCGCCACCGGCCAGAACGACGGCGTAGTTGATCCCGTCGAGCGTGATGTCGTTGTTGCCGCCACCGCCATAAACCGTGGTGATGCCGCCGACATCGCCCTGGCCGTCGAAGGTCACGTCGCTTCGCGCGCTGAAGACGATCAGCCCGTTCTTTTCGTTGCCGCCATTGACGGTGACCGCGCCGGCGACATCGACGATTTCGCCGCTATACCCGGCGCCAGTCGCCGGGTCGTAGGCCGGCAGATCGACAGTGCCGCCGGCCTGCCCCTCGATCAGGGCGTAAGTCTGAACGCCGAAGCCGCCACCCGGCACCGAAAGCGTAGCCACCTGCCCGCCGGTCAGGCTCACCGTCTCGACCGCCGCGGTGATGAACTGGTTGCCGTTCTTGATCAGGTTGGTGACGTTGTTGTCAAGGGCCTGCTGAACCTGCGGCGCGATCGCCGTGTCGACCGCGATTGTGGCGCCGCTGACCGAGGAGGTCGCAAAAGTAACATTGGATGTGCCGGACACGTGGATTCCTTCAACCTGAATGAACAATCGTTTATTTTCTGGTATATTAAACAAAAATCAAGACGATTCAATCTTGTTACAGTGACAATCGGCAAACAATTTTCCAACGCCCGCCCGGCTGCGACCGTCCTTCGGGCAGATGGCGGAATTGACGAGAGCGGGCCGACCGGCCTAAACCGCCCACGTCGTGGCGGACGTAGCTCAGTCGGTAGAGCGCCAGGTTGTGGTCCTGGATGTCGTGGGTTCGATCCCCATCGTTCGCCCCAATTCCCCGCCTGCATGGCATGCGACGTGGACAAGCGGTTCCCGCTCCGCCATGACAGCGCAATGATCGCCCCCATCGCCGCACGCCGGACATGCTGAGCCAGCTTACCGGCGATTTTCTCTACGCGACGGTCGCGCTGTTCGTGATCATCGACCCGATCGGCACCGCGATCATCTTCGCCGCGCTGACCACGCATGACGATGCGCCGAAACGGCAGGTCATCGCGCGGCGCGCCTCGATCATCAGTTTCGTCGTTCTGCTGATCTTCGGGCTCGCCGGCGAGGAGTTGCTGCGTTTGCTCGGAATCGGCATCCCCGCGCTGCAGATCGCCGGCGGCGCACTGCTGTTCCTGTCGGCGAAAGACATGGTGACGGCGAAAGGCGAATTGCGTGCGACCGACCAGGAGCGCGAGGCGGCCCGCACCACGACCGAGGATATCAGCGTGTTCCCCCTCGCGATCCCGCTGATCGCCGGGCCGGGGGCGATGACCACCATGGTCCTGCTTCATGCCAAGGCGAACGGCCAGCCAGGGGCGATCGCGGCGGTCAGTATCGCGCTCGGGGCGATGATCGTCGCCACCTTCGTTGCCATGCTGGCGGCCCGCACCCTCGCGCGACTGATGGGCGCGACCGGAGCCAGCGTGGTGGGCCGGGTTCTCGGCATTCTGGTCGCGGCGCTGGCCGCCCAGTTCATTCTCGAAGGGCTGCATCAGGCCCTTCATCTTTGATGCGGAAAAATCTTCCCTGATTTCAATAATCTAGAGAAAACCCCCGTTGACCAAAGCGTGACCCTCTGGCAGATTCACTAAATCGGGAGGCGGGATTATGACGAGGTCGGAATTGATCGCCGCTCTGGCGGCCGATCATCCCCATTTGACGGTCGCGGATGTCGAGCGGATCGTTGCCGCCCTGTTCGACGAAATGACCGCGACTCTGGCGCGCGGCGGGCGAGTCGAATTGCGCGGCTTCGGCGCATTTTCGGTCAAGCGCCGGCAGGCGCGCGCCGGCCGCAACCCGCGCACCGGCGAGACGGTGGATGTCACCGAAAAAACCGTCCCGTTCTTCCGGGCCGGACGGGAATTGCGCGAGATGATCAATGCGGGCATGAGAGCGCCGGCCGAAGCGGGCGAGGCCGAACCCGCCCTCGCCGAACCGAAGCGCAAAGGGATTAAACGCTGAAATTTCTCCGTGTTTTTCTGGGTGCCGTCGTTCTGTTGGCACTCGTCGTGTTCCTGCTGTCGAACCGCGATCTGGCGATGATCTCGTTCTGGCCGTTCGGCCCGCTTGGCTCCGCCGCGGTGGGTGCGATCGTGCTGATCGCCTTCGCCCTCGGCATTCTGGCCGGAATGTTGATTCACCTGCCGCACCGGGTTCGTGCCAGCCGCCGCGCCCGGCGCGCGGAACAGCAGGTCGCCACACTTCAGACGGCGCAGGCCGGACAATCCCCACCCGCGCCGCCCACCCTGCCGCCATGATCCGTCCGCCACGGCGCCTGATCGCGGCGATCGACACTGCCGATCCATCCCGCGCGCGCGATCTGATTCGCGCGGTCTCGCCGCATTGCGGCCTGGTGAAGCTGGGGCTCGAAGCCTTCTGCGCCCTCGGCCCCGCGGCGCTCGACGACGCGGAGCAAAAGCCGGTCTTTCTCGATCTCAAGCTGCACGACATTCCGAACACGGTCGCGGGCGCGGTACGCGCGCTGCTGCCGCGCCAACCCGCGATGCTCACCATCCATGCCAGCGGCGGTGCGGCGATGATCGAAGCCGCCCGGAATGCCGCCGAAACGGGCGGCACCGCCCGGCCGATGCTTCTCGCGGTGACGGTTCTGACCAGTCTGTCCGCCGAAGCCCTGTCGGAAACCGGGATTGCCGGAGGGCCGCGCCGGCAGGTGCTGCGCCTCGCCCATCTTGCCCTTGGCGCGGGCGCCGACGGGCTGGTGTGCGGTGTCGCCGAAATCGCGCCACTGCGTGACGCGTTCGGCGCCGGGCCGGTGCTCGTGGTGCCGGGAATCCGCCCGCTGGGCTCGGATGCCGGCGATCAGGCACGGGTTGCCACCCCGGAAGCCGCGATCGCCGCCGGGGCCGATTACCTCGTGGTGGGGCGGCCGATCACCGGGGCGGCCGATCCGGCTTCGGCGGCGGCGGCGATCGCCGCCGCGATCACGTGACCGCGCGGGTCAAAATCTGCGGCATCAACAGCCGTAGCGCCTATCGCGCCTCGGTCGACGCTGGCGCGGACTGGGTCGGGTTCGTGTTTTTTCCCCACTCGCCGCGTTACGTGACCGCCGAACAGGCGCGTGCCATCGCGACCGAAGACGGCCCGCCGCGCGTCGGCCTGTTCGTCGACCCCGATGCGGCGGTGATCGCCTCGGTTCTCGACACGGTCCGGCTCGACATTCTGCAACTCTATGCCGGAGAAAAAACCTGCCGGGCGATGCGCGCGCGGTTCGGCCTGAAAGTCTGGCGCGCGGTCGGCGTCGCCTCGGCCGCCGATCTGCCGGACAGCGATGAGGGGCTGGACGGGTTCATCATCGAATCGAAAATGCCGCCCAATGCCAGCCGTCCCGGCGGCAATGCCGCCGCGTTCGACTGGACGATCGCGAAAGGCTGGGCCGCGCCCGCGCCCTGGCTTCTGGCCGGCGGCCTCACCCCAACCAATGTCGCTGGGGCGATCGCGGCGAGCGGTACCGCCGCTGTCGATGTGTCCTCCGGGGTGGAAACCGCGCCAGGCGAAAAATCCCCTGCCCTGATCCACGATTTCATCAGGGCCGCGAAAACCTGACCCATCATCTTTGCGTTCGTGGACAAGCATAGGTGGCGCGATTCGACTGCACCGAACGTACGATTCCAGTGCAAGCGGGTGGGCCGGGGCAACGTTCGCAGGGCGCGCCGGCGCGGCCATAGACCTTCCAAGCGTGCTGGAAATAGCCGAGTTCGCCAGAGGGTTGCGCATAGTCGCGCAGGCTCGACCCGCCGGCGGCGATCGCCTCGGTCAAGGTGGCTTTGATCGCCGGCACCAGCTTTTTCACTCGCGCTGCCCCCAGTTTGCCTGCAAGGCGGCGCGGGCTGATTTCGGCGCGGAACAGCGCCTCGCTGACATAGATATTGCCGAGCCCGGCGACCACCGACTGATCGAGCAATGCCGCCTTGATCGACGTCGCCTTGCCCGCGAGCGTCGCACCCAGCACCGCCGCGTCGAAGGCCGGCTCCAGCGGCTCGGGTCCCAAGGGCGCGATCAGCCGATGCGCGTCCTCGGCGCTGGTATCCACCAGATCGAGCGCGCCGAACCGGCGCGGATCGACGAAGCCGATCACCGCCCCCTCCTCGGTCTCGATAGTCAGATGCTGGTGCGCGACAGGCTCCTGGTCGATCGTCATCCGGCCCGACATGCCAAGATGGATCAGCACCGACACCCCGCGATCGAGCCGCATGAACATGTATTTGCCGCGTCGCCGGAACCCGGCCACGCGCGCGCCGGCGACCGCCTGCACGAACCCGTCCGGCACCGTCCAGCGCAGATCGGTGCGCGCGAGCGACAGGCGGGCGATACGCCGCCCTTCGAGCTTCGCCGCCAGGCCGCGCATCACGGTTTCAACCTCGGGGAGTTCCGGCATGATGAATTTGCCGCTATAGCCTGACCTCATGGCCGATACCAGACGCAGCGATACCGTCGATTTCGGTTTTTCCTCCGTCGCGCGCGAGGAGAAACGCCTGCGCGTGCGCGACGTGTTCGACAGCGTCGCCCGCCGCTACGATCTGATGAACGATCTGATGTCGCTCGGCGTCCATCGGCTCTGGAAGCGCGATTTCGTCGCGATGATGGACCCGCGGCCAAACCGCATTTTGCTCGATCTTGCCGGGGGTACCGGCGATATCGGCTTTCTCTGGCGCAAGCGCGGCGGCGGGCCGGTTCTGCTGACCGACATCAACGAGCAGATGCTCGGCGTCGGCCGCGCGCGCGCCGAGCAGCGCGGACTGATCGGCGGGATTTGCTTCGCGGTGGCCGATGCCGAGTCGCTGCCGGTGCCGGACCGCACGGTCGATCGTGTGTCGATCGCCTTCGGGCTGCGCAACTGCACCGACAAGGACCGCGTGCTGGCCGAGGCGTTCCGCGTGCTCAAGCCGGGCGGGCGGTTCTTCTGCCTGGAGTTCTCGACGCTGCAAGTCGCCGTCGCGGCACCGCTCTACGAACGCTGGTCTTTCGCAGCACTGCCCGCGATCGGCGAACGGGTCGCCGGCGACCGGGCAAGCTATCAATATCTCGCCGAAAGCATTCGCATGTTTCCCGATCAGGACACTCTCGCCGCGATGATGCGCGGAGCGGGTTTCGCGCGGGTCGCCTATCGCAATCTGACCGGCGGAATCGCCGCGATCCATTCGGGATGGCGGCTGTGAGCGAGGCACTTGCCGGCGGCCGCATTCTGCTGATCGTCTCGGGCGGCATCGCGGCCTATAAATCGCTCGAACTGGTCAGGCTCTTGCGCAAATCCGGCGCCTCGGTGCGCGCGGTTCTCACGCGCGGCGGTGCCGAATTCGTCACCGCCCTGTCCTTGCAGGCTTTGTGCGAAGACCGGGTCTATACCGATCTGTTCTCGCTCACCGACGAAAGCGAGATGGGCCATATCCAACTCTCGCGCAGCGCGGATCTGCTGGTGGTCGCGCCGGCCTCGGCGGATATTCTCGCGAAAATGGCGGCCGGGCTCGCCGACGATCTCGCCACCACGCTTCTGCTCGCGACCGACAAGCGGGTTCTGATCGCGCCGGCGATGAATGTGCGCATGTGGCAGCACCCGGCGACCATCGCCAATCTCGCGACCTTGTGCGCGCGCGGCGTTCTGGTCGTCGGCCCCGATGACGGCCCGATGGCCTGCGGCGAATTCGGCCCCGGCCGGCTTGCCGAGCCGCCGGTGATTCTCGATGCGATCGCCTCGGCACTTCGCCCGATAGGCACGCTGACCGGGCGTCACATCCTGGTCACCAGCGGCCCGACGCATGAGCCGATCGACCCGGTGCGCTACCTCGCCAATCGCAGTTCCGGCAGGCAGGGTCATGCGATCGCCGCATCGCTCTCCCGGCTCGGCGCGCGCGTCACCCTGGTTTCCGGCCCGGTCGCGCTCGAAGATCCCGCCGGTATCGCCACCATCCATGTCGAAACCGCGCGCGAGATGCGCGATGCGGTGCGCAACGCGCTGCCCGCCGACGCCGCGGTGTTCTGCGCCGCCGTCGCGGACTGGCACGCCGAGACCGCTTTGCAGAAGATCAAGAAGAACGGTGCGGCGCCGAACCTACAACTTGTTGAAAACCCGGATATCCTCAGGGAAGTTTCCCGGCTTGACGAGCAGCGTCCGCGCCTCGTTATCGGTTTTGCCGCCGAGACCGAGAACCTGATCGAGAATGCGCGGCGGAAACGCGCGCGCAAGGGCTGCGACTGGATCGTCGCCAATCTGGTCGGTACGGCCTCGGACGTGATGGGCGGGATGGAGAACGAGGTGACACTGGTGACCGAAAACGATATCGAACCCTGGCCGCGCGCCGGCAAATCCGCGATCGCGGAGCACCTCGCCGCCCGAATCGCGGAGGCGCTGGCATGAGCGTCACCGTCGCGGTCAAGCGCCTGCCGCACGGCGCCGATCTGCCCTTGCCGGATTATGCGACGTCCGGCTCGGCCGGGCTTGACCTGCTCGCCGCTGTCACTGATCCGGTGGTAATTGCCCCGCTTGGCCGGGCGCTGATTCCGACCGGATTGTCGATCGCGCTGCCGCCGGATTTCGAGCTGCAGATCCGTCCGCGCTCGGGCCTGGCCCTCAAACACGGCGTCACTCTTCCAAACAGTCCCGGCACGATCGACGCCGATTACCGCGGCGAAATCCAGATCATCGTGCTGAATGCCGGCGCCGAGGCCTTCACCGTCACCCGAGGGATGCGCATCGCCCAGGCCGTGCTCGCGCCGGTCAGCCGGATCGCCTGGTATGAGACCGCCGATCTCGACCGCACCGCGCGCGACGCCGGCGGATTCGGCAGTACCGGCACGCAAATCGTGATGGGAGGTTAGGGAGTTTACCCAATGGCACGCGACAAATCCGAGGCGTTCCGGCGGCTTGCCGAGAACCGCACCAACGAGGCACTGGATGCGATCCGCAAGATCGGCAATCTGTCGAATCGGGGCAATTACAGTTTTGCGCCGGCCCAGGTCGGAAAAATCTTTGCCGCGTTGCGCGCGGCGCTCGATTCCGCCGAGAAGCGCTTCGACGAGAGCGAAGAAGACAACGACCCGCGTTTCACCTTGTGATCGTCCAGATTCGCGCGTGTCACCGATTCGGAGGCTTGGCGGATGCCTGCCCCGGCACCGAGGAGCCGCCGAACCGGGACATCATCGGAAAGAACACGCCGTGGGGCAGGCTGCGCAGAATCCGCAGCGGCCGCGCCAGACCTTCGGGAAATGCGATCAGGAATCGTCCGGCATCGAGCCCGCCGACGATCCGCCCCGCCGCGTCGTCCGCCTCCATCAGGAACGGCATGGGGAAGCGATTATTCGCGGTCATCGGCGTTTTCACGAAACCCGGACAGATCGCCGAAATCGCGATGCCATGCTTGTCGAGATCGAATTTCAGCGATTCGGCCATCGCGATCAGGCCGGCCTTGGTCGTCGAATAGGACACCGAGCCGGGCAGCCCCGCAAGACCGGCGAGCGAGGCGACCAGCCCGATCTGCCCGGCCCTGCGCGCGATCATCGCCGGCATCACCGTTTCGAGGCAGATCGCCGTGCCGATCAGGTTCAGTTCGACCTGCTTGCGCAGGCGCGCGGCCTCGAAATTTTCCGCGGTATCGCGCTCATAGGCGCCGGCATTGAGGATCGCGCGGGCGATTGTCTGTTCCGCCTCGATCGTCGCGACCGCGCGCCGCACCGCTTCCGGGTCGGTCACGTCGGCTGGCGCCACGATCACCTTGCCGGGGAATCGCGCGGCCAAGGCTTGCAATTCCGGCTCGCGCCGTGCGGTCGCGGCAACGCGCCAGCCGCGCGCGAGATGCGCCTCGGCCAGAGCGAGCCCGATTCCGCTCGACGCTCCAGTGATCCACACGATCCCGTCCGCTGGTTTCGGAACAGCCATGGTCTGCCTCCCTTGTATCGCTGCCGTTATATAGACATCATCGCGAACGAATCACCCATGCACATCCCGGCATCGTTAAAATCAGGCCGCCGCACTGGATCGCGAGGGCGCGCCCGCGCATAAACGGGCTCGAATTCGTTTCATCGAAGGATTTCATGCACCAGCTCATTCTCATGCGCCACGCCAAGGCCGAGCGCGTCCGCGCCGATCAGGCCGATCACGATCGGGCCCTGAGCCAGACAGGGCGCGACGCTGCCCTGCGGCTGCGCGCCAGCCTGCGCAGCCTCGGCATCGAGCCGGACGTGATCCTGGTCTCCTCCGCCCGCCGCACCGGCGAGACGCTCGATTGCGTCGCCTATTGGAACGAACGGCCGAATGTCGAAATGCTCGATACGCTCTACATGGCGCCCGCCGCGCGGCTGTTCGACATCGTGCACGATCTGCGCGAGACGATGCGCAGCGTCATGATCGTCGGCCACAACCCTGGTTTGCACGAGCTGGCTCTCGCACTCGCCGCCGGCGGCCCAGCCGGGTCCGAGCCGCACCGCCTGCTGGCCGAAGGTTTCCCGACCGCGCGGCTGGCCGATTTTCTGATCCTTACTCCGTGGCGCGATCTGCGGGCGCACGGCGCGCGGCTGCAGCGGGTGATCGATCCGCCGAAACCGAGGTAAATCCGTCCTTTCGTCATGTTGCAGGCGCGAAGGTTGCATGATCGGGGTGGAACGACTTAATAGATGTCCATCCAATGCGTGCGCCGTTTGGACCTGTCGGATAGTCGCTCTTCCATTCGTCGCTTCGACCGAACAAGGGGATGATGACCATGAGCAGCACAGCCGCCAGCGCGCCGGCAGTCCATGCGACCATTACGATTCCGGGCACCAACAAGACCGCCAGCCTGCCGCTTCTGTCCGGCACGCTCGGCCCCCAGGTCGCCGATATCCGCAAGCTCCAGGCCCAGGCAGGCATTTTCACCTTCGACCCCGGCTACGGCGAAACCGCGTCCTGTGAGAGCAAGATCACCTATATCGACGGCGATGAAGGCGTGCTGCTCTATCGCGGCTACCCGATCACCCAGCTCGCCGAGAAATCGACCTTTCTCGAAGTCGCCTATCTGCTGCTGTTCGGCGAATTGCCCACCGAGGCGCAGTTCAAGGATTTCAGCCACGGCATCACCATGCACTCGATGCTGCACGAACAGATCCGCCGCTTCTGGGAAGGCTTCCGGCGCGACGCCCACCCGATGGCGGTGCTGTGCGGCGTGGTCGGCGCGATGTCCGCCTTCTATCCCGAGAGCGTGAACATCAACGATCCGCGCGAACGCGAGATCAGTGCCTTTCGCCTGATCGCAAAAATCCCCACCATCACCGCCTGGGCCTACAAATACTCGATCGGCCAGCCCTTCATGTATCCGCGCAACGACCTCTCCTACGCGGAAAACTTCCTCTACATGATGAACGCGGTTCCGCCCGAGCCCTACAAGAAGAACCCGATTCTCGAACGCGCGATGGACCGGATTCTGATCCTCCATGCAGATCACGAGCAGAACGCCTCGACCTCCACGGTGCGGCTTGCCGGCTCCACCGGCGCCAATCCATTCGCCTGCGTCGCCGCCGGCATCGCCGCTTTGTGGGGGCCCGCACATGGCGGGGCGAACGAGGCGGTGCTGAAAATGCTCGCCGAAATCGGCGACAAAAAGCACATCAAGACCTTCATCTCCGAGGTGAAGGACAAGAACAGCCACACCAAGCTGATGGGCTTCGGCCACCGGGTTTATAAAAACTACGACCCGCGCGCGAAAATCATGCAGCAGACCTGCTACGAGGTTCTGGAAGAACTCGGCATCAAGGACGAACCGCTGCTCGACCTTGCCATGGAACTGGAAAAAATCGCCCTGGAGGACGATTATTTCGTCTCCCGCAAGCTGTATCCGAACGTCGATTTCTATTCCGGCATCATCCTGAAGGCGATGGGCTTCCCCACCACCATGTTCACGCCGCTCTTCGCGCTGGCCCGCACCACCGGCTGGATCAGTCAGTGGATGGAAATGATCGCAGACCCGCAGAACCGCATCGGCCGCCCGCGTCAGCTCTATACCGGGGCGCCGCAGCGCGATTACGTGGATATCGCCCGGCGCGGGTAACGCCGCGCATGCATCGCTGCGTTGCATAATTCGACAGTACCCGATCTTCATATCGGATAAATCCGATCTATCTATCGTCTCATGACGATCGATGCTGAATCGCCGCCAGAGATCGCGCCGGATCTGGACGAGGGACTGAAAGCCCTGGTCCACCCGGTCCGGCGCGCCATTCTCGCAAAGCTGAAAACCCCTGAGCTGTATTTCGCCGAACAGGAGCAACCGCTCTCGCTCGGCGTGTGCGCCGGGCAGATCGAGCGCTCCTGTCCGCTGGCGCAATCCAGCGTCTCGGCCCATCTCGCCGCGCTGCAATCGGCGGGGCTGATCACCGCCCGGCGCATCGGTCAATGGGTCTTCTACAAGCGCGACGAGGCCACCATCGAGGCGCTGCTGGCGCGGCTGCGCGAGGCCTTGTGACCGGCATCGATCGATTTTCGTGAACACCATCATCATCGAACCCCCGAAAGGCCGCTTCATGTCGAAACTCTTCGAGCCTCTGCGCGTCGGCGCCCTCACCCTTCGCAATCGCGTCATCATGGCGCCGCTCACCCGCTCGCGCGCCGGCAATGTCCGCATCCCGAACGCGCTGATGGCGGAATATTATGCGCAGCGCGCTTCCGCCGGGCTGATCCTGTCGGAAGCCACGTCGGTCACGCCGATGGGTGTCGGTTACGCCGCGACCCCCGGCCTGTGGTCGGATGAGCAGGTGAGCGGCTGGCGCATCGTCACCGAGGCGGTGCATCGCAAGGGCGGGCTGATTTTCGCCCAGCTCTGGCATGTCGGCCGGATTTCCGACCCGATCTTCCTCGATGGCGAACTGCCGGTCGCCCCCAGCGCCATCGCGGCGGGTGGCCATGTCAGCCTGGTGCGGCCGGAGCGACCCTATGTCACCCCGCGCACCCTGGAAACCGAGGAAATTCCAGGCATCGTCGCCGCCTATCGCGCCGCCGCCGTGAACGCCAGGGAAGCCGGATTCGATGGCGTTGAAATCCATGGTGCCAACGGCTATCTGCTCGACCAGTTCATCCAGGATTCAACCAACAAACGCACCGACGCCTACGGCGGGACGGTGGAAAACCGCGCCCGGCTGCTGCTTGAAGTGACCGATACCGCGATCGCGGTATGGGGCGCCGATCGGGTTGGCGTGCATCTCGCCCCGCGCGGCGATTCCAACACGATGGGCGATTCCGACCGGCTCGGCACTTTTACCTATGTCGCGCGCGAGTTGGGTGGGCGCAAAATCGCCTTCATCGCCGCCCGCGAGTACAAGGCGGAGGACTGGATCGGCCCGCGCCTGAAAGCGGCGTTCGGCGGCGTCTATATCGCCAATGAGAGATTCACCCGCGAAACCGCCGAGCAGGCGATCGCGGCGGGCGAGGCCGATGCGGTCGCGTTCGGCAAGCCGTTCATCGCCAACCCCGATCTGCCCGAGCGATTCGCGCAGAACCTGCCGCTCAACCCGCCGGACACCGCCAGCTTCTATCAGGGCGGTGCCCAAGGCTACACAGACTATCCTTTCGTTCGCAAAGCCGCTTAAACTTTCTCCGGCGGACCGGGATTGCAAAACCCCGGTCCTTTCGGAGGGGCAGGAATGCGATTCAAGGATCGGTGCGTGGTGGTGATGGGCGGCAGCCGCGGTATCGGGCGGGCGATCGCGCTCGGCTTCGCCGCGGAAGGCGCCGAGGTCGCGATCTGCGCGCGCGGCGCCGAGGCGCTGGAAGACGCGCGGCGCGATATCGCCGCCCACGGCCATGCCGCCTTCGCCGCGCCGTGCGACCTCGCCGATGCCGGCCAGATCGACCGTTTCATCCCGGAAGCCGCCGGTGCGCTCGGCGGGATCGACGTTCTGGTCAACAACGCCTCGGGTTTCGGCATGACCGACGACGAGGCGGGTTGGGCGGCATCGTTCAACATCGACATCATGGCGATCGTCCGCGCCAGCCACGCGGCGCTGCCCTTCCTCGAAGCCGACGAGGGCGGATCGATCGTCAATATCGCCTCGATCTCCGGCCTGCGCGCATCGAACCGCAGCGCGCCCTATGCGGCGGCGAAAGCGGCGGTGATCAACTACACCGCGACCCAGGCGCGCATGTTTGCGCGGCAGCGCATCCGGGTCAACGCGATCTCGCCCGGCGCGATCGAATTTCCTGGCGGCGTGTGGGACAGGCGCAAGCACGACAGCCCGAAACTCTATGAAACCACTCTGGCCTCGATTCCGTTCGGCCGGTTCGGCACCGCCGAGGAGGTCGCCGAGGTCGCGCTGTTCCTCGCCTCGCCGGCCGCGCGCTGGGTGACCGGCCAGAACATCGCGGTCGATGGCGGACAATTACTGGGCGGATATGCCTGACCGGATCGGCGTCGCCCTTTCGGGCTCGGGGTTGTTGCTCGGCGTGCATATTGGCGCGCTCAAGGCGGTCGAGCAGGCGGGCTTCATTGTCGCCGAAATCGCCGGCACCAGCGGCGGGGCGGTGATTGCCGCGAGCTATGCCGCCGGGCTCGATATCGCGGCGATGGAAAAACTCTATCTCGAGGCCGATTTCCACAAGCTGGTGCCGATGCGGTTCTATGCGATCGCGATGATCAGGCTGCTGCTCACCAAGGGGCTGGTCAGTCCCGCGCCGCTCGAAGCCTGGCTGCGCGGTCATCTCGGCACGACCACTTTTCACGCGACGCGGATGCCCTGCACCATCGTCGCGTCCAACGTCACCGCCGAAGCGAGCGAACTCTGGAGCACGACGGTCACGCCATTTGCGCCGCTCTGGCAGGCGGTGCTCGCCTCCGCCGCGTTTCCCCTGGTGTTTCCGCCGGTCCGGCTCCATGGCGCGCTGCTGCAGGATGGCGGGCTGTATGACGATATCCCGGTCGATCTGCTCACCGAATCGAAGCGCCTCGCAGTCATGGTCGGCGGCAAGCCACGCCCGCTGAACGGCACGCCGGGACTGCTCGGCCTGCTGTTGCGCGACATCGAAACTTTGTTCCTCGCCAACAACGCCCATGTGCTCGCGGGCGCCGAGCGCTCGGGCGCCGTGGTCGCCTATGCCGAATGCGCGGATATCCCGATTTTCGACACCGGAATCACCGTCGCGACCCGCCAACACCTGATCGAGGCGGGATTCGCCGCCACCGCCGAGGCGCTCAAAGTCTGGAGCGTACCGTCCGCATGAAGTCCCGTTGCTGATCCGCGGTATCGACCGGAAACCGCACCCAGCCGGCGCCGCTGCGCAAATCCGCGAACATCCCCACCGGGTCTTCATGAAAATGCAGGAACGCCTGCGATTTATAATAGAACACGCCGCCTATACCTCGGCCGCCGGCCCATTACGGCATCTAGAGCAATATGGCTTTAAGCGGAATCGCGAAGCGATCCGCAAAGCCATGAAATTGCTCGCCCAAACAAAGAATAGAGCGTGATCGACTTAAAGTCATCACGCTCTCACGGAACGCAAGAAGAACATCAATAATTGAACTGATAGGTCAGCCCGACGCTCTCTCCGTTGCTGGTGCCCGAGCCGCCGCCGCTGCCCACCTCGGTTTTCAGTTTCAACCCTTTATAGAGGTTGACTTCGACTTTCGCCTTGGACCCCTGCCCGCTCGCCGATTGTTCGGCACCGACATAGACGCCGGGTGCCACATATCGTCCGGCATTGACGGTCGGCGCGTTGCTGCCGTTCGATCCGCCGCCGATCGACAATTCGTCCAGCCCCAGCGCCTTGCGCACCCCGCCGAGCGGACCACCACCGCCGCCGATGCCCGCGAGCTGGGCGAGCGACGCGGCCAGCGACGCCGCCTGGAACGCCGACAGACTCTGGGTTCCGGTGCCGTAGAGCAGATGCGCCAATACCTCGTCGGATGGCAATGTCGGGCTGCTGGACAGGCCGATCTTCGGGGCATTCGGCGTCCCGGTGACGGCAAGAGTCGAGGTCGTACCGTCAACCGCGGTGTTGGTCGCCTCGAGATCGAGCGCGGGCATCAACCCGCCGCCGTTGAAATTGATCGTGCCCTTGGTGAATTTCAGGTTCTTGCCGCCCAGATTGAAATGCCCCCGGATCAGGTGGAACCCGCCAGAGGGAATCGGGTTCGCTGTCGTGCCGGCGAGATGCAGCGAACCGCCGAGATTGGCGAAAATTCCGTCGCCGCGAATGAACACCTGATTCTTGGCGATGACGGTGAGATCGAGCCCGATCGGCGGCGCCGGGGTGGGTGGTGGCAGCGGTTTCGTGCCCGGACGGATGATGTTCAGCTTGGCGACCGAGGGCGGCAGGCCGTGCGGCACGTGAATGTCGGCTGTCCCAATATCGATCGTGCCGCCGAGTTTCATGCCGGTCTTCGCCGCTCCGGTAATTTGCACGCCGCCGCCGAGGGTTTCGGTGACGATGTCGCTCGAAATCGGGCTCGCATGGTCGAACGCAATGCTGATGTCGATCGGCATCGGCGGCGCCAGCCCGATCGTGCCGTGTCCGGCGATGGTGCCGCGCCCCGCCGTGGCGGACAGGCGATCGAGCGTGATTTGCCTGCCGGCTCCGGTGACGAGCGCGCCGATTTTGGTGAGATCAAGGCCCGAGGTCACGTTCTCGACGCTGCCACCGGCCAGCGTAACCTGCCCGCTCGCTTGCGGCGAGGCCGCGGTGCCGCGCACATGCAAATCGGGCGATAGCGTGCCGGTCACGCGGGTTCCCTGCGCCTCGGTGATCGGATCGATCAGGCGCAGATCGATCCGGCCGGTGACGGCGAGATCGATCGGTCCAATCCTGGTCAGCGGGATGATGCCGTCCGCATGAAGATCGGCTCGTTTGCCGACGGCAAGATGAACGGTGCCGCGCGTCGACTGGCCGAGCAGCGTTTCATGCGCGGTGAGGCTGGCCGGCGGCAGCGATGCGGTGGGCCCGGACAGCAGCTTCATGCCTGTGGCGTTCAGGTCGATCGTGCCGCGCGGTGCGCTTGGGGTGCCGGAGAGCCTGGCATCGGCATTCACCATGCCGCGCGCGTCGAGCTTCGGATCGACGGCGTGAACCAGACTCGCCGACACATGGGCGAGCCGCAGAGTCAGCGCCATCGGGCCGGTCGCCGAAAGCGGCGCGGTGCCGTTAACATCGAGTTTTGCGGTACCGAGCGACGCCGCGATGGTGCCGCGCATCGCGCGGCCGAGCAGGGTCTCGCGCGCGGTGATATCCGCGGGCGGCAGGCCCGAGCCTGGACCACTCGCCACACCCAGCCCGCGCACATCGAGCGTGACGGTGCCGGTGGGCGCCGCCAGCGCGCCGGTGACATGCGCGGTCGCATTGATCAGGCCACGCGCGGCGAGTTTCGGATCGGCGGCACGGGCGATACCGGCGGGCAGATTGGCGATATTCGCCGTGAGGTCGAGCGTCGGACGGATCGTGCCGTTGGCGGTGATCCGCGCATTGCCACCCAGCCCGCCGAGGCCGAGCGAAAGATGCTTCACCGCGAGGCCGGGTTTCGCGATGATCGTCGCGGGGCCGAGCAGCCGCGCGGTGACGCCGCGCGCCGAGGCCGTCAATGTGGCGAGATGGAGGATGCGGTCCTTGCCGTCGACATTGCCCGCAAGCTTCAGCCGTGCCGGCTTGCCCGCGAGATTGACGAAATCACCCTGTGCGTTGACGGCGAGAGCCGTCTCGGTGCCTCTGGCTGTCAGTTTCAACGATCCGGCAGCCGAGGGTGCGCGCAGCCCCGTGATGGTCGCGGTCGCGTCGATCGCGGGGTTCGTGCTGACATGATCGAGGCTGGCATCGACCAGCGCCTTGGCGACCGCGATCGAGCGTCCTTCCCGAATCCCGGCAGCCTTCAGTTTCAGCGTGGCCGGCCGGCCCTTCCGGTGCACGAAATCCGCCTTGATCGAACCCGCGACGGCGATGTTCAATAATTTGCCGAGATCGATGAGCCGCGTCACCGCGATGTGCAGCGAACCATCCGGCAATTTCGCACCTGGCGCATGGGTGATCGTGCCGTGGCCGGAGAGAGATTTCCAGGACAGCGTGTGCAGCGCGAGACGCATCGCGCCCCGCGCATCGCGGGCGAAATCGGCATCGATCGCGAGCGGTGCGCCATCCAGCGTGCCGCTGCCCTTCACCGTGCCGGATGGCGTTTTCGGCAGATGCGCCATCGCGATCGCAACATGGAACGGGCCCGAGTTCAGCCCTTTGGCGGTCACCACGCCGTCGATGACAGTCTTCAGCGACAGATCGGTTCGCGGGCCGCTGATTGTCACAGCCTCGCCGACATGGCCGGTGAGTTGCGGGTCGATCAGCGCGATATCCGGTTCGTTCAGCGCGCCGTGCAAGGCGATGGACGTTTTGGCGAGCGATCCCGCGAGTTTCGCGGTGACGGCGGCGGTATCGAGCGCCAGCGCGTGGATCGTGGTCGTGCCGTTATCGAGCGTGATGTCGCCGGTCAGGGTCGCGCGCCTGCCCACCAGCGACGGAATCGGTTTCGTGCCGCTGGTGATTTCCACGGCGTCGTTCAGATGAAGATCGGTGGTGCTGTCATGGTTTTTGGCGACCAGATGCAGGACGTTGCGGCCGGCGAGTTGGCGATGGCCGAGCGCCGCATAGGGCGCGATTTCCGGGATGGTCAGGGTGACATCCGCGCCGGGTGCGGCACGAGAGAGATCGACCGTGCCGGTGGCGTTCGCGCGCAGCGCGCCGAGTGCGGCGGCAAGGTTCAGCGCGGCGTCATGGCGCGGCCCCTTCAGCGTTGCCGTGACATCGAGCGGGCCGCGCAGGTTTTTCTGTTTCGCGATGCCGGCAATGCTCTCGCTCATCCCGCCGGCGGCTTCGCGCAAATCGATGTTCGCATCGACATTGTGCCGGTCGATCGTGGCGTCGATCCGATAGCGTCCTGGCTGATCCAGCGATGTCGCGTCCAGCGCGACGGCGACATGGGTGAGCGAGGTCGCAACCGCGTGGCCGGCAATGCGCAGAGCGATCGGCTGTCCCGCCACGGCCTTGCTCACGGCGAGCCGACCGATCGCGATATGGTCGATCCGCGCCGAGCGGATCGGCAGGCCGAACGGTTTCGATGGTTTCTTGGGCTTTTTCAGCGGCGGCGCGGGCAGTCTTCGGAAATCGACCGTCCGGGCGGTCAGGTCGCGCACGTCGAGCGCGCGATGAATCAAGGCCAGGGGCGACCAGCGCAGCACCGCATCGTCGATCGTCAGATAGACGCCCTCGCGGTCGGCGATGGCGATTCGTCGTGCCGCGATATCGTTGGGGAAATGGCCGGACAGCCGGGTGATTTCGACTTCGCCGCCAGTGAACGAGCCGATCTTGCGCGCGGCGAAATCGCGCCCCGCGCCGGTGTTGAGGACAATATCCAGCGCGATCACCGCAACGATCGGCACCGCGAACAGGATCGCTACGATGATGCCGATAATCTTAAAGGTGCGCCGCATCAGAAAGCCTGTCCCAGCCCGATATAGACCGCGACCGACGCGCCGCCGGGCGGGCGATTCATCGGAAATCCGACATCGATGCGGATCGGGCCGATGCCAGTGTAATAGAGAAACCCCAAACCGGCACCCACGCGCAGCGTGCCGCTGAACGGCTTGCCGTTGGCGGAAACCTGCCCGGCATCGACGAAGGGGGCAATGCCGAAATGCTTGCCGATGCGCTGGCGGAATTCGGTTTCCACCGCGTCGATCGCGGTGCCGCCCTCGGGAATCCCGTCGAAGAACAACGGGCCGACGGTCTGATAGGTGAAGCCGCGCACCGTGCCGGTGCCCCCGGCATAGAAACGCTGATCCGGCGGGATCTGGAATTGCGACGCGCCGAAAATCCGCCCGATCAGTCCTCGCAGCGCGAGCACGCCGCGCCCCGGCGCTTCAAGATCGATGTAGGTGTTGCCGATCGCTTCGGCGATGATGAAGGTCGAGGAGCCGGCGCCGAGAGCCAGGGTGGGCGTCACGTGAAGCGAGAGCTTCATGCCCTTGGTGGGATTCAGCAGCGAATTCGTTGTGTCGTAGCGCAGGGTCAGCGGAACCTGGCCGAGCCGGTAGGTGCGGTCGACGCCTTCCTGGCTGACTTTTTCGAAAATGAAGCCGGCGCCGTAGACGAAGGCGAGATGCTTGCCCAGCGGCCGGGAAATCTCGGCATTGCCGAGAAACGCGGTGCGGCTATAGGCCGGCAGATATTCCTTCAGTGCCTCGACCGTCGCGGTGATCGATTGACCCGGAGTCAGAAAATCCGGCACGCGATACACCGCCTTGGCGTTATAGCCGGGGCGGATCACGTAAGTGTGCTTGCCGAAACTCCTGGTCTGGCTCCGGCCGCTGCCGGCAAGCCCGGTCGCGCCGAGCGACAGCGTCAGCCGCTGCGCCTCGCCGAACAGGTTGCGATCCATCCAGGATAGATCGGCGTCGATGCCGAGATCGGTCGAATAGGCGGCGCCGATCGAAACCGCGTGCAGTTTCTGCTCATGAACCAGAAATGTCACCGGAACTTGGCCGGGCGGGTCCGGCGCGGGTCCGGTGTGGGTTGCGACCGAGGAGAACACGCCGAGCCCGAGCAGGCTGTCGCGCGCGTTGTTCAATGCCGTCTCGCTATAGGGCTGACCCGGACGCAACGCGACGTGACGCGCCATGAACCGCCCGTTCATGTGCTGCATCCCGGTGTAGGTGATGGCGCCGATCGCGACGCGCTGCCCCATGGCGACCGGATAATGCACCGCGAGCGTGTGGTGCGCGGTATCGGCGATCGCGACCGGCTCGCTCACTTTCGCGAAAGCATAGCCGCTGTTTCTGAGTTCGATTTCGAGCTTGGCCGCCGCCGCGAGAACGGGCGCGGCCTTGGCCGGGTCTCCCGGCTTGATGTCGATGGCTTGGGCCGCCGCCGGATCGGTCAGTCCCGGCGTCTCGATCGAGCCGATATGGTAGAGCGGTCCTTTATGGATGGTGACGATAACGTCCGCCGGCGGGGATGCCGGCGCCCGGCGCAGCAGGCGCGGCAACGCGGAATCGGTCAGTCCATGGCCGTCGATGGTGATGGCCGCGGTTCCCGAATCATAGCCCTCGCTTTCCAGTACGATGACGAATTTCGCCTGGTCGGCGCGTGCGCGGCCGATCAGCGCGAACGGCCCGATCGGAAGCTTCTTGCGCAGCCGTTCGAGCCCCGATGTTTGTTTGATCAGCTTGTCGAGCGTCTTGTCGCCCGAGGGCACGAACGTCACACGATAGGGCTGTGGATCGGCCGCGCGGGCCGGGCCGGCAAAGGCAACGGCAACGATGACCGTCCCTAACGCTCCCAGCACGCGCGATTTGCGGCCCGCCGATCCCTCCATCATCCCGACATGGGGCAGAAACGGCAATCGGGCCACGCCGAAGCCGGAACAACACGCTCACGATTTCGTGAGAATCAGGATTTACCCCGCTTTTTCGCGGGTTTCGCGGCTTCGGCATGGAAACCCAGCGCCGCGAATCCGGCTTTCATGTGGGCGGGCAGATCGGCCTCGACGGTGAGCGTCCCGCCGCGCGGATGCGGCAGCACGAGGCGCCGTGCGTGCAGATGGAGCCGGCGCGCGAAGCCTTCGGCATAGGCGCGATCCTCGCCATAGGGCGCGTCACCCAGAATCGGCGTGCCGAGCGCCGCGCAATGGGCGCGCAACTGGTGGGTCCGCCCGGTCAGCGGCTGGAGTTCCAGCCAGGAGAATTTGCGGCCAGCATGATCGATGGTGCGATACTCGGTGATCGCCCGCGCCGCACCCTCGGCATCGCGCTCGACCGACTTGGTCCGCGCCCCCTGCGAACCGCCGATGCGGGCGAGCGGCAGGTCGATCTGGCCCTCCAGCGGCACCGGCAGGCCGACGACGATCGCCCAGTAAGTCTTTTCCATGTCCCGCCCGCGAAACGAAGCGGCGAGCCTGCCCGCGGCGAAGGCGTTGCGCGCGAGCACCAGAACGCCGGAGGTGTCGCGGTCGAGCCGGTGGACCAGGCGGGGGCGCTCGTCGGCCTCGAAGCGCAGCGCGTCGAGCATGCCGTCGAGATGCTTCGCGATGCCCTTGCCGCCCTGGGTGGCGAGCCCGGCTTGCTTGTCGATCACCAGCACATCGGCGTCGCGATAGAGAATGCGCGCGGTCAGTTCCTTGACCTCGTAGTCATCGACCTTGACGGTCTGGCGCGGCTTGGGGATGGCGGGATCGGGCAGTGGCGGGATGCGCACCGTTTGCCCGGCGGCGAGCCGCTTGGAGGCCTCGACGCGCTTGCCATCGACCCTGACCTGCCCGGTGCGGCAAAGTTTCTCGATCGCCCCCTGGGTCAGGCCGGGATGATGACGGCGCAGGAACCGATCGAGCCGCGTCTCGGCCTGATCGGCTTCGACGGTCGCGGTCGAGGCACCCTGGCGCGCTCCTCGCACGACGCTCATCGTCGTTGCTCGCGCAGTTTCGCCCAATGGTCGAGCCGGCGCTTCACCTCCGCCTCCTGGCCGCGTCCGGCCGGGTTGTAGAAATTCTCGCGCGCCATGCCGTCCGGGAAGTAGTTCTGGCCGGAAAACGCGTCCTCGGTGTCGTGGTCATAGGCGTAGCCGGCGCCATAGCCGAGGTCCTTCATCAGTTTGGTCGGCGCGTTCAGGATATGGGCGGGCGGTGCGAGGCTGCCGGTGGTTTGCGCGGCGCGCTTCGCCGCGCCGAACGCACGATAGGCGGCGTTGGATTTCGGCGCGCTCGCCAGATACAGCACAAGCTGCGCGATGGCGAGTTCGCCTTCCGGGCTGCCGAGCCGCTCATAGGCTTCCCACGCGGCAATGGATTGGGTGAGCGCCTGTGGATCGGCGAGGCCGATATCCTCAACGGCGAAGCGGGTCAGGCGGCGGGCGATATAGCGCGGCTCCTCGCCGCCTGTCAGCATCCGCGCCAGCCAGTAGAGCGCCGCGTCCGGGTCCGAGCCGCGCATCGATTTATGCAGCGCGGAAATCAGGTTGTAATGCTCCTCGCGGTCGCGATCGTAGAGGGCGGCGCGCCGGGCGACGAGGCCGGCGAGTGCCAGTTCGTCGAGCGGGGAATCCGGTGCAGCGGCGAAGACCTGCTCGGCCATGTTCAGCGCGGCGCGGCCATCGCCATCCGCCATGGCGCGCAAGCTGGCGCGCGCGGCGCCGGTCAGCGCGAGAGGAAGGTGCATCGCGTCCTCGGCGCGGGTGAGCAAAAGTTCGAGGGCGTCGTCGTCGAGACGGCGCAGCACGAGCACCTGACAGCGCGACAGCAAGGCAGCATTCAGCTCGAAGGACGGGTTTTCGGTGGTCGCTCCGACCAGGGTAATCGTGCCGTCTTCAACTACGGGCAGAAATCCGTCCTGCTGGGCGCGGTTGAAGCGATGGATTTCATCGACGAACAGCAGGGTGCGCGCCCCGGTGCGGCGGCGGCGCGCGGCCTCCTCGAACACCCGCTTGAGATCGGCCACGCCGGAAAACACCGCCGAAATCTGCGTAAAGATCAACCCGGCGCGATCCGCGAGCAGCCGGGCGATGGTGGTTTTGCCGACACCGGGCGGACCCCACAGGATCAGCGAAGCGAGGCTGCCGCGCGCCAGCATGCGCGTGAGGCTGCCTTTGATGCCGACCAGATGATCCTGCCCGACCACGTCCGCGAGTTCGCGCGGCCGCAGTCTTTCCGCGAGCGGCACCGGACCGCTCGGGGCGGATCGGGATTCGGTTTCGCCGAACAGGTCTTCGGTTGCGGATGGGTTGCGCGCCATGGTGGAGATATAGGTCAATTGCGCCGATAGAGCACGCGCAGGGCGACGAACCAGTCATACCGCTTATCGACGATGGCACCGTCCATGTGCTGAAGCGTGCCGCGCGGTGTGGTCGGCACATGGGTCAGCGCCACCATATCATCGACATTGCCGCCGATCACCGACAGCATTTCCGGCTGTTCATCGACGACGATGGCGCAATGCGACGGAAAGAAGCCCTTGCTCGGCAGATCACGATAGCGCATCGACGCTGCCCAGTCACGCCCTGCGCAGATCAGATCGCCCGGAACCGGCGCATAGGTTTTCGGATTTTCCGCGACCATGAGTGGATCGGCCACGCCGCCATGCGCGGCACGCCAGGCATAGTCGATATAATGCGCGTGGTCGGGCGCATAGGGAAAGTTGGGCCCGGCGCCGGCCATACGCATGACATAGGAGATGAACGCGGCCGACCAGGCGAAATCTCCATCGTCCTGGGGCGGGAATTTCCGTCCTTGCGCGTCATGCTTGCCGGTCCAGCGATCGTAGTCGTGGCCGGCATTCATGCCGATCCACCAATACAGCCCGACTTCCTGCCAGAATCCGTTATCGCGTTCGGCCTTCGCCCGTGCGTCGGCGGGATGATAGGCGGAAGGCGACGTATCGACGATCTTGCCGCCCCAGTAACGCCATTCGCCGAGGGCGATATCGATAGCGGCGGTGCGCGAGAACGCCTCATAGGGCTGGTTGGCGAATTGCGGCGCGTGGGCGGTCGGCCGCACCGCACAGCCGGCGAGCGCGGCCGACAGGACAAGCGGGCCTACCATCCCGCTGATGCTTAGGAACTTCGGAACCACCACACTAGCCGGCGCAAGATCAGGCGGCGCGGCGCTGCGCGTGCTCCGGGAACATCGCGGCCAGCGCATGCGCGTTTGCCGCACAGATGCCGCGCTCGGTGATCAGGCCGGAGACGAGGCGCGCCGGCGTGACATCGAAGGCCGGGTTCGCGGCATTGCTGTCCTTCGGCACGACCCGCACCGTGGCGATGCTGCCGTCGAGCGCCCGGCCGGTGACGGTGGTGACTTCGGTTGCCGCGCGCTCCTCGATCGGAATGTCCGAGAGCCCGTCGGCGATCGCCCAGTCGATGGTGGAGGACGGAAGTGCCACATAGAAGGGCACGCCGTTGTCACGCGCGGCGAGCGCCTTGAGATAGGTGCCGATCTTGTTGGCGACGTCGCCCGCGCTGGTCACCCGGTCGGTGCCGACAATCGCCATATCCACCGCACCGCGCTGCATCAGATGGCCGCCGGCATTGTCGGCGATCACCGTGTGCGCGACGCCATGCTTGCCGAGTTCCCAGGCGGTAAGCGAGGCGCCCTGGTTGCGCGGGCGGGTTTCATCGACGAAGACGTGGACATCGATGCCGGCATCATGCGCCATATAGATAGGGGCGAGCGCCGTGCCCCAATCGACCGTCGCGATCCAGCCAGCATTGCAATGGGTGAGGATGTTGACCCGGCGCCCTGCGCGCGCGCGGGTTTCGATCAGTTTCAGCCCGTGCCTGCCGATCGCGCGGTTGGTCGCGACATCCTCGTCGCAGATCGCGGCGGCTTCGCCGTAGGCGGCTTCCGCGCGTTCGGCCTTCGGGTGATCGTGCAGCACCGACTGCATGCGCGCGAGCGCCCAGCGCAGATTGATTGCGGTGGGGCGCGTCGCGGCAAGTGTCTCGATCGCGGCGTCGAGCGATGCGTCGGACGGATCGGCGCGCATCGCGAGCGCCACACCATAGGCGGCGGTGGCGCCGATCAGCGGCGCGCCGCGCACCAGCATCGCGCTGATCGCGTGCGCGACCTGATCGAGCGTGGTGAAGCGCGGCATCTCGATCGCCCAGGGCAATTTCGTCTGATCGATGATCCGCACCGACCAGCGATCGGTCTCATCGATCCAGATGGAGCGGAATGCTGTGCCGTCGATCTTCATGGCAACTCTCGCAATTGTGGCAGAGGGAGATCAGATACGCCGATGCAGCGCGCAGACCAAGGTGAAGATGCGGCGTGCGGTGTCGAAATCAAGCAGCACCTTGCCCTTGAGCCGCGCCATGACGATTTCCGCGCCTTCGTTGTGCAGGCCGCGCCTGCCCATGTCGATCGCCTGGATGCGTGATTCTCGGCCTTCGGCCACCGCCGAAGCGTAGCTGTCGAGCAGCATCCGATAGTCGCGGATCATCGTGCGGAAAGGTCCGGGCGCCAGAACGATCACCTGCAATGTTTCGTCCGCCTCGGTGCGGATGTCGAACACCAGCCTGCCATCCTGCACCGACAGATGCAGGACGGTCGCGCGATCGGGGTGCGCCACGAGAGCGAAGCGATTATCGGCGGTCAGATCGGCGATCGCCTGGTTGCGGTCCGCCTCCAGCGTCGCCGGAATTCCGCCATGCGCGTCGTCGTCGAGCACGACGCGGATCAGCCGTCCGGCGATCTTCGCGTCGCGGTCAGTCATGATCGGCCGCAGTCGGCTTTGCCGCCGGAGCATCCCGGCGCAGCAGGTTGACCTTCAGCATCACGGCGAGCGTCGCTCCCTTGACCGGCCTCAGCAGGACGAGCTCAAGAACGATGGTGAGCGGGACGAAAATCACCAGCGACGTGATGTAGGTCATGGAACCGCCGGCATCGCTCAGCACGATGATGAGCACGACGACATGCAGAGCCAGCAGCAGCGTGATGTAGGGCGGCGCATCGTCGCAGGGCACGCGCCCGAGCGGTGCCGCGCAATGCGGACAGGCGGGCGTGACCTTCAGATATCCCTGAAACGCCGGAGCTTCACCGCAAGCCGGACAGCGCATGGCAAGGCCGCGCCGAAGCGATTCGACCCAGCCCGGCATCGCGACGACCGGTGCGGGTTTTGCGCGATTGGGTGTCCATTCGGTCGGCATATCGTCGGACAGGGTCTGGATTCCTTCTGGCAAAGCCATGAGAGATGCTTATGAAAATCCATGTTCTTCCCGATCCGGCCCGCGTGCAAGTGCCGAGGCGGGCCGGCCGCTCCGAGTGCGATGCAGCGTTCGGCGCAAGTCGATGCCAAACGCGGAAAAACAGAAACTCTCCAGGCTTATGCTTGATTATTTCCGATTTATCGGATCGCCGCATCGACGATCCAGCGGCATCCATGTGCCAAGACCGTGGTGCGCCGTCGTAACGCGCGAATGACAGTGACAAAAAAAATCGCCTGGAGGCGCAAAAACATGCTGCTTTTTGTTGACATCGTCCGATCAGACGTTGAATAGCGATTCTTGCGTGCGTCGCACGATTCGCGTCGCAACCTTGTCAAGTCTGATTTGGTCAAGTCGAGTATCGCACGCGAAAGGGAAGGACGGTCGATGACCGTGGACAAGTCATCACCAGACGACGGCGGCAAAGCCGGAGCGCTGGTATGAAAACAAACAGCCGGGTAGGCATTGCGCGCACGGATATCCGGGCGCGGTCTTCTCGTTCCACCCCCTGGCCGAACGGTCGCCGTTGCGATGCGACAAGTCGCCAGAGCCAAAACGCTGAATGCATCTTGTCAGGAATTATCGTCCGCATCCCCCATAACCCCGAGCGAAGGAGCATCCTCGTGACGACTGAAACCGAAAGGCGCGCGCAGCCGCTGGCAATGCGCGCCAGCACAAAGACCACAGCGGCCAAACCCAAGAGCGCGGCAGCGAAGGCCAAAACCGCGAAGCCGAAGGCCTCGGCGGCGAAGACCACCGCGGCCAAGACAGCGGCGAAAAAGCCGGCGGCCAAAACCGCGGCGAAAGCCGGAACAAAAACTGTCGCGAAGAAGCCGGCCGCCAAGGCCGCGCCGAAGCGCGCGACGACGGCCCGCAAGACCGCAACCGCGAAGGCCACCGCCGCGCGGAAGCCGGCGGCAAAACCCGCCGCCAAACGGACCGCCGCGACGACGCGGAAGGCCGCGAGCAGCAAGACCGCCGCCCGCAAACCCGCCCCGCGCAAAACCACGGCGCGCGCGGCGGCAACGCCGCGCAAGGCGACGCGCAGCGCCGCCGCTCCGAAAAAGCCGGCAACCCGGCGCCCCCGTAAAACGACTGAGACCGCCGGCTCATCGATGACCGACAGCCAGACGTCCGGCTCCGGCTCGTCGAGCTGATCCCGGTTCGACCGGCACGAGAACACCGGCCATCATCGATGGCCGGTGTTTTTTATTGATGCCAAATCTCAGTTTTTCGGATCGCGCGGCGCGCCGGAATCGGACGCGCTCCGAGCGCTCGGGCAAGCGACCGGCGGGATGGTGAGCGCCGTCAGTTTTCCGTGCAAGACGAAATTGCCGAAATCGAGCCGCACGTCGCGCGACACGCCGTTGGTGTAGTAGCGCATCTGGGTGCGGAAATCGGGTTCCTCGTCGCGCGGCTTGCGACGGAAGAAGCCGATATCGACCAGGGTTGACGGCAGCGCCGCGAGTGGCGCGAAACGACTTTTTTGCGCGTCGCGACGGCCCAGAATCGCGACGAAGGTATGTTCCGCGCCATGCGCCGATGTGCCGTCGAACAACGGCGGATCGATATAGGGTTCACCCTTGGCCGACGCCTCCAGAATATGTCGCGTATGCGCCATCGGGAACAGCGTGCCGGGCGGCAGTTTCACCACCCTGCCCTTCGGCACCGTATAGTTCACCACGCCGCCTTTTGGTCCGGTGGTCGCGGTGCCCTGATCCTCCACCTTGGTCTTGCCGTCCTCGCTCTGGCGCAGCAGGAAAGTCAGCCGATGGCCGGATTTGCTCTCCCAGGTATCGTAATCGCTGATCGTGCGGGTCAGGCTGCCATCCTGATTACGGATCAGTAATGTCATATGCTGGCTGACCGTATAGGCGCGGCAGGTTTCCAGAACGTCGAACCGCAGGCGCCCCGTAGCGCCGGTCACCGAATGGCCGCGCACTTTCGACAGGCTGAGCGTGTAGGTCGCATTCTGCCCGGTCAGCGTCACCGGCGATGCCGCGAATGCGCTCGAGCCCAACAACAGGCCACACGTTGTCAGGAAGATCCGCTTCATGGTCCGCGCCGCCTTCTGCCGCCGCGCCGTTTGTCCGGGTCGTAACCGCCGCCGCCCGGCCCCAGCGGTTCCGGCGTGCGGTCGCGCGAGCGGCGGGACGCACTCGGCATCGGCGCAGGCGTCAGGCCGAGTTCCAGCGCCTCCAGACGCTTGATTTCGTCGCGCAACCGCGCCGCCTCCTCGAACTCCAGATTGGCCGCCGCATTACGCATCCGTTTCTCCAGCTCGGTGATGGTGGATTTCAGATCCTTACCGATGAATTCGGTGGCCAGGCTGTCCTTGATCGGCGCGACGGTGACGTAATCCTGCTCGTAGACCGAATGCAGGATCTCGCCGACCTGCTTCTTCACGCTCTGCGGCGTGATGCCGTTCGCCGCGTTCCAGGCGGTCTGCTTGGCGCGCCGCCGGTCGGTCTCGTCGATCGCGTATTTCAGGCTGCGCGTCATGGTGTCGGCATACAGGATGACGCGGCCATCGACATTGCGCGCCGCACGGCCGATGGTCTGGACCAAAGAAGTCGCGGAGCGGAGAAAACCCTCCTTGTCGGCATCGAGAATGGCGACCAGCATGCATTCGGGAATGTCGAGCCCCTCGCGCAGCAGATTGATGCCGACCAGAATGTCGTAGACGCCGAGCCGGAGATCGCGAATGATCTCGATGCGCTCCAGCGTGTCGATATCCGAGTGCAGATAGCGCACCTTCACGCCATGTTCGGTGAGATATTCGGTCAGATCCTCGGCCATGCGCTTGGTCAGCGTCGTCACCAGTACCCGCCCGCCGGCCTGGGCGACGATGCGGCATTCGGCGAGAAGATCGTCGACCTGATGCTCGACCGGCCGCACCTCGACCTCTGGATCGACGAGGCCGGTGGGGCGGATCACCTGTTCGGCGAATACCCCGCCGGTACGTTCCATCTCCCACGGGCCGGGCGTTGCCGAAACGAAGGTGGTCTGCGGCCGGAACCTCTCCCATTCCTCGAATTTGAGCGGGCGGTTGTCGATGCAGGAGGGCAGGCGGAAACCGAATTCCGACAGGATCGATTTGCGCGCGAAGTCGCCTTTGAACATGCCGCCGATCTGCGGCACGGTGACGTGGCTTTCATCGACGATCAGCAGCGCGTTCTCCGGCAGGTATTCGAACAGAGTGGGTGGCGGCTCGCCCGGATTGCGCCCCGAGAGATAGCGCGAATAGTTCTCGATTCCCTTGCAGGACCCCGTGGTTTCCATCATCTCGATGTCGAAGGTGGTGCGCTGCTGCAGCCGCTCCACTTCGAGCGGCTTGCCCTGTGCGGTCAACTCGGCGAGCCGCGCCTGCAACTCCTGCTTGATCCGCCCGACCGCCTGCGCGAGCGTCGGCCGCGGCGTGACATAGTGGCTGTTCGCATAGACCGCGACCGACGCAAGCTCGGTGATGCGCTCGCCGGTCAGCGGATCGAACTCGGCGATGCTCTCGATCTCGTCGCCGAACAGCGTGACCCGCCAGGCGCGATCCTCGTACTGGCTCGGAAAGATGTCGACGGTTTCGCCGCGCAGCCGGAACGTACCGCGCTGGAACGCGGCGTCGTTGCGGCGATACTGCAACTCGACCAGCGCCTTGGCGAGGCGGTCGCGATCAATCCGGCCGCCGGTTTCAAGGCGCACCACCATCTGGCTGTAGGTTTCGACCGAGCCGATACCGTAGATGCAGGACACCGAGGCGACGATGACGACATCGCCGCGCTCCAGCAGCGCCTGGGTCGCGGCGTGGCGCATCCGGTCGATCGCCTCGTTGATCTGCGCGTCCTTCTCGATATAGGTGTCGGTGCGCGGCACATAGGCTTCGGGCTGATAGTAGTCGTAATAGGACACGAAGTATTCGACCGCATTGTCCGGGAAAAACCCCTTCATCTCGCTGTAGAGCTGGGCGGCGAGCGTCTTGTTGGGCGCAAGGATCAAGGCGGGGCGCTGCACCGCCTCGATCACCTTGGCCATGGTGAAGGTTTTGCCGGAACCGGTGACGCCGAGCAGAACCTGATCGCGTTCGTTGGCCGAAATTCCGAGCACCAACTCGGCGATCGCCTGCGGCTGATCGCCGGCCGGCTGATAGTCGGAAACGACGCGCAAAGGTTTGTGCAGCGGCCGCGCCACCTGGCGTTCGGGGATGAAAAGCGGCGACGGCGGCGCGGCAAGGAGCTGGGACATCGAATTGAGATCAGGTGTTCGGGTGACAGATCAAGATTTTTTGTCGATCAGCGTCTTCATTTCGTCCATCGCCTCGGAAAACCGGCGGTTGAGCTTCTCGACCGCGTCGTGATTCGAGCGCTGGATAAGGTCGCCGAGGTCGCGCATATTGGTCACAGCACTTTCATAGGCGTGCTTGAGCAGTTCCGCCTGCTTGGTGGCACGAATCTGCGGCGAATCATGCGCCGACACGCTGCGCAACTGCTCGGTGAGATCGGTCATGGTCTTCTGCATGATTTCCATGTGCCGCTTTGCCACCGCCTGCGCGCCTTCGAGCGCCACGCGGTTGGCTTCGGAAAGCGCCTCCAGATTCCGCCGATAGGCGCCGATCACGACCTCCATATCCGGCATGGCGGGCATTTTCAGCGCGCCGAAGGCCTTGGTGAAATCGAAATCCGGCATGAACATGGACCTCGTCTTCTGCGCCGAAGCGGTCTTCCTGGGATCGGTGCCGGCGCCGGACGGTTTCGGTTTGCTGGCATGGGCCATGGCTCGGTTCCTCTCGCTATGATCCGGGCGGTATTGCTTCCGGGATGACAGGTTAATCCGTCCGCCTTGGAATCGCGAGATGATAATGCAAGGATTTCCGCTTCAACCGGGCCGGTCGGGGTTTTCGGAATCGGGTTGGAAGGACGCGTCCGGCTCCGCGTCCGCCGCGGGCGCGGGGGTTGCGGCGCGCCCGTGCGCGCATTGTGCGGCGGCCCGATCGGCGCGCGTCAGCGCCTTGTCGAGCGCCGCCATGGTCGCCGCCAGATCCGCGCTCTCGTCACGCAGCCAGGCGCGCAGCGTCCAGGCCCACACCGCGAGCAGACCCTTTTTGCGGATTTCGCCGCGCAGGCCGCGCGCGGAAATGCCTGCACCTTCCAGCATCCAGCCCATCGCGGCGAGATTGGCGCGGGCGAGCCAGAGCGTCAGCGCGGGATCGAACGGCGCGTGGCGCAACAGCGCGATCACGCCATCGCGGTGCTGTTGCAGGAAATCGATCCGCCGCATCATGATATCGAACAGACGGTCGCGCACGACGCCCTCGGTCATCGCGCCGTCGAGCGCGTGGGCATCGGCGAGGCGGCCGAACCGCGCGAGGATCGAGACAGTGCCGGTGAAGCGGCGGCGCGCCTCGGCGAGATCGAGCCCACCATGCCGGGCGGCGGCGGCCACCGACACAAGCCGCCATCCCTGCTGTCCGGCCAGATCGAAAGCGGCCTTGACCAGATCGCGCTCGAAGGATGTCTCGCTCATGAGGCGAGATGTAGGACGGCGGCCATGGCTTGCCAACCGGATTATATCGTAATCAGATATTTTCGCTGAGCGCGATCGCCGTCTTGCAGCCGGTGCGGATCGCCGCCGAGAGCAAGCGGTAGAATGGCGCCTGCTCGGCCTCGTTGGCGAGGCCGATATCCCGGTGCTCCAGCTCCTCGGCGCGGAATTCCTCGATGGTTGCGCGCAGCACCGATTCATCCTCGCCGAGTGCTGCCGCCTGTCTTGCGTAATGTGCGTCGATCGTCTCCTCCACGGCGACGGTGCAGGCCATCGCGGCGCGCGGGCCCAGAGCCGCTGTCACAGCACCGAGGGCGAAGCCGGCGACGCGCCAGACCGGCAGAAGTGCGGTGGGCCGCACCCGCCGCTCGGCGATTAGGCGCGAGAACGTATCCAGATGATGCTGTTCCTGCTCCTGCATGTGGCGCAGGGTCTCGGCATGGCGCGAGCGGCCCAATACGGCGAGCTGGCCGGCATAGATCTGCTTCGCGCCGAATTCGCCCGCGTGATCGACCCGGATCATCCGCGCGACCGCCGCGCACGGAGCAGGGTCGCCCGGCAGGCGCGGCAAATCGGCAGGTTCGCTCATGGCAGGCTCCTTTTGCTGCGTTTCAGATAGGCAAGAATCGCCAGCGCGAAACCCAGCGCATAAACGAGATCCATGGTCGCGAACGAGACCGGAAATCCCGGAATCAGATAGGTCGGCGCGTCGCACGAGGCCGAAGGCCGCAGTGGCAGCGCGCCGAAGCCGGGCGGTGGCGCGTTGCATTCGGGCAGCGGGCTGTTCCACCAATGCTGCTCGGCGCCGACATGAACGAAGGCGATCGCCGCGTCACCGAGCATGACTAGGGCGGCGAGCGCAAGCAGCGCCCGCCCGGCGCGTGGCGGGGCGACGGCGACGAGAATCCCGAGCACGATCGCGATCCGGTAGGGCCAGCGCTCGATATAGCAGAGCGGACAGGGAACCAGATGGAGGACGAACTCGGCGTAATAGGCGATGCCGAGCGCAAGCGCGGCCGCCACGGCGGCGGCGGCTCCGGCCTGCCGGGATGAAATCGCCGTCATCGCGGTCACGATCTCGCCAGCGCCGATGCCGCGTCCATCACCGCCTTGGCGTGGCCGGGCACTTTCACCCCACGCCAGATGCGCGCGATCCGGCCGGCAGCGTCGATCAGAAAGGTCGAGCGGTCGATGCCCATGTATTTCCGGCCATACATCGATTTCTCGACCCAGGCGCCATAGGCTTCGACCACCGTGCCATCCTCATTCGAAGCGAGCGGGAACTTGAGGTCGTATTTTGCGGCGAATTTCTCGATCGCCGACATCTTGTCCTTGGAGACGCCCACCACCTCGATTCCGATATGGCCGAGTTGCGGCAGGGCTTCCTGAAAGGCGCAGGCTTCCTTGGTGCAGCCGGGCGTGTCGGCCTTCGGGTAGAAATAGAGCACGAAGGGCCTGCCCTTGAAGCCGGCGAGCGACACGCGCCGGCCGCTTGATGCCGGCATGTCGAATGACGGGGCCTTGTCGCCTTCGGTCACGCTCATGGTTGAACTCCCTGTTCGTCGCGTTGCGGGTCGCCGATATGGCGGAGAAACGCGCCGCGCACCAGTTCGGCCGCCGCCGTCATCCTGGCCGCGAGCGCCGCGAAATCGGCAGCCTCGGCGGCTTTCAGAATCGGCGCCAGCGCGCCCGGCGCCGAATCCGGGCCGGGTTCTGCGAGCCCGGTGATGCGCATCATGCCCTGGATCGTGCGGAACAGGCGGTCCGCCGCGATCAACTCAGCCGCTTCGGCCTCGGTCAGAATCTCCGCACCGGCGAAACCGGCCAGCGCATCCCGCGTGCCTGGATGAAACAAAGCGGGCGATGCGGGACCGTGGATGAGCTGCAGCGCCTCGGCGATGAAGCCAAGTTCCATCGTGCCCCCCGCGCGATGCTTGAGGTCGAAATCATCGCGCGGCGGGGCGTCGCGGGCCAGCCGGGCGCGCATCGAGGCGGTATCCCGCCGGATCGTCCCGGCGGGTATCGCGCGGCACAGCGCCGAGCGGATCGCGGCGTCGAGCACCGGCGCGAAACCGCGCGTGGCGGCCATCACCCGCGCGCGGGTGAGAGCGAGGCGCTCCCAGGTCCAGGCGTCTTCGGCATGATAGCGGCGGAACGCGGCGAGCGAGACGGCGACCGGCCCTTTATTGCCCGAAGGCCGCAGCCGCATGTCCACCTGGTAGATCGGTCCTTCCGCGCCGGCAGCCGTGATCGCGCCGACCAGCGCGTGGGCGAAGCGCAGAAAATACTGGCTTGCCGGCAGCCGCGCCGACGATGCATCCGGCGGATGATCGTAGATCAGCATAAGATCGAGATCCGACCCCGCGAGCATTTCCCCGGCACCGACCCGGCCCAGTGCGACGATGCCGAACCGCCCGCCGCGCAGCCTGCCGTAGCGCCGCGCGAAATCCGCCATCACCCTGGGCAGCAGGATACCGAGCGCGGCCTTCGCGAGTTCGGCCCTCAAGGTGCCCGCCGCGTCGACGTCGAGGCGGGATTCCAGGGTCGCGACCGACAGATGAAACTCCTCGCGTCGCACGAACCGGCGCAGCGTGGCGAGAGTTTCCTCGAGATGCCCGGCATCGCGCAGCAGGCGCCGCAGCGCGGGGGCTGGGTTGGTAAAATGCGCGACCGGCGCCAGCAGCGCGTCCAGCGCGCCGGCATGGGCGGCGAGATGCTCGGCCAGCGGCGGGGCGGCACCGAGCACGGCGGCGAGCCGCCCAAGCAGCGCCTGGTTGTGCTGAAACAGCGACAGCAGGGCAATCCCGGCGCGCTGGCGTTCGAGCAACTGGTCGAACCGGCGGAACGCGAGATCTGGGTCGGGCTGGCGGGACAATGAATCGAGCAGCGACGGCAGGATCGCATCGAGCAGATCGCGGGCCCGCGCCGCGCGCAGCGCGGGCAAGGCACCGCCGCGCCACGCCCGCAGCCGTGCGGCGAGATGCCGGACATCCCTGAACCCGAGCCCGGTCAGATGATCGCGGAAAGCCGCCGGCACCGCACCGTTTTCACCAACATTCAGCGCCGGTACCCCGCCATTGCCGTCTCCCGCGGTTCCGGCGTCGAAAAATATCGAAAAATGCCCGTGAACCGTCTCGAAGAGTTGATCAAGCCGTTCGGCGAAGCCTGTGGGTTCGGCCACGCCCATGAAGACCGCGAAGGCGGCGAACCCGGCCCCGGTCTCCGGCAGGCTATGCGTCTGCCGGTCCTCGACCATTTGCAGCCGGTGCTCGATGCGCCGCAGCGTGCGATAGGATTCGGCGAGTTCGCGCGCGACCTCGCGCGGCAAATGCAGCGCTGAAGCCAGCGCGCGCAATGCCGCCAGCGTGCCGGGAATGCGCAGCGCCGGTTCGTGCCCGGCCCAGACCAGTTCGAGCGTCTGGACGATGAATTCGATCTCGCGAATCCCGCCCCGGCCGAGCTTCACGTCGCGGCCGAGAACGGCACCGGGGGAATTGCGCCGGCGCTGATCGATCCGGCGCTTCATGTCGTGAATGTCGGCGATCGCCGCGAAATCGAGATTGCGGCGCCAGATGAACGGGCGGATTTGGTCGAGAAAAGCGGCTCCGAAACCGAGATCGCCGGCGACCGGCCGCGCCTTGGATAACGCGGCGCGTTCCCAGGTCCGGCCATGGCTTTCATAATAGGCGAGTGCGGCGCCGAGGCTGACGACCGGCGGCGTCGCGGCCGGATCGGGACGCAAGCGCAGATCGACGCGAAACACCATCCCATCGCCATCCCGCTCGGCAAGCAGTGGCACCAGATCGCGCGCCAGCCGGACCATGGCGGCTTGCGCATCGTCCCGATAAACGGGAGATGAAGGATCGAACAAGAGCACGAGGTCGATATCGCTGGAGTAGTTCAATTCGCCCGCACCGAGCTTGCCCATGCCGAGTACGGCGAAGCGGCACGCCCGCTCCGGGTCCGTGGGATCGGGAAGGCTGATCGTGCCGTTCTCGTGCAGGACGCGGAGCAGATGGCGCAGTGCCGCGGAAATGCTGACATCGGCGAGTTCGGACAGCGCCGCGGTGACTTTTTCCACACTCCAGGCACCAGCGAGATCGGCCAGCGCGATGGCGAGCGCCGCCCGGCGCTTGGCGCCGCGCAACGCGCGCGCGGTGGCGGCACGCGACGCGAGGGGATCGATGCCGCGAAGCTCCGCCACGATTCGCGCGAATGTCGGTTCGGGACCATCCCGCTGGACCGCGATCACGATATCCGGCTCGCGCAGCGCCAGCCCGGCGAGATAGGGCGCATTGCCGCCGAGGCACGCGAGCGCCGCCCGCCCGGCTCGGCTCTTGGCAAAGCGCGCCTCGGCCCGGCCAAGTTCGGCATAGGATTCGAGCAGCCGTGCGGCAGCCTCGCGGTCGGCCGGGCCGGGAAAATCCGCTTCGAAACCGTCCCGCGAAACGATGGATCTGTTCATGCCGAGGCGATCCTTCGATGAGGCGCCGGTTCCGTCAAGCGGGGCAGGTCGCCAGCCATGCGGGCCATCACGGCGCGCGGTTCGTCGGCACCATCGCCCTGGTGCTTCTGCTGCTGTTCGGCGCGGCGTCCTGGCGGCTCGCGCGCGGGCCGGTCGATCTGCCGCCGCTCGCGTCGCGGATCGCGGCGGCGGTGGCGCGAGCACTGCCGGGCTCGACGGTTACGGTGGGGCGCGCCGCTCTGGCCTGGGAGGGATTTCATCGCGGCGGCGCGCCGCTCGATCTTCGCCTGTCGGACATCGTGGTAAGCGGACCAAACCGGGCCGCCGCGTTGAAGATTTCCTATCTGCGCGTCACGCTGGCGCCGCTCGCCCTGCTGCGCGGACGGATCGCGCCGATTCGCATCATCGCCCATCGCACCGCGATCACGCTGCGGCCGGATCGGGCGGGGGCAACGCCGTCACAGTTGCGCAACGATCTGCTCGCGACGATCGCGATGAAACCGGGCACGCACGGCATCGATTTCACCGATCTCCGCGCCGTTCGGGTCAGCGGCGCGCTTCTCGCCCTGGACGACGACACGCTGCATCTCGAACTCGCGGCGCGGGATAGCCGGTTCGACCTGTCCCGCGCCGCCGACGGCACGATCACCGGCGCGGGACACGCGGTTCTGCGCCATGGCGGGGCGATCGCGCCGCTCACGGTCGAACTTCGCGCGGCGCAGGGGGTGGGACGGATTCGCGCAATGCTCGGTCCGGGCGATCCCGCCTCGCTCGCGCCACGGAACGCGGCGCTCGTGCGGTTCGACCTGCCCGTCACCCTGACCGCGCGCTGGCCGCTCGGCGCGGCGCGAGCCGGGCTCGAGGTTTCCGTCGATACCGGCGACGGCACGGTGGCGCTCGGGCAGAGCAAAATTCCGGTCGCCCATGCGGAACTCGCCGCGACGGTCGATGACCATGACCTTGAACTCACGCGCGGCCAAATCGCCCTCGCGCCGCGCGCGGGCTCGGCGCCGGTCATCGGCTTCGATGGCAGGCTCGGCCTCGCCCCGCCATTTTCCGGGGTGCTGCACGCGACGGTGGACCGGGTTTCCGCCGCCGCCCTGCCCGCCTACTGGCCGCAGGCGCTGGCAAGGCACGCAAGGCACTACGTTCTCGGGCATATTCCCGCCGGAACAGCGTCGGACGGCAAATTCACCGCGCATCTGAGTCTCGGCAAGGCGCCCTATCTCACGGGATTTTCGGGAGGCTTCGCCGCCTCGGGAGTTTCGCTCGACTGGTTCAAGGGTGCCGCGCCGATGACCGCGCTTGCCGGCACCCTGACCTTCCCCGACGAGGATACGCTGGTCATCGCCGCGACATCCGGCGCGCTCGGCGGGTTGGCGCTGCGCGGCGGGATGCGGATCACCGGGCTGAACCTGCACGACCAGATCGCCCACATCGCGGCAAGCCTCGGCGGCCCGATCACCGCGGCCCTGCCCTTGCTCGACGCGCCGCCGCTGCGCCTTGCCTCCCACGGCGTCGCGCTGGCGGGAGCGACCGGGCAGGTTGCCGGCACGATCAACGCGACCTTGCCGCTCGACAAGCATTTGCCGCTGGCGAAGGTCGATCTCGACGCGGCCGCGCAACTCACCGCGCTGCATCTGCCTTTGCCGGTGCACGATCTCGCGCTCGATGGCGGGACGATCGCGCTGACCGCGAGCCTGCACGATCTGGCATTGCGCGGCATCGGGCGCCTCGCCGGGCAAACTGCCAAGTTCACCGCCTCGATGAAGCTGCCGGGCGGCGATTTCGACCTGAAAGCCTCCACACGGGCGGGGCGCGCGCTGCTCGATTCGTTCGGCGCCGCGCCGGATTTCTGGCGTTACGGCACCGCACCGCTCACCATCGCTTACGACAACGATGGCGGTCATGGCACGCTCGATCTGAACGCCGATCTTACCCCGGTCGATCTGGCGCTGCCGATCTTCGGCTGGACCAAGGCGGCGGGCCAGCCGGGCCATGCCGCCATCCGTCTCGGCCTTGCGCAGGGCAGCCCCATCGATCTCACCACGCTCGATATCACAGCACCCGGCCTCGCCCTGAAGGGCCGGCGGCAGGGCGCTGCGATGACGATTGGCGAGGCACGGATCGGCGACACCAGAGCGACCGGCAAGCTGACCCCGCCCGACGGCTCCGGCCATCCCTGGACCATCGCGCTGGCGGGGCGGCTGCTCGATCTCTCCGCCCTGTTGCGCCGCGCGCGCGCCAGCGCGACCGCGCCGTCGAAAGCACAGGCCGAAACGGCCGGCGCCATCGGCCCCTCCTGGCGGCTGCAAGCGGCGTTCGATGCGCTGCGCCTGTATCCCGCCCCGGCGCCGCCGCTCGGGCCGGTGCATATCGCCGCCAGCAGCAAGGCCGGAACCCTCGACACCCTGGCCGCGACTGCGCTGGTCGGCGGCGCGCATCATGCCAATCTGACGGTCGGCCGTGAAGGCGCCGCGATGCGTGTGGCGTTGACTAGCGGCGATGCCGGCACGTTGCTCGCCGCTCTGGGCGCCACCACCGAAATCGCCCATGGCAGGCTCGACCTCACCGCTTCGAGTACCGGCGGCGCGACCAAGGGTCGCGCCGTGCTGACCGATTTCCGCCTGCGCCACGCGCCGGTGATGGCGAAAGTGCTGCAGGGCCTGTCGCTCTACGGCGTGCCGGCGGCAACCTCCGGGCCGGGTCTCGCGATCACCCGACTGACCGCGCCGTTCAGCATCGCCGGGCCGATCGTCACCCTACACAACGGCCGCGCCTTTTCCGCGTCCCTCGGCTTCACCGCCGCCGGGTCGGTCGATCTCGCCCGCAAACGATATGATCTGGCCGGAACCATCGTGCCCGCCTATGCGCTCAACACATTGCCGGGGCGAATTCCGGTCATCGGCAAATTGTTCAGCCCGGAGAAAGGCAGCGGCCTGTTCGCCGCACGCTATACGATCGACGGGCCGTTCGATGCACCGCGTATCATGGTCGATCCGCTCGCCGCCCTCGCACCCGGCCTGCTGCGCGACATTTTCGGCTTCGGACCGCCGGACAAAATGCCGGGCAAATAAATCCACGCCGTGTATGCCGTTAACGTCATAATATATCCGTATAGGTTGACTTGCGGCGACGCCGCCGATAGATCATCCACCGATCACCCGCCACGAAACGCAACCGCATGGTGAACCGATGAAGCTGCTCGTCCCCGTCAAACGCGTCGTCGATTTCAACGTCAAAGTCAGGGTCAAATCCGACGGCACCGGCGTCGAGACGGCCGGCGTGAAAATGTCGATGAACCCGTTCGATGAAATCGCCGTCGAGGAAGCCGTGCGTCTGAAGGAAAAGGGCCTCGCGACCGAGATCGTCGCGGTGTCGATGGGGGTCGCTTCGTGCCAGGAGACCATCCGCACCGCGCTGGCAATGGGGGCGGATCGCGGCATCCTGGTCGAGACCGATGTGGAGCTGCAGCCGCTCGCGGTGGCCAAGTTGCTGAAGGCATTGGTCGAGAAGGAACAGCCGCGCCTTGTCATCATGGGCAAGCAGGCGATCGACGACGACATGAACGCGACCGGCCAGATGCTCGCCGCCCTCCTCGGCTGGCCGCAGGGCACATTTGCCAGCAAGGTGGTCATCGAAGGCGACACCGCAACGGTGACCCGCGAGATCGATGGCGGGCTCGAGACCGTGGCGCTGACCCTGCCGGCGGTGGTGACGACCGATCTTCGTCTGAACGAGCCGCGCTACGCCTCGCTGCCGAACATCATGAAGGCGCGCAAGAAGCCCATCGAGACGATCAGGCCGGCCGATCTCGGGGTCGATCCGGCGCCGCGCCTGACCCTGGTGAGCGTCGCCGAACCGCCGAAGCGCAAGGCCGGCATCAAGGTCAAATCGGTTCAGGAACTCGTCGAGAAACTCCGCAACGAAGCGAAGGTGATCTGATCATGACACTGGTTCTGGTTCTGCTCGATCACGACGGCAAGAGCGTCAAACAGCCGGCGCGCAGCGCCATCGCCGCCGCCGCGAAGCTTGGCGAGGTCGTTGCGCTCGTCGCCGGCGAAGGCGTCGGCGAGGCCGCCAAGGCCGCCGCCGCCATCAAAGGTGTCGCGAAAGTGCTGGTCGCCGATCATGCCGCCTTCGCTCACGCGCTGGCCGAGCCACTCGCCGCTCTGATCGTCAAGCTCGCCGACGGCTATTCGCATATCCTCTCGGCCTCGACGGCGACCGGCAAGAACGTGATGCCGCGCGTGGCCGCCCTACTCGATGCGCAGCCGATCAGCGACATCGCCGCCGTGATCGACGCCGATACCTTCATCCGCCCGATCTATGCCGGCAACGCGATGGCGACGGTGAAGTCATCTGACACGAAAAAGGTGATTACCGTGCGCGCCGCGAGTTTCGATCCCGCGCCGGAAGAGGGCGGCTTGGCGGCGATCGAGGCGATATCGGTGCCGATCGAGAACGCGACGTCGAAATTCGTCGGCGCGGAACTCTCGAAGAGCGAACGCCCCGAACTCACGGCAGCGAAAATCGTGATTTCCGGCGGGCGTGGGATGCAGAACGGCGAGAATTTCGGCAAGCTGCTCGAACCGATCGCCGACCGGCTGCACGCCGCCGTGGGTGCCTCGCGCGCCGCCGTCGATGCCGGGTTCGTGCCGAATGATTATCAGGTCGGCCAGACCGGCAAGATCGTCGCTCCCGATCTCTATGTGGCGGTCGGCATTTCCGGCGCGATCCAGCATCTCGCGGGGATGAAGGATTCCAAAGTCATCGTCGCGATCAACAAGGACGAGGAGGCGCCGATCTTCCAGGTCGCCGATTACGGCCTGGTCGGCGATCTGTTCCAGATATTGCCGGAGCTGCAAAAGGAACTCGGCTGACATGGCGATCCAGCTTATCGGCGTGCTCGGCGCCGGCGCGATGGGCAACGGCATCGCCCATGTCGCGGCGACGTCCGGGCTCGATGTCGTCCTGGTCGATACCGCTCAGCCGGTGCTCGACAAAAGCCTTGCCACCATGGCGAAGAACCTGGAACGGCAGGTGCAGAAAGGCACGATCGACGGAGCCGCGCGGGACGTCGCCCTGGCACGGGTTAAAGCATCGACCGCGCATGACGCGCTGGGGGCGTGCGACGCCGTGATCGAGGCGGTACCCGAGCGCGAGGAGATCAAGCGGAAGGTTTACGCGCAGATCATCCCGCATCTCAAACCCGATGCCATCCTTGCCTCCAACACCTCGTCGATCTCGATCACCCGGCTGGGGGCGGCGAGCGGCATCGCGGATCGGTTCGTCGGGATGCATTTCTTCAACCCGGTGCCGATGATGAAGCTGGTCGAGGTGATCAGGGGCCTCGCAACCTCGGATTCGACGGTCGCCGCCGTCGAGGCGCTGGCGAAGCGAATGGGCAAAACCACCGTCGCCGCCGCGGATTTTCCGGGCTTCATCGTCAACCGCATCCTGGTGCCGATGATCAACGAGGCGGTGTTCGCGCTGCATGAGGGGATCGGCGACGTGATCTCGATCGACAACGGCATGAAGCTGGGCGCGGCGCACCTGATGGGGCCGCTGACGCTCGCCGATCTGGTCGGGCTGGATGTGGCGCTGGACGTGATGCGCGTGCTGCATCAGGGCTTGGGCGAGGACAAGTACCGCCCCTGCCCGCTTCTGGTGAACTATGTCGAGGCCGGCTGGCTCGGGCGCAAAACCGGGCGCGGCTTCTATGATTATTCGACCAATCCACCGACGCCGACGCGGTAAAATTGCTCACCAAAACAAAGAGTAACGCGGAAAGATTGACTTTGATGGACGCGGAAGCTACTTCCGCGTCCATCCGGTCTGGCGGCGTAGCTCAGCGGTAGAGCAGGGGAATCATAATCCCTTGGTCGGTGGTTCAAATCCGCCCGCCGCTACCAAGCCTCGCTGCCCTGCCGGCCGAACCCGACATCGCCGCGCAGCGACCGGAACGCCATGACCGACATCGACCGCCCCGAAAATCCCGTCGTGATCGCCGGCGCACGGATCTTTGACGGCGAGACCTGGCACGACGGCAAGGCTCTGGCGATCGGCGCCGATCGGCGGATTACCGGCATCGCCGATCCGCGCGAGCTTCCCGATGGCACAAGCCTGCTGACAGTCGATGGCGGGATGCTGATTCCAGGGTTCGTCGATCTGCAGGTCAATGGCGGCGGCGGCATTCTGCTGAACGACCGCCCCGATGCGGCCGGCATCGCGACCATCTGCGCGGCGCATTGCCCGTTCGGCACCACCGCCCTGCTCGCCACCCTGATCACCGATACCGTGGAAATCACAACCCGCGCCCTCGACGCCGGCCGCGATGCCGCTCAGCGCCAAATCCCCGGCTTTCTCGGGCTGCATCTTGAAGGTCCGCATCTCGCGCCCGCGCGCCACGGTGCCCATGATCCCGCGCTGATCCGGCCGATGACGGATGCGGATCTGCGGCGCCTGACCGAGGCCTCGAAAACCATGCCGGTGCTGCTGACGACCATCGCTCCGGAGGCGGTCAGCGGCGCGCGGATTGCGCATCTCGCCGAGGCCGGCGTCGTTGTCAGCCTCGGCCACTCCAACGCCTCCTGCGAGCAGGCGCGCGCTGCCGCCGACGCGGGTGCGACAATGGTGACCCATCTGTTCAACGCGATGAGCCCGCTCGCCCACCGGGAGCCGGGGATGGTCGGCGCCGCCCTTGATCATGGCGGGCTCCATGCCGGCCTGATCGCGGATGGCATTCATGTTGACGCCACCGCGGTCGCGATCGCGCTCCGGGCCAAGCGCGGTCCGGGCAGGGTATTCCTGGTCACCGACGCGATGGCGACGACCGGGACAACGCTCGACGCCTTCACCCTGAACGGGCGAGTCGTCTATCGCCGCAATGGGCGCCTGACGCTTGCCGACGGCACGCTGGCCGGCGCCGACACCACCATGATCGCCTCGGTGCGGTTCATGCACCATGCGATCGGATTGCCGCTCGGCGAGGCCTTGCGTATGGCGTCGCTCTATCCGGCGCAGGCAGTAGGAAAATCCGCCACGATCGGCCATCTGCGGCCCGGCGCCCGCGCCGATCTCGTCCATCTGTCGGATACGCTCGATATCCGCGCGGTCTGGATCGGGGGAAGTCGCGTTTTCACTGCCGTCCCATCCGCCCAGGACGCTTCTTTTTCATAACTTCCCGACACCGACATTATTTCGATTTCAGAAAATCCTCGACAAGTTCCGTCCAGAACGCTGCGCCGATCGGCAGAATATCGTCGTTGAAATCATAGGCCGAGTGATGCAACGGCTTGTCGTTCCGGCCCGACGCGGTGCCGAGAAAGAAATAGGAACCGGGACGGGCATTGAGCATATAGGCGAAGTCCTCGCTGCCCATGAAAGGCCGCGCCAGATCGACGACAGTGCCGCTGCCGGCGAAACGCCGCGCGCACTCGCGCAGATAGCCGGTCTGCACCTTGTCGTTGATCGTCGCGTCGTAGCTGCGCCGGTAGTCGATCTCCGCCGTCATGCCATAGCTTGCGGCCTGCAGGCTGGCGATTTCGGCGATGCGGCGTTCGAGATAAATCCGGGTGTCCGGGTCGAAAGAGCGGATGCCGAGAACGAGTTCGACCCGGCCTGGGATGATGTTGCTGGCCGTGCCGCCATGGAAGGAACCCACGGTGATGACCGCCGGCTCCATCGGATGGACGTTGCGCGAAACGATCGTCTGCAGCGCCATGACGATGCTCGCGCCGGCGACGACCGGATCGGCCGTGTTTTCCGGCTCGGCGCCGTGGCCGCCGCGACCCTGCACGACGATCGTCGCTTCATCGACCGCCGCCATGATCGGCCCGTCGCGCAAGGCGAATTGGCCGAACGGCAATGACGGTTCGTTATGTAATGCAAACACGGCATCGCAGGGAAACCGCTCGAACAGCCCCTCCTCCACCATGATCCGGCCGCCGCCGGCATTCTCCTCCGCCGGCTGAAAGATGAGATGGACGATGCCGTCGAAATTGCGGCGCGCGGCGATCGCCTGGGCGGCGCCGAGCAGCATCGTGGTATGGCCGTCATGACCGCAAGCATGCATGCGGCCGGGATTCCGGCTCCGATAGTCGAGCCCGGTTTCTTCAAAAATCGGCAGCCCGTCCATGTCGGCACGCAGGCCGATCGCGCGCGTGCTCGTGCCGTTCCGCAGCGTTGCGACCACTCCGGTTCGCGCGAGGCCGCGATGGACATCGTAGCCGAGAGCTTCAAGCTCATGAGCAACGAAATCGGATGTCCAGACCTCCTCAAGCCCGAGTTCGGGATTGGCATGGAGCAACCGCCGCATGGCGACCAGATCGGCGCGGTCGGTATCGAACAGTGAGGCTGCGACCATGTCAGGCTCCGGGGATGGGAATGCGTTTCTCCAGAAAACGGACGAGCATCACCAGAATTCCAGTCAGGCCCATATAGACGAACGCCAGGAACAGCAGCGGTGCGTAGACGAGATAGGTGTCCTGGCGGACATGCGAGATCACGCCATAGATATCGACGACAGTGATGGTCGCGACCAGCGGCGTCGATTTGAGCTGGAGAATCACTTCGCCGCCCAATGTCGGCAGCACGCGATAGAAGGCGCGCGGCAGCCAGATGCGGCGCAGCGCAGTAAAGCGGCTCATGCCGAAAGCGTGCGCCGCTTCCAGCTCGCCGCGCGGCACGCCCGCGAAAGCACCGCGCATGACCTCGCCTTCGTATCCGGCGAAAGATAAGGTGAGCGAGAGCAGTCCATAGGGCCAGGCCTCGCGCAGATAGGGCCAGAACACGCTGTCGCGAATCGCCGGAAACTGCGGAAACAACGAGCCGACGCCGAAATAGAGCAGCCAGAGCTGCAGCAGGAGCGGCGTGCCGCGGATCAGCGTGCAGAAACCGCGCGCCGGCCACGCGAGCAGCCTCGGTCCCGTCACCTGTACGAGTCCCAGGGGAACGGCGAAGCAAAACCCGAGAGCCACTGAAGCGACAAGCAGCCAGATGGTGCGCCAGAGACCGAGGCAAAGCTGGCCGGCATAGCGCGGCAGCCAATCCCAGCGCATCGACAGCACCATCAGAAGGATGAGCCCCGCCGCGATGAGAACGAGTACCACGCGATGCGGCCGGAGCCAGGCTCCGATCGCATCGCCGTGGGCTGGCTCGACGAGCCTCGTCATGCCCGGTTTGGTTTCGAGTGCCTCAGTGGTCATCGCTGCGTCACACTTTCGGCATACCGCGGCGTGCGCGTCGCTCGATGGCGTTGAAGACCTGGTTCGAAATCAGCGTCACCAGAAGATAGAGCATGCCTGCGGCACAGAAGAACAGGAAATAGGCCTTGGTAGCACCCCCCGCCTCCCGCGTCGCCATCGTGAGTTCGGTAAAGCCGACGACGGCGAGCAGCGCGGTGTCCTTGGTCGCGATCATCCAGAGATTGGCGAGCCCCGATATCGCATGGGGTATCATCGCCGGAAGCGTGATCCGCCGGAGCGCCAGTGCGGACGGCATGCCGAAGGCGCGCGCTGCCTCGATCTCGCCATACGGCACCGCCCGGATCGCACCGCGCAGAACCTCGGTCGAATAGGCGCCCTGCACCACGCCGATGACCAGAATACCGGCTGCGAGCCCGTTGATGTTCACCGCAGCATAACCGAGCGCCGCCATAACGCGGTTCAGCAGATCCGTTCCCGCGTAATAGATGAGCACGATCAGCACGAGTTCCGGGACGGCGCGCACGATCGTCGTGTAGCATTCGAGCAGATCGCGGCTCACCGCCCCACCATACAGCTTGCCGAACGCACCGCCGATACCGATCAAGAGGCCAAGCAGATAGCCGCCGACGGCGATCTCGAGCGTGGTGACGAGACCCCTGAGGAGCAGCCCGCCCCAGCCCGGCGGCGAAATCGCAAGAAGTGCCCAGTCGATCCTCATCGCGATGCCAGCGATCCTGTTATTTACCGTAGATATTGAAGTTGAAGTATTTCTTGGTGATTTTCTGATAGGTTCCATCCGCGCGGATCTTCGCGATCGCCGCGTTGATCTTGTGCCTCAGCTTGACATCGCTCTTGCGCAGCCCCGCGCCGACGCCCGAACCCAGAATCGCCGGATCGGGCGCGACGTCGCCTTTGGAGTCGCAGCAAGCCTTGCCTTGCGGCGTCTTGAGAAAAGTCTGGAGCGCGATGGCATCGGCCATGGTGGCGTCGATCCGGCCATCGACGAGATCCTGGTTGGCCTCGTCCTGGGTTTGATAAATCTTGAGGTGTGCGCCAGGAAAATGCTTTTTGGCATAGGTCTCGGAAACGGTGGATACCTGAACCCCAAGGATCCTGCCTTTCAACCCCTGCGGCGTTGCCTTGAAGTTCAGGTTTTTGGCGCCGGCGACCATGACCGGCGTGTTGTAGTATTTGTGGGAAAAGGCAATCTCCTTCTCGCGCGCCGGCGTGATCGACATCGAATTGAAGATCATGTCGATTTTCCCAGCCTGCAGCGCGGGAATGATGCCGCTCCAGGCGAGCGGAACGATCCTGCATTTCAGGTCGGCGGCCTTGCACACCGCGTGCATGATGTCGATTTCCCAGCCGGTCCAATGTCCGGCGGCGTCAAGCTCGCTGAACGGCGGATAAGGTTCGGCCGCAATGCCAACCTTGACGGTCTCGGCCTGCGCCGCTTTGGCGACATGCATCGTCCCGGCAAGCGGGATGGCGAACGCCAGAAAGGTCAATATCCTCAAAAAGAATTTCATGTCACGCCCCTGTTGGTTGCTTTCTTGGATGAACGGGAGATCAATCCCATCCGTGTTATCACTCCGTTACCGTATGGACCCGACGAATTTCCGCAGCCGCTCCGATCTCGGCGCGGAGAAAATCGTCACCGGATCACCAGCTTCCTCGACCACTCCCTGATGCAAAAAAACGACCCGGCTCGCCACGTCGCGCGCGAAGCCCATTTCATGGGTGACCAGGATCATGGTGCGGCCTTCCCGCGCCAGATCGCCGATCACCGTCAGCACTTCGCCGACCAGTTCGGGATCGAGCGCCGAGGTCGGCTCGTCGAACAGCATGACATCCGGCTTGATCGCGAGCGCCCGCGCGATCGCCGCTCGCTGCTGCTGGCCGCCCGAGAGAAATGCCGGATAGACATCGCGTTTTTCATAAAGCCCGACACGTTCGAGAAGCGAATCGGCGGCCTCGATCGCTGCCTTGCGCGACTGACCCAGCACCTGGACCGGCACTTCGATGACGTTTTCCCGTAGCGTCATATGCTGCCAGAGATTGAAGGACTGGAAGACCATGCCGAGCCGGGTCCGAATTCGCTGAATCTGCCGCCGGTCGGCGATCATCCTGCGACCGGGGCCGTCCGGCTTGAGCGCGATCTCCTCGCCGCGCACGCGCACCGCGCCCGAGCTCGGGATCTCGAGCATGTTGATACAGCGGAGCAGCGTGGATTTTCCAGAGCCGCTGGCGCCGATAATGGCAATCACATCGCCGTCATGGGCCGTCAGCGAAATCCCTTTCAGAACTTCGAGAGGGCCGAAATATTTGTGGATATCGACCACCTCGATCGCCGCGACCTGATGTTCCGCGTCCTGCGATCGTTCGCTGTCGAGACAAAGCCGAGTGTCGGCATTCATCGCCCGGTTTTCCGGCAAAACATCGACGGTCCTGATCTTTTATTCAAAACGATCGACGCCTCCTGTTTTGCGTAAGATTTCTTTACGGCCAGTAATGCACTTGCGCACCTGTTATGCAACTGTATAATTAGCCCGGCGTCAACAAAAATCTCACAACATCGCGAGGGCGACACGGCAATGGAAGGTTTTGGTTCGCAGTCGATGGCAGGGAGGTTGCGCCGAGTGCTGATGCGTCGCCCTGGCCCGAGCCTGCACGCGGCCGACCCGGAACAATGGCATTACGGCCGGAATTTCGACGCCGCGAAGGCGATCGACCAATACGCGGGCTTCGCCAGTCTCGTCATGGCATCCGGCTCGACTATTCTATGGATGGACGATGCCGGCGATGGGCTGGCGGACGCCATGTTCACCCATGATCCATCACTGGTGAGCGATGCGGGGGCGATCCTGCTCAACATGGGCAAAGCCCTGCGCCGAGCCGAGGTCGATGCGCATGAACGCGCATATGGCAACGCGCGAATCCCGATTCTCGGGCGTATCGTCGATCCCGGCACCGTCGAAGGCGGCGATTGCGTCTGGCTCGACGACAAAACACTGGTGGTCGGGCGCGGCATCCGCAGCAACGAGGCAGGGATCGCCCAGCTCCGCGCGATGCTGTCGGTCCGCGGTGTCGAGGTTCACGGGTTCGACCTGCCGCTATGGCAAGGCGAGACAGCTTGCCTGCATCTGATGTCGGTAATCAGCCCACTCGACGACGATCTGGCGCTCGTCTTCGCGCCATTGCTTCCAGCGCCCTTCTACCAACTTCTGAAATCGAGCGGCATCGCACTGATCGAAGCGCCGGAGGATGAGTTCCGTGCGAGCAACGGGCTCAGCCTCAACGTGCTCGCGACCGCCCCGCGCGACGTGATCATGATCGGCGGCTTCGATGCGACGCGGCGCGCCATGGAAGCCGCCGGCTGCCGCGTCAGCACCTTTGCGGGAGACGCGCTCTGCATCGCGTGCGAAGGCGGCCCGACATGCCTGACGCGACCAATCCTCCGGCAAGCGTCTTGACGCGCCGGACATTTCGCCGCGCGCCGGGCGATGAACGCCGGCAGGATCTGATCCGCGCCACGCTCGACTGCGTGACCGAGATGGGGCTGCATGCCGTCACCGTGCGCGAAATCGCTTTACGCGCCGGCGTCACCAATGGCCTGATTCGCCATTATTTCGATTCCAAGGACCGGATGGTCCAGGAGGCGTATCGTGCCACCATGGGCGAGATGACCACCCTGGTAAAGGCGGCGAGTATCATCGCGGGAGCCACGGCGCGGGAGCGGTTGCGCCGGTTCGTCGCGGCCAATCTCGGGGCGCCGGTCGCCGATATCAAACGGCTGACGCTGTGGGCGAGTTTCATCAGCATGGTGCATGTCGATGCGGCGATGGCCGCGATTCATCGCGAGCACTATCTGGCCTTCCGCAGGGAACTGGAAGCGCTGGTGGGCGAGGTTTTCGTCGAAGCCGGGCTTCCGGCGCGCAAAGCCAACTGCCGGCGCGCCGCGATCAAGATCAACGCCGTGATCGACGGGCTGTGGCTCGAAGGCACGCTCGCTCCCGAGATGTTCGCAAAAAAAGACCTGGTCGCCATGGGCATCGAGGCGGTCGAATCGATTCTGGGTCTGTCGCTGCGCGACTTCCGCAAGGAGAAATAGTTATGCGCTACGCGTTGATCACCGAAAGACTGGCTGGTCTTGGTTCCGATCGGTGGGCCTTGCACATCGCCGCGCGCCAGCGCGAAGCCGCCGGCGAGACAATCATCGAACTCACCATCGGCGAACCCGACATCGCGCCAGACCCGGCGCTGCTTTCCGAATGCACGCGCGCAATTTCGGCGGGACGGACGCGCTATTCCAACGGGCGCGGCGAGCCTGCACTGCTTGCCGCTCTCGCCGACAAATACGCCGGGCGCACGGGCCGCGCGATAACGCCGAAAAACGTGCTGTGCTTTCCCGGCACCCAGACCGCGCTGTTTGCCGTCATGCTCAGCCTGGTCGGGGCGGATGACGAGGTTCTGGTCGGCGATCCGCTTTATGCGACCTATGAGGGCGTGATCCGCGCGAGCGGGGCCCGGAAAGTCGCCGTGCCTCTCAGGGCCGAGCACGGTTTTCACATGCAGGCGAAGGATCTCGAAGCGGCGATCACGCCGAACAGCCGGGTTCTGCTGCTGAACTCGCCGCATAATCCCACAGGCGCTGTCCTGTCGGCGAATGAGATTGCGGCACTCGGTGCCGTCTGCGCCCGCCACGATCTCTGGATCGTCTCCGACGAGGTCTACGAGATGTTGATCTTCGGCGGCGATTTCGCCTCGCCCTTCGACAATCCGCATCTCGCCGACCGCACGATCGTCGTCTCCTCGATCTCGAAATCCCATGCGGCACCCGGCTATCGCAGCGGCTGGGCGATCGGGCCTGAGGAATTCTGCCGGCGTGTGTTGCCGGTCTCCGAAACCATGCTGTTCGGCAATCAGCCCTTCATCGCGGATATGACGGCCTATGCCCTGACGCATTCGTTCGATACCGCCGCGCGGATGCGAAACGCCTACGCAAGACGGGCACGCCTGATCGCGGATGCGCTCTCCGGCGCGCCTTGCCTTCGAACATTACCGCCGGAAGCAGGCATGTTCAGCCTTGTCGATGTCTCGGCCACCGGGCTGAGCGGCGATGACTTCGCCTGGGCGCTGCTCGACAATACGCGGGTCGCGGTGATGCCCGGTGCCTCGTTCGGCGATCAGGCACAGGGCTTCATCCGCCTCAGCCTCACCGTCCCGGACGATCACATCGCCGAAGCCTGCCGGCGCATCGCGGAGTTCGCAAAAAACCTGACGGATGCAGAGCCGAGAACGGCGCGCGCATGAACGGCGGAACCTGCACGGTCGGCGAAGCGCTGATCGAGAGCCTGGAAGCCAACGGCGTCGAGTTCGTTTTCGGCATTCCTGGAGTCCATACCGTCGAACTTTACCGCGGACTTGCCGGCTCCGCGATCCGGCACATAACGCCGCGTCACGAACAGGGTGCCGGCTTCATGGCGGACGGCTATGCGCGCGTCTCCGGCAAGCCCGGTGTCTGCCTGCTGATCACCGGGCCGGGGCTCACCAACGCGCTCACCGCGATGGCGCAGGCGCGCGCCGATTCGGTGCCGCTGCTCGTCATCTCCGGCGTCAATGCGCGGCGCAGCCTTAATGGCCGGCGCGGGGCGCTGCACGAATTGCCGGACCAACTCGCGATGACGCGCACGTTGACTAGCTTTTCCCACACGCTGCTGGAGCCTGCGGATTTGCCGGAGGTGATGACACGCGCCTTCGCGATGTTGGGATCGGCCCGGCCCGGTCCGGTGCATATCGAAATCCCGGTCGATGTCATGGCCGAACGAATCGAACGAACCTCGCCGAAACCAGCGACTTTTACCCGACCCTGCTCGGATGCCGCTTCTATCAAGCAGGCAGCCGGGCTTTGCGCGGCCGCCGAACGTCCGGTGATCGTGCTCGGCGGCGGCGCCAAGGCCGCGGCGGCCACGCTGCCGCGTCTCGCGGAACGGCTCGATGCGCCGGTGGTCACCACGGTCAACGCACGCGGCCTGCTCGCCGGCCATTATCTGCTTGTTCCGGCGAGCCCCAGCCTGCCCGCTATCCGGCAACTCCTCGGCGGCGCCGATCTGGTGTTAGCGCTCGGCACCGAAATGGGCCCGACCGATTTCGATATGTATGAGGACGGACAATTCCCCGCACTCGGCAATCTCGTGCGCGTCGATATCGACGCGGCGCAGCTTGCATGCGGTCCGGCGCCCCGGCTCGCGATTCTGTCGAGCATCGGCAATGCCGTGATTAGCCTGCTTGCGGCGCTGCCCGATCAGCCGGCCCATCGCACCGGGGCAATCCGCGCCGCTCGGGCGCGGCAGGCGGCACGCGACGCGCTGACCGACAAATTCCGGCGCGAAATCGAGATTATTGGGATCATTCGCGCTACGCTGCCAGGATGCATCATGGTCGGCGATTCAACCCAGCTCGTCTATGCCGGCAATCTCTATTGCGACATCGACCAGCCGGGCGGCTGGTTCAATTCCGCCACCGGCTACGGCGCGCTGGGCTACGCGCCACCGGCGGCGATCGGCGCCGCGCTCGCGGCACCGGACTCGCCGGTCGTGTGCATCGTCGGTGACGGCGGCATCCAGTTCTCGCTGGCCGAACTCGGATCGGCCGCCGATGCCGGCGTGCCGGTCATTTTCCTGGTCTGGAATAATAATGGCTACGGCGAAATCGAAGCCTATATGCGCGGTGCGGGCATCGAACCCGTCGGCGTCAAGCCGAGCGCGCCGGATTTTCCGCTGGTCGCGCAAGCGTACGGGCTCATGGCCGAGCGGCTGTCGAAGCTCGAAGACCTGCAAGCTGCACTGAAACGCGCGCATTCCAGCCGCCGTCCCGCGCTGATCGAACTCCACGAATCCCTGGTTCACCTCTGATAAGCGAAATTACCGCACAAAACATTGGACGGCGGCTTCGGCCGGCAGCGGCAGATTGGCATCCAGCCAGGCACGCGCCTGCGCCTCGGCGCGGAGCGGCAAATCCGCCTCGCCGTGCATCGCCTCGAGATAAAGAAAGCCGATCGTGCGAATACCCAAAGTCGCCAGCAAGGCGGCAAGATACGGCGTCAGGAAATCCGGCTGGCGTGCCCGCTCACCGGCAATCCATCCCCCGCTCGAAATAACAACATAGACGGGCCGGTCGGCGAGCAGGCCCTGCTTTCCTTGCGGCGTGGACCGGAACGTCCGGCCGATGCGCAGCACCTGATCGATCCAGGCCTTCAGAACCGCCGGGACGGTGAAATTATGCATCGGTGTGGCGATCACCAGCACATCCGTCGCCTCCAATTCACCGATCAGAATTTCCGATTGCGCGAGCGCCGCCCGCTCACTTGCGGATTGCCGGTCCGGCGGGATATACATCGCCTGGGTAAAAGCTTCATCCACGAAGGACGGCGGAACGCACGCGAGATCGCGCCGAAGAATCCTCATTCCGGGCTCGCGCCGGCGCAGGTGCTCCACCACCAGAGCGGCGGCGGCGCGGCTGATGGAATGCTCGAACCGTGGGCCACACTCCACCAGCAACAGATTTTTCACGCCAGCTCCTTGCGGAAATGCAGGGCGGCCGAAAGCATGCCCCACCGGAAATAGAACCGTTGCGCCCGTGCATTACCGAGGTCGGTATCGAGAGTCATCCAGGAGCACCCGGCATTTTTCGCCAATCGCGCGACCTCGTCCAGCAGAAGCGCGCCAAGGCCGCCGCTCCGTCGGCTCTCCACAACGACCAGATCGTCGACATAGACGAAGCGCCCGCGGATCAGGTTCTCCTGCAGCCGATAGCCGGCGGCGCCGGCGACACACCCATCCTGCCAGGCGGCCAGCAGCCGATAGCCCTCGCCCTGCTGGCGTCGCACCCGCGTCAGGAATTTCGCCTCGCTGGCAAGATGCGGCCGCAATTGCCGCATCACGACGAAACAGGCGACGATATCCGAATCAGTATCGGCGTGGCGGAATTCGAACGCGCTCACGCAACCGCTTCCGCGTGATCAGCCTCATGCTCAAAGCGCAGACCGATCGCGAGCCGGTTCCAGACGTTGATCAGCCCGATCAGAATAGTGAGATCGATGATTTCCTTATCCGAGAAATGCGCCCGCAGCGCCTCGTAATCGGCATCCGATGCATGCGTATCGCCAATCCGCGTCAGCGACTCCGTCCATGCCAATGCGGCGCGTTCGGCCGGCGTATAGATCGGCGATTCCCGCCAGGCGTCGAGCAGATAGAGCCGCTGCTCGGTCTCGCCGGCTTTGCGCGCCGCCTTGCTGTGCATGTCGAGGCAGAACGCGCAGCCGTTGATCTGCGATGCCCGCATTTTCACAAGCTCGATCAGGCCCGGCTTCAGGCCGCATCGCCGGATGTAGGATTCCACACCGCGCACGGCCTCGTATCCGGCGGGGGCAATCTTGGTTGGCAGCAGGCGTTTGGCACGCATCGTCCATGTCTCCTTTGGCGGAATGCTCTCGAATTAACCCGGATATGGCCTATATTCATGAGCCAAATCTGGCTAAAATGACCGAGCCATGTCGTCCGCATCCAGCACCTTGAAATCCGTCAGGCTCGACCACTCCTCGCGCGCTGCCCTGCACGACCAGATCTATGAGCGCATCCGGCGCGCGATCGCGAGCGGACGGCTATCTCCGGGGGAGCGCCTGCCCTCGACGCGCACGCTCGCAAGCGAACTCGGGATTTCCCGCGGCACAGTAGACGCCGCCTATGCAAGGCTCACGGGTGAAGGCTATCTGTTCGCGCGCGGCCAGGCCGGCACGATCGTCTCGCCGATGCTGCATCTCGATCCCGCTTCCGGCTCCGGCGCGCGAGCGAAGGCGCCAGTTCGGCAAGAAACGCCGCCAGTTCAGCCGCTGCCGTTCCAGATGGGATTGCCGGCACTCGACCTGTTTCCGCGCGTGCTCTGGGCGCGGCTGACCGCGCGGGCAGCGCGGCGGCAGGCGGGGTTCAGCCTTGCCTATCCCGATCCGGCCGGGCTGCCGGCCCTGCGCGAGGCGATCGCCGCCTATCTCGCGGTATCCCGTGGCGTCGCCTGTCAGCCGGCGCAGATCATGATCACCGGCGGCTACCAGGCGGCGATCGGCTTTCTGGCGCGGCTTCTGCTGCAACCGGGCGATCCGGTGTGGTTCGAGGAGCCGGGCTATTTTCTCGCCCGGCAGGCGCTGGAGGCCGCGTCCGCACGCCTCATCCCGGTGCCGGTGGATGAGGAGGGGCTTTGTGTCGAGATCGCCCAGGCGCACGCGCCGCGCGCACGCCTCGCGGTGGTGACGCCCGCCCATCAGAGCCCAAGCGGCACCGCTTTGTCGCTGCCCCGGCGCCAGGCGCTTCTCGCCTGGGCGGCTGCCTCCGGCGCCTGGATCGTGGAAGACGATTACGACAGCGAGTTCCATTATGTCGGCCGCAAGCTGCCCGCGCTGAAGAGCCTCGATACGGCGGATCGGGTGATCTATGCAGGCAGTTTCAGCAAGGTTTTGTTTCCCGGCCTGCGCCTCGGCTATCTGGTCATGCCGATGGCACTGACCGGCAAAATGACGGAGGCGCTGCATATCGGACGGCACGGCGAAGCGACGCTTGGACAATCGGTCGTCGCCGATTTCATGGCCGAGGGCCATTTCGCGCGACACCTCAAGCGCATGCGCGGGCTCTACGCGACAAGGCGGGAGGCTTTCGCTGGCGCCTTGCGCGCCACGTTCGGAACCCGCGCGCTGCTCGCCCGGCAGGCGGGCGGCATGCATCTACTCGTGCGATTTCCCGAATTCGGCGACGATGTAGAGATGGTGCGTCGGGCGCAGGCGCAAGGTCTCGCACCCACCGCGCTTTCCGCGCACTATATCGGGCGCAAGCGCCAGCACGGTCTGCTGCTCAGCTTCACCAACATCAAGGAGGCTCAGGCCCTCGAAAAATCTCGGGCGTTATTGCACGCGATCGGCTGAGTTGGCCGCATTGCGGATCAGCGCCAGCGTCCGATACGGCGCGTGGACGAATTTGCTGTAGGGCAGCAGAACGAACAGAGCGAGGATGACGCCGAGATGGATGGCGAGTAGTGCGCCCATCGCGGCGGTCGAGCGGAAAATCAGCAAAATCAGGCCGGTCGCCGCGGCGAGCCAGAGCAGCGCGAGCAGCGCGACATCGGCGCCTAACAGACGGCGTGCCGCCGGGACGGGATCGGCGGTCAGTTTCAGCGCCATCAGCCCCGACGCGCCGACCAGCAATCCGATGCCGCCAAGCGTGCCGAAAATCACCGGCAGGCTGAACAGCGGATACGGCGCCGGGCGGCCCAGCGCGTAGGCCTCGAACGCGGCGATGCAGGTGGCGGCGAAACAGGCGAGAAAACCGTAGGCCATGACGTGATGAAACCGGCGGCGCGCCATCGAGAAGGCTTCGTCGCGGTCGTTGCAGCCATGCCCGCCGCCGCCCAGATTCTTCAGCGTGACTGCATCATGCAAGCCGCGCAGCACGTCGCCTCGCCGCACCGGAACGCCGCCGCCGGAGGCGCGCCAGAAGCGAACGCCGCCGATGCCGAGCGCCAGCAGCGAAAACAGCAAGGTCGCGGCGGCAACGCCGGTCATCGCCACCCAGGGAATCACTCGATAGAAGGCATCCGGGCCAATCCAGGCGTGAGAGAGCGTGCCGGGAGCGACCAGCCATCCGGTGAGCAGCAGAACCAGGGCCAGCGCCGCCGCCGTAACCAGGGCGACCACCGTGCCGTTGCGGGCGAAGGCGCGCGCCAGCAGGCGCGGCCATGCGTGATTCCGATAGGTTTCGTCGCGCAGCAGCGAAAATGTCCGCGGCACGTTCACCCCGAACGGATGCGGCGGCGCATATTGGCAGGCATAGTAACAGGCTTTGCAATTATGGCAGAGATTGGCGAGATCGGTGAGATCGCCGTCGGAAAATGCACGCTGCATCTCCATCGCCGGAAACACCGCGCAGAATCCCTCGCAATAGCGGCAGGCATTGCAGATCTCCATGACCCGCCGCGCTTCCCGCATGGTTTCAGTTTCCGGCATGACGCGCCGCCTCCGCTCCGGCGATGCGGCCGAACACCGTGCCGATCGCCATGCCGAATCCCGCCAGATAGCCTTTTCCGAGAATATTGCCCGCCATGATTTCGCCGCTCGCCCATAAATTCGCAACCGGCCTGCCATTCCGCATCAGCACCTGGGCACGCTCGGTCACCTTCACGCCGAGATAGGTAAAGGTGATGCCCGGCCGCAGCGGGTAGCCGATGAAGGGCGGGGTGTCGATCGTCCGCGCCCAATGGGTTTTCGGCGGATCGAGCCCTTCGGTGCGGCAATCATCGAGCGCGGCGCTGTCGAAATTGCCGGGCCGCACCGACGCGTTGTAGCGGCTCACCGTTGTTTCCAGCGCCGCCGGATCGAGGCCGAGTTTTCCGGCCAGTTCCGCGATGCTGCCGGCGCGGATCGCCGGAAACACCGACGGCATGAACAGCTTCGCGGCCTTGGCGTCGAGGATCGCGTAGGCGATCTGGCCTTGGCGTTGCGCGACCAGCCTGCCCCAGATCGCGTAGCGTTTCGGCCAGACATCCTCGCCCTCGTCGTAGAAGCGCCATGCCGCGCGATCCACCACGATGCTGAACGGCACGCAATCGAGCCTTGTGACGATGCCGCCGTCGAATTTCGGCGCCCGCGCATCGATCGCGACCGCGTGGCACTGAGCCGGATCGCCAACTTGCTGAACCCCGTGCCCCAGCAGATCGCGCAGCACGGTGCCCTGGGCAAAGGGCGTGCCGCGAATGATGAAATTGTCGGCCGCTTCGCCCCAATATTCGCGCAGCCAGCCGATATTGGCCTGAAATCCGCCGCTCGCCGCCACCACCGAGCGCGCCTGCAAGGTCAGCGGAAAACCCCGGCTGACCGTGTTCACCGCGCGCACCGCGCCGTTATCGAGCTCAAGGTCGGTCACCTCGGTATCATAGAGAATCGTAACGCCCAATCGCTCGGCAGCGGCGAAATAGGCGTTCACCAGCGCCTTGCCGCCGCCGAGGAAGAAGGCATTGGTGCGGCCGAGATTGAGCGTGCCGGTCAGCGAGGGCTGAAAATTCACCCCATGCGCGCTCATCCAGGCCGGCGCATCCGCCGAGGCGCGGATCGTCATGCGGGCGAGATGCTCGTCGGTCGCGCCCCCGGTGACGCGCAGCAGATCGTCCCAGTATTCGGCCTCGCCATACACGTCGGTCAGCACGCCGGCGGGAGCGTCGTGCATGGCGCGCAGGTTGCGGGTGTGGCGCGAGTTGCCGCCGCGAAACGCGCGGGGTGCGTGTTCCAGCAGAACCACGCTCGCCCCCGCCTCGCGCGCCGTGATGGCGGCGCACAACGCCGCATTGCCGCCGCCCACCACGAGAACGTCCCACACCATGGGTCAGGGTTCGTGTTCGAGCCCGATCCCCTTGGTCTCGCCGGTATACAGGATCGCGATGATCGCCAGGATCGCATAGACCATCACCAGCAGGCCGATATAGATGAAGGCTCGATGAATCCCGGCCGCGTGGAGGATGATTCCGGCCAGGATCGGGATCAGCCCGCCGCCATAGACCTGGGAAATCTGATAGCCGGCGCTTGCCCCGGAGGCGCGATAGCGGGTCGGAAAATTCTCGGTGTAGAAGGCCGGGATCGCGCCATAGCCGAAGCCGAACACGAAGCCGAAGCCGATAATCTCGGCGATCGCCGCCAGGATGAAATCATGGGTGTTGAGAAGATAGAAATACGGAATCGCGAAGACCAGGAACACCACGGCCGAAATCAGCAGGACGGTTCGCCGGTTGATCTTGTCGGCGAGCACCGCACCCAGAATCATGAATCCGAGCATGAAGGCGGCCGCGATCAGGCCGATCGATTCGGCCTGGAAGCCGGTGAACCCGACGACTTTCATATAGCCTGTGCCGAACACGAAACACAGAAAAAATGCGCCGCTGAACATCGCATTCACCAGGGACGTGCGCAGAATCCGACCGGGCATCTCCCGCCATACCCGATTCGCCGGATAATCGAGAACTTTCCGGTCGCTTTTGAGGTGCTCGAACAGATAGCTGTCTTCGGTGCGCAGCCGGATGATGAGCCCGACGATCGCCACCGCGAATCCAATGAAGAAGAAAATCCGCCAGCCATAGGCAATGAAATCCTGATGCGTCATCAGCGATTTCACGAATATCACCGAGCCGAAGCCCAGCAGCAGCCCGATCGGGATCGCGAAACCGACCCACGCGCCCCACAGCGCCCGGTATCTGGAATGCGCTGCCTGCTCGATCACCCAGGTGGACGCGGTGCCGAATTCGGCCCCGAAACTGATGCCTTGAAGCAGCCGGAAAACGATCAGCAGCACCGGCGCCAGGACCCCGATACTGTCATAGGTCGGCGTCAGGCCGATCAGCAGCGTGCTGACGCCCATCAGAACAAGCGCATAGACCAGCGCGTCCTTTCTGCCTCGCCGGTCGGCGATATTGCCGAAAATATACGCGCCGACCGGACGAATGATGATCCCGATGCCATAGACGCCGATCGCGGCAGACACCGCCGCAAGCGCGTGCAGCTTGAAGAATATGCCGCCCCAGACCGTGGCCGCGATAACGCCGGTCACCAAAAAATCATATTGCTCGATGACCGAGCCGACAATGCTGGCAAATGCGATCCGCGATATCTGCCTGGTCGAAGGGTGCGCGCTCGCCTCATGCGTGTTTAAAGACATTTTCCCCGTTCCTGCAAAGAAAAAACGATCATACCACGCACGTCATGCCGGTAGAATGGCGGTACATCAAACCGGATCGATCGGCGCCGCCGGCACGCCGCCCGCTTCGATCGCCTCGCCCGCCAGCAGACACAAATCCTCGCGGTATGGCCGGCTGACCAACTGCACGCCGACCGGCGTGGCGCCGACAAGGCCGGTGGAGACGGCAAGACCCGGCAGCCCCATCAACGGCAGGCCGATCTGGGTCGCCTGAGCGCGCCAGACGCGCCGGAAACTCGCCTCGTCGCGCATGTCGAGACCGTCCTGGAATGGTAATTCCGCAGAGACCGGCAACAACAAAACCGGATGCGCATTGAGAAATCCCAGCCATTCGCGAGTCAAAGTGGCCCGCCGCACCAGAGCACGCGCGACGATATCCGGCGGCCAGGATTCGGCCTGTTCGCGAAATGCCGCGACCACCGCAAGCGCTCCCGGATCGCCTTCGCGCCGCGCCGCCTCCGCCAGGCCGGCGAACCCGTCGCCGAGCCAGAGCTGGACCTGCAATTCGCACGCCTCACGCAGAGACGGCACGTCGCCGATCGTCTCGACGATCCATCCCGCTGCCTCGAGCCGGCGCGCCGCGTCAAGCAGCGCCGCCTCTACCTCCGCCACGATCGGCAGGCCGTCCGGCTGGAGACACAGAGTGGCAACACGCGGCACCGGCGGCCCTTCGAGCGGCGCCGGCACCCACCAAGGATCGCGCGAATCGGGTGTGGCCATGGCGGCAAGTGCCACACGAAGATCGGCGATGCTGCGCCCGATCGGCCCGGAAACGGCCATGAGCTGCGCGCCGATCGAGCGCTCCGGCGAGGATGCGTTATAGGCGGCGACACGGCCGAGCGACGGGCGCAGCCCGTGGACACCGCAGGCATAGGCGGGATACCTGATCGAGCCGGCAATATCCGTACCGTGCGCGAGGCAGCCGATACCCGCCGCCGCCGCCGCCGCGGCACCCCCCGACGAACCGCCCGGCGTCAGCGACGGATCGCGCGGATTTCTGGTATTGCCGTGGATCAGGTTCGTGGTGAACCAGCGCAAGGAAAACGCCGGGGTATTGGTGCGTCCGAGAATCACCGCGCCGGCCCGTTTCAGATTATCCACCACGGGGCTGCTGGTTTGCGCGATCAGATCGCGCTGGAGCGTCACGCCGTTGGTCGTCGCGAAGCCCGCCTGATCGATATTGACCTTGACCGTCACCGGCACGCCCGCGAGCGGGCCGGGATCGTCCCCGCAGGCGATCGCCCGGTCCACCGCGTCGGCATCGTCCCGAACCTGATCGGGACGATGATCCACCACGGCGTTGATCGAAGGGTTGACGGCGTCGAGCCGCGCCAATGCCGCCTCGGCGGTCTCGCGCGCCGAAACATCGCGGCGCCGGATGCGGGATGCCAACTCGGTCGCGGTCAATTGCCAAAGTTCGGTCAAAACATGCTCTCCCCGTTCGTTCGCCTGCCGGCATATCAGCCTGTCCACCGCCGATGTTCAAGGGGTTGCCGGAGCCCCGCCGTGTTCTATGCTAACGATCCGGTGACGCGACGGTCAGGGACACCGAGCGGCGCATCACCACGCGTCCGGTTCCGCGCGGAATCGCCCCGAGGGCCTCCGCCTGGAGCAGAAGATTGCCGGAGGTGGTCGCCTCGATGGGTCCAGCGACCACCTCGGCGCCGGTTTCATTCGAAATCGCCTGATTGAACAGGGCGATGCGAGATCCACCGCCGACGATGTGGACGCGCTGTGTTCGCCGGCTGGCGACGCGATCGACATCGGCAAGACTTTGCGCGATTGCGCGCGCGAGGCTTTGCAGGATCATCCGGGTGATCGCGGCTTCGCTACCCGGTAAGGCGAGCCCGTGATCACGGCACCACGCGGCGATGCGTGATGGCATGTCGGGACCCTGACGCGCGAAGACCGGATCGGCGACGTCGATGATCGGGCCGGGGGGGACATCGGCGGCGGCGGCGAGGACGCGCTCGATCGGCGGATCGCCCCAGCCGCGCAGGCATTCCTGGAGGATGAACAGGCCGCTGGTATTCTTGAGCAATCGCGTGGTTCCGGCGACGCCCTGTTCGTTCGTGACATTCGCGGCGCGTCCTGCATCGGTGATGATCGGACACGGCGATTCGACGCCGGCGAGACACCAGGTGCCGCTCGACACATAGGCCCAATCCGCCACGCCGTCCTCGGCGGGAATCGCGGCAATGGCACTTGCGGTATCATGGGTTGCGGAGGCGACGACCACGGCGCCGGCAAGGCCGGTATCGCGGGCGATCTCGGGCAGAAGCGGGCCGAGGATGGTTCCCGGCTCGACCAGATTCGGAAACATCGTGCGCGGAATCTCGAATGCCCCGAGCAATCCGTCCGCCCAGGCACGGCGGACGGGATCGTAGAGCTGGGTCGTGCTCGCGTTGGTGTGTTCGCCGGCGATGATGCCGCAGAGCCAGAAATTGAGCAGGTCCGGCAGCATCATGAAATGCGCCGCGCGCTCGAACAGATGGGGCGAATCCCGTCTTGCCGCGACCAGTTGCGGCAGCGTGTTGATCGGCAGGAACTGGATGCCGGTGGCGCGATAGATCTCCGCGCGCGGCATGATCGCTTCGATCACATCGAAGACCCCGCCGGTACGGCCATCGCGGTAGCTATGCACCATGCCGATCGGAAGGCGGTCCTGGTCGAGCAGCGCGTAGTCCACGCCCCAGGTGGTAACGCCGATGCTCGCGACCGGCCCGTTCTGTGCCGCCAGACGCAACCCCACACGGATTTCGCGCCAGAGTTCCAGTATGTTCCAGTAGAGATGCCGGCCGATCGGCACGGCGCGGTTCGGGAAACGATGCAGGATGTCGAAATTCAGCACGCCATCCGTAATGCCGCCGAGCGCGACCCGTCCGCCCGAAGCGCCAAGATCGATGGCGATATGGCGCAGGCTAACGGACATAGGCCGCCGGCACGCCGCCATCGACGGTGAGAACGCCGCCGGTGGTTTTCGACGAGGCGGCGGATGTGAAGAAAAAAATCGCCTCGGCGACATCCTCAGGCAGCACGTTGACCTTCAGCGTGGTGCGCGCGCGGTAATGCGCTTCAAGCTGATCTTCCTCGATGTCGTAGGTCGCGGCACGTTCCGCGCGCCAGGTGGAGTTCCAGATCGACGAACCTGATAACACCGCGTCAGGCAGAACGGTGTTGACGCGGATTCCGGCGGAACCGCCTTCTTCGGCAAGACAGCGCGCAAGATGCAGCTCCGCCGCTTTCGCCGCCGAATAGGCGCTGGCGTTGCGCCCTGCCGCGACCGCGTTCTTGCTCGCGACGAACACGAGCGCGCCGCCTGAACCCTGCGCGCGCATCAGCCGGAACGCGGCGCGCGCGACCAGGAAATAACCTGTCGATAGAATGTCAAACTGCTTCTGCCAATCGGCGAGCGTGGTGGTTTCGATCGGCGCACTCATGCTGATGCCGGCATTGTTCACCACGATATCGACGCCGCCATAGGCAAGAACGGTCGCGGTGAATGCGTCACCGACGGCGGCTTCGCTGGTGACATCGACGGCAACGGCAATCGCGCGCCAGGCACCACGGTGTTGCGCGATCGCGTCGGCAACCGTCGCGGCACCCGGTTCGTTACGATCAACGATCACCACATGGGCGCCGTCCCGTGCGAGACGCGCGGCGGCGGCACGGCCAATGCCGCTCGCCGCCCCGGTAATCAGCGCGACACGCCCGTCGAGCGGTTTCGGCGGCGGCTTAAGGGATAATTTATAGAGCTCAAGCGGCCAATATTCGATCGCGAAACTCTCCGCCTCGGTCAGCGTCTCGAACCCGCCGACCGAAGCCGCGTTGCGCATCACCGCGATGGCACGGCGATAAAGTTGGCGAGACACGTCCGCCACCGCCGCGTCGCCACCGGAGGTAACCATGCCGAGGCCGGGGATCAGGATCACCCGCGGCCAGGGTGCTGCCATTCGGTCGCCTTCCTGGGCATGTGCCTTGAAATAGGTCTCGTAACGCGCGGCGAAGTCCGCGACTCCCCTGCGCGCAGCGTCCAGCAATGCGTCCCGCCCCTGTTCCGGCCTCCAGTCGAGCATGAGCGGAATGCGCTTGGTATGCACCAGATGATCGGGACAGGCCGCTCCTCGCATCGCAAGGTTGCGGCAGGCGGAGCCGCCGACAAAATCCAGCACTCCGGGATCGTCGTCGATGCGCAAAATCATCTTGCGGTCACCGCTCATCGCACCGCGCAGAACCGGCAGTACCGCCACGAACACGTCTCGCCGCTCGGCTTTGGGTAGCGCCGGCACCAGCGATTCGCCGAACGGTTCGGCCGCTTCGCGCGCGGCGAGCCAGGTTTCCGCCTCGCCGATGACCCGCAACGTCTTTTCATAGCACTCGGCCGAGGTCTCGCCCCAGGTTACCAGCCCGTGCTTACCCATTACCACGCAGTCGAGGCCGGGATTGTCGCGCACCGCCGCCCCGATCATCCGCGACAGCGAAAAGCCGGGCCGCACATACGGAACCCACGCTGCGCGGCTGCCGAAAATCTCGCGCATCAACTCCTGGCCGCGCGGGCTGCACGCGATGCTGATGATCGCATCCGGATGGGTATGATCGACATGGGGCGCCGGGATAAACGCATGCAACAGCGTCTCGATGCTCTGGCGCGGCCGGCCGGGTTCGAACGCGGTGCGTTCGAGCCAGTCGGTCATCGCCTCGTCGGTCATCTCCGCACGGGCGAACAGCGGTTCGATCTCATCAAGTTTCAGGGCGGCAAAATCCCTGTCCCTGATGGTCGCGAGATCGCTGCCCGAACCCTTCACCCACAACACGCGCGTCTCACGGCCGAGATGATCGCGCTCGGTCGATTTCATCGAGGTATTGCCGCCGAAAATATTGGCAATCCGCCGATCCGCACCGAGCAGGCGGGAACGATGCACCAATGCGGCAAGCCCGTCCACGCTGGGCGGATCCGACTCCGCCCAGGTCGAACAACGGATCTCGTCAGTTAACGTCACGTCTTTTATCATGATTTCCTTCAATCTCCGTAACCGCTCGCGGCGGAGGCGGTGCCGCGATCGCGGCGGATCGCGCGCAGATAATCGCCGCCCCGATGCGCGTCGAGCGGATCCTCCGGCAGGTTGCGCTGCCGGCGCCAGGCGGCGAGGATTGGGCGGACATCGGTACGGAACGCATCCATGACGATGCGGTTCGCGCCAAGCACGTCACCGTCCGCCTGCGCCGCCGCGAGCGCCGCATGATCGATCAGCAGCGCCTTGGCGAAGGCTTCCTGACAGTTCAGAATACTCGTGATCATGCCTTCGATTTTCGCTTCGATGTTGAAACTCTGGTCGATCATGTAGGAAACGCCGCGCGTGCAGGTTCTGGTTTGCGGATCGACTTCGGCCGCGACGAGTTCGGCATAGATCAGGAACAATTCAAGCGGATTGGTCGAACCGACGATCAGGTCGTCATCGGCATAGCGCCGCGCATTGAAGTGAAAACCGCCGAGCTTGCCCTCGTCGAGCAACATGGCGACGATCGACTCGATATTTGCGCCCTGCGCATGGTGGCCGAGATCGACCAGCACCTGGGCCTTCGGGCCGATCGCCCGCGCATGGGCAAGTGCCGCGCCCCAATCGGCAAGATCGGTATAGTAGAAGGCGGGCTCGAAGAACTTGTATTCGATCAGTATCCGCGCGTCTGCCGGCAGCCTCGCCGCACAGCCCGACAAGCCTTCGCGCATCCGCCGCCGCCGCGCGCGAAAATCGTCCTGCCCCGGATAATTGGTGCCATCGGCGAACCACAGGCTGAGATCGCGCGCACCGGTCGCCGCCATGATCGCGATGCAGTCTTCGAGATGTGCCGAAGCCTTTTCGCGAATCCGCGCATCAGGATGCGCGAGCGAGCCGAGCCGGTAATCGTCATCCTGGAACAGATTGGGATTGATCGCGCCGATGCCGATGCCACGCGCTTGCGCGAAACGGGCCAGTTCGCCGGGATCATCCACGCGGTCCCACGGAATATGCAGCGCGATGCGCGGCGCGATGCCGGTCATCCGATGCACCTCTGCCGCATCCTCGATCTTTTCCCATATGGTGCGCGCGGCTCCCGGCTGGGCAAATGTCTTGAACCGCGTGCCGGTATTGCCGAACGCCCAGCTCGGCGTTTCGATCGCCTGCACATCGAGGCGCTCCATCAAAGCTGCATCGTCCATCATCCCTCCCTCACGCGGCGACGATCACGCGGATATCGGCCGCCTCGAGCGCCGCCATGTCCTGATCCGAAGGCGGCGCGTCGGTCACCAGCACGTCGATCTCGGTCGTCGCGGCGATGGTCGCGAGCGCGCGCCGGCCGAATTTCGAGGAATCGACCAGCGCGATCGTCATCGCGCCCGAACGCAGCATGGCGCGCTTGGCGCCGACTTCCGGCAGATGCGAATCCGTCAGACCGAGCGCGGCATGGAACCCCTTGGTCGAGAAGAACACCTTGTCCGGGTGCAGCCTTGCCATCGCTTCCTCGAACAGCACGCCGGTGAAGGAACGCGCCGGCGCATGGAACGAGCCGCCGACCATGACGAAGGGCACGCCGCTCGCGGCGAGCGCCGCCGCCGCGTCGAGCCCGGAGACGATCGCCGATACATTGCGCCCTTGCAGCAGCCGCACCAGCGCGAGCGCCGTGGTCGAAGCATCGAAGGCGATCGTGTCGCCCTCCTCGATGAGCGCCAAAGCGGCGCGGGCGATCGCGGTCTTCGCTTCGATATTGCGGGCCGCCCGCAATTGATGGCTGAGTTCCTCGCCCATGCGCTCGCGCAGCCGCGCGCCGCCGCGCACCCGCTCCATCAGCCCCTGATCGACCAGCGATTCGAGGTCGCGGCGGATCGTCATTTCGTGGACGCCGAATTCGCCGGCGAGATCCTTCACCCGAACCAGCACGGCGCCCACGGCACGGCGCAGGATATCCTGCTGACGGCCCATAATCGGCAACGCGCCATCGCTCATGATCACTGCTTCCGTACCGGCCTTCGATCAAACAAATTTTCTGTGCATTTCAACATCATGATGTGGGTATATAAGACAGCGACAACCCGAATTGGCAAGATATTTTATAAAAATGGCTGAATTTCGTGCTGCGATGCACAATAAATGTTATTCTTCACATAATTCTTGACAATATTGATGTGAGATGATGCTAATTCCATGTGACAAGCAAACCGCCAATCGGGCGGTTCGGAACGAGGGGAGAGACAATGGCCGAAATCGAAAACCATGATCGTCGTGCGAGGCGCTTGGGCCGCATCGGACTGCTCGCCGGGGCGGCGCTGCTGGCCGGTGCGGCCGGGCAGGCCCGCGCCGCGCCGCCGACCATCGCCTTCGTGCCGAAACTGATCGGCATTCCATATTTCAGCGCGATGAAGCAGGGGCTTGACCAGGCCGGCAAAAAATTCGGCGCGCATATCATCTATCAGGGGCCGACCACCGCCTCGGTGTCCGGCCAGGCCGAAATCGTGCAGAGCCTGATCAACAAACATGTCGCTGCGGTCGGCGTTTCCGCCAACAGCCCGACCGCGCTGGAGGCCCTGGCGAAACAGGCGAAGGCTCAGCACATCCTGTTCTATTCCAGTGATTCGCAGGTGAACGGGCCGGACGTGGCGCTGCGCGTGCAGCAGACCAGCAATCGCGGCCTCGCCTATGCGGTGATGGACCAGCTCGCCAAGGCGATCGGCGGCAAGGGCGATGTCGCGTTCGTTTCCGGCGGCCCGACCGCGACCAATCTCAACGCCTGGATCGCGCTGATGAAGCAGCGCCTCGCCGCGAAATATCCGGGAATCAAGCTGGTCTCGATCCAGTATGCTGGCGAGGACATCAACAAAGCGACCCAGGTGACCGGACAATTGCTGTCCGCCTATCCGCATCTGAAGGGCATCGTCGGCATCAATTCGACGGCGGTGCCGGGCGCGGCGCAGGCGGTGCTGCGCGCCGGGCTGTCCGGCAAGGTCGCGGTCACCGGCATTACCGACCCGAACTCGATCCGCCCGTTCATCATGAACGGAACAGTCAAGAGCGTGGTGCTGTGGAATCCGATTTCGCTGGGGTATCTGACCGGCTGGGGGATCATGCAGGAGCTTCAGCACAAGCCGTTCCACAAGGAGAACACGGTGCCGGGGCTCAAGCAGAAAGTGCGGTATTTCGCGAAAACCCGCACGCTGCTGCTCGGCAAGCCGCTGGTGATCGACAAATCCAATGTCAGCCTGAACTTCTGATCGCGCAATCCATGTCTCGCGTCGAACTTGCCGGCATCGCCAAGCGTTTCGGCGGCGTCGTGGCGCTGGCCGGCGTCGATCTCGCGATCGCGCCGGGCGAAACCCACGCGTTGCTCGGCGAGAACGGCGCCGGCAAATCGACCCTGATCCGGGTTCTCACCGGCGCAATCGTGCCGGATGACGGCGAGATCAGGGTGGATGGCGGGGTGCGCCGCTTCGCCCACCCCAAGGACGCGCGCGCGGCGGGCATTGCCGCGGTGTATCAGGAGCCGATGATCTATCCGCATCTTTCGGTGCTGGAGAACATCTTCGCCGGCAACGAAATCACCCTGCGCGGCGGCATGATCCGCAAGGCGGCGATGGCGGAGCGGGTCCGGCCCTGGTTCGCCCGGCTGGACCTTTCGGACGATCTGCTGGATCGGCCGATGGGTCGGCTCAGCCTCGGTTATCAGCAACTGGTGCTGATCGCCAAGGCGCTGACCCAGGAGGCGCGGGTGATCATTTTCGACGAACCCACCTCGATCCTGTCGCAGTCGGAGACCGACCGGCTGTTCGCGATCATCCGTCGGCTGCGCGAGGATGGCCGTGCCATCGTCTATATCACCCACCGGCTCGATGAAATCGGCAAGATCGCCGATCGCGTCACCGTCCTCACCGATGGACGGGTGACCGGTGCCGCGCGCGCCGACGAACTCGACGAGACGAAATTGCTCGCCTTGATGGCGGGCAAAGCCAGCCGGAATTACGGCAAGCCGCGCCCCGACCGCAAACCGGCCACCGAGACTCCGCCGGCCTTCGAAATCAAGGGACTCTGCCGTGGCAATCTCTATCGCGATGTCGATTGGTCGGTGCCGGCCGGGCGGGTCACCGGAGTCTACGGCCTGGTCGGCTCCGGCCGCAGCGAGGTCGCGCTGGCGGCGTTCGGCGCTCTGCCGCCCGACCGGGGCGAGATCCGGCTGAACGGCGCGCGCATCGCACCACGCGACCCGGCCGAGGCGATCGCGCGCGGTATCGGCTATCTGCCCGAGGACCGGAAATCGCAGGGTATTTTCGCGACCAAGCCGCTGGAGGCGAACCTGACCGCGAGCGCGTTGTTTCGCTTCGTGCATGCGGCCTCGCGGCTCGACTTCGGCGGCCTGCGCGGTGAGGCGGCGCGGCTGATCGGGCGCTATCGGATCAAGGCGCGGGACGAGACGATCGCGATCGGCACGCTGTCGGGCGGCAACCAGCAGAAGGCGTTGTTCGCGCGATGGGCCGGCCAATCCATGAAATTGCTGATTCTCGATGAGCCGACGCGCGGCATCGATATCGGCACCAAGGACGAGATCCATGATTTCATCCGCGAGCTTGCCGCAAGCGGTCTGCCAGTGGTGGTGATCTCGTCGGATCTGCCCGAAGTGCTTGCGGTGAGCGACCGGGTAATCGTGATGCGGCGGGGTCGCGTGGTCACCGTGGCGGAGGGCGACGCCATGCACGCCGAAGCGATTCTCGCTGCCGCGGTCGGCACCCACGCACGGGCGGCATGAGCGAACGGGTAGCGACTGTGATCAAGCCGGTGTTGGCGTCGCGGCGCCGTCTTCCGGCGGGGCGCGAGGTGCTGCTGCTGGCAACACTTGCTGTTCTGGTCGGACTGATCAGCCTGGGTTCGCACGGCGCGTTCTGGAGCCGGGTCAATCTCGATAATCTGTTCGTCGGCAGCGCGATCACCGTGATTCCGGCGATCGGCATGACCGTGGTGATCCTGACCGGCGGGATCGACGTCTCTACCGGCTCGGTGCTCGGGCTGACCGCCGCGATCGGCGGCACCTGTTTCGCCGCTGGCTGGAGCCTCGCCGCGACGGTTCCGATATTTCTCGCATCCGGTGCCGTTCTCGGCCTGATCAACGCGCTGCTCATCATCAACGGGCGGATTCCGCCGGTGATCGCGACCCTCGGCACACTCAGCATCTATCGGATGCTCGTGTTCATCGTCCTGGGCAGCAACTGGATCACCGCGATTCCGCCCGCGCTGACGACGATTTTTGTGGTCGATCATCTCCTGTTCCTGCCGGTCGTCGCGGTCATCGCGCTTGTCTTTCTCATTGGCGCTGCCTTGTTCCTGCGGCATTTCCGCTGGGGGCGGCATGTCTATGCGCTCGGCAATAACGAGGAAGCCGCCCGGCTCGCCGGAATCCGGCCGGAGCGGATCAAGCTCGCTGCCTATGTGATGCTCGGCCTGCTGACCGGATTCGCGGCACTTCTGACCCTCGGTCAGAGCCCGATGGTGCAGACCTCGACCGGCAGCGGCTTCGTCCTCCAGGTCATCGCCGCCGTGGTGCTCGGGGGCACCGCGCTCTCCGGCGGACGCGGAACCATGCTCGGCACGCTGCTCGGCACGCTGGTGGTTCAGGTTGTCGATGACGGAATCGTACTGCTGCGGATTCAGCCCTTCTGGGGCGGCGTCGCACTCGGGGCGGTGATACTCGCGGCGATCGGCCTCAGCGCGCACCACGAAATCAGGGGAGCATAGGAATGCACGCGTCCGGCTTCGACCGAACCCGCCCGCTCCTGCTGCTGGTGATGGCGGCGGCAGCGCTCGGCGGCTTCGCGCTCGGCCATCCCGGCATCGTCTCCACGCAGAATCTCGACAGCATGGCGGTGTTCGGCATCGAAATCGGGATGATCGCGCTTGGCCAGACGCTGGTGATCTGCGGCGGGGACACGGGGATCGATCTTTCCGTGGGCGCGATCGCGGGACTGGCACAGGTGATCCTGGGCCGGCTGCTGCATCTCGACCTCGCCTGGCCTGTGGCGATCGGGATGACGCTGCTTGCGGGGCTTGTCCTGGGCGGGATCAACGCGGTGGCGATTTCGTGGTTCAGGATACCGCCGATCATCGCGACGCTGGCGACTCTGTTCGGCTACCAGGGGCTTGCCCTCGTCCTGACCGGCGGGATCAATATCGATCTTACCCATGAATCGCCGCTGTTTCTCGCGATCGGCCAAGGCCATGTCCTGGGTTTGCCGCTGCAACTGGTGGCACTCTATCTGCCGCTTCTTGCGGCTTTCGCCTTCCTTCAGCATGGCACGAGGTTCGGCCGCGCACTTTATCTGGCGGGCACCAACGACCGCGCCGCCGACCTCGCCGGGCTGCGCGCATCGCGCATCAGGGCAGCGACCTATGTGCTGTGCGGGCTGGTTTCGACCATCGCCGGCATTGTCGGCGCCGCGCGTCTCGGTACCGCGCGGCCGGACGCGGCGGGGGAAGCGAATCTGATCAGCATCGCCATCGTCGTGCTCGGCGGCACGGGAATTTTCGGCGGCACCGGCTCGGTGATCGGCACGGCGCTCGCGACGGTGGTGATCGGGATCGTCGATTACGGGCTGAGTTATAATGATTTCAACCCGATCTATCAGGCCGGAGTGATCGGGGTGATCCTGATCGGGGTGATTCTGGTCGAAAACCCGTTCGTCGCCTGGCGGGATTCCCGGAGAACGAATGGGGCATAAACGCTGCTCTTTGTTTCACGTGAAACAAAAAGTAGTTATTATGACTAATTTATAGTTAGGCAACATGCTTCCGGATTCGCGCCGCCGCCGCCCGATGCGCGGCGGTAAGGGCGGCGAGATCGAGCCCCGGTATCGCGCCGTCGATCACCCGCCAGGCACCGCCGACCATCACCCGGTCCGCCCGGTGCGCGCCGCAGACGATCAGCGCCGCGAGCGGATCGCCGGCGCCGGAAAACCGCAACTCGTCCAGGGCGAACAGGGCAAGATCGGCCTGCATTCCCGGCGCGATCCGGCCGAGATCGGGCCGCCCCAGGCAGCGCGCCGAACCTTCGGTCGCCCAGCGGATCGGATCGGCAAAGCCGGCGGCACCGATGCCGCCGCCGGCACGCTGGAGTAGCAGCGCCTGACGCAGTTCCTGGATCATGTTGGAGCCGTCATTGGAGGCCGATCCATCGACCGCGAGTCCGACCGCGACACCCTGCCGCTCCAGCGCGCAGGCAGGGCAGATGCCGGAGCCGAGAATCATGTTGGAACTCGGGCAATGCGCGATACCGATGCCGGCGCGCCCCATCCGCGCCCGCTCCGCCTCGGTGAAATGGATACCGTGGGCAAACCAGGTATGATCGTTCAGCCAGCCGAGTTCCTCGACGTAATCGAGCGGTCGCTTGCCGAAACGGGCGAGGCAGAATTCGTTCTCATCCTCGGTTTCCGCCAGATGGGTATGCAGCCGGAGGCCGAGACCTGCCGCCTGTCGCGCGGTTTCGCGCATCAGATCGGCGGAGACCGAAAACGGCGAGCACGGCGCAAGCGCAACCTGGCTCATCGCACCCGGACCGCTCTGGTGCCAGCGTTTCGCCAGACGCTCGCTGTCAGCCAGAATGACGTCGATCGATTGGGTGACCGATCTGGGCGGCAGGCCACCATCCTCCTCCGAAAGATCCATCGAACCCCGGCACAGCACCGCGCGCAGCCCGAGCGCCGCCGCCTCCTCCATCTCGATATCGATCGCGTGCGGCAGGGCGGCGGGAAACAGATAATGATGGTCGGATGCCGTGGTGCAGCCCGAGAGCAGAAGCTCGGCGAGCGCGACCCGGCAGGCGAGGCGGAATTCATTCTCGGTGATGCGTCCCCAGACCGGATACAGTGCGATAAGCCAGTCGAACAGTTTCTTGTCGAGCGCCGGGGCGAAAGCGCGCGTCAAAGTCTGGTAAAAATGATGATGCGTGTTGATCAGTCCGGGCAGCACGACGTGGCGCGACGCATCGAAAACCTCGTCGATTGGCCCCGATGGTTGATGCTCGGCGCGGAGGAGTTCGGCAATGATCGGACCATCGACGACGATACCGCCCTCCCCGCCTTTCGGCATCCCGCCGAGCGGAGTCTTGATCCAGAGACGCATGGTTTCAAAGTCCGATATTGAGCTGGGTTCCCACCGCCAAGGCGTAATGGATGCGTGGATTCGGCGCCGGCACGTCGAACAGGAACTGGTCGGGATTCACCGTGAGGTCGATGAACGGCTTGACGGTCAAGCCGTAACCGAGATCGATCCCGTAATTCGCCTCGAAAATCGCTTCGGTGTTCGAAAGATGGCCGGATTTACCGGCGGCGGCGACTTCGTCGTTAACAGCGCCGGTCACGCGCTGATTGAAGACATAGTAGGTCGCGAGCAATCCGGCGGTGTCGTTCGGCCTGCCGGGAAACGTGCCCTGCATGACCGCGCCGAGCTGGTAATAGGATTTCACCGGCGCGCGGCCCGACACGCCGAATTGCGCGGCGGCGAATCCCCAGAGCCGCCTTGCACCTTTGGCATTACCAGAACGCCAGAGAACCCGCTGGGCTTGCAGGTAGACGACGCTTTGCGGACCGTCGGAAGCCGGAACGCCGCCCGCGAAAGCGAGCTTGCCGCCTTGGGCGTTGTAGCGCGGATCGGTGAATTGCGATGAGTCATAATAGAAACCGACATTGTAGCGGCCCGGATAGAGCGCGCCGGTATGTTCCGTCGTGTAGCCGAATTCGGCCGGCAGGAACACGCCGGTCGCGTGCGCGACGGACCATCCGCCATTCCACGGAAAGCCGCCGCCAAAATATTGCTGGGGATTCGATTCCGATGCGCCGATTCGGAAATAGGTCTGCCGGGTCGGCGTGACTTTCAGTTCCCCGGCCCAGACCGCGATCGGGTAGAACGGTTCGTTGCTGTCGAGCGACCAGTTGAATGGTACCAGATTGCTGCAGAGCGATGTTTCGAACTGACAGTAGAGCGAGGATGTGCCGAAATAATTGGCGAGCGTGGTCCGCCCGATCGCGTAGGACAAGGCGCCACCCGCGAGTTTCTGACCGAATGTCAGTTCGGTCAGGCGCGTCTGGTTGTCCGGCCCGGCGCCGCCAAGATAGCCGACCGAACTTCCGGTGAGATCATTGACACCTTGGGGCAACCCGCCGAAGCGGGAATCGATCGAGATATCGAGCATGGCACCGGGAATGCCGGCGAGCTTGGCGAGATCGAGATTGGCGCCGAACGCAAGATCGCTGAAATAGACATTGGTTTTTTTGAGGCCGCCGGCGACGTTTGCGTAGAAATTGCCTTCGTAATAGCCGGTAATGTCGATCCCGTCGGTTTTCAGTTGCTGGCGCGCCGTGGCGAGGCTCTGCAACGGGCCGGATTGCGGCGCGGTTTCGGCGGTGCCCTGTGCGCTGGCCATGACGGGAGCCATGATCAGAAGCGCGATCGCGGTCGCGCGCGCAGCCGGGACAGAGTCACGGGCGGATGTTATTGCCATTGAAATTTCACTCCCGGTTTTTTTTGGTTGAATCGTGCGGCAGGTTTTGCGGAAATCGTTTCAGTGAAGCGTCGAGACCGCCTTCGGGTCTCCCTGGATCTCGACAGAGTGCGCCACGGTGCTGCCGCGCCCGGAGTCGCGTTTTGGCGCCATTCCGTTGAACCAGAGATTGCTCAGAACCGCGGTTAGGGCGGAGAGGAAAATACCGCTCTGCACGAAGGGTTGCAGGTTGACCGGAACCGCCTGGAAGAAATGCACGGCGACCACCGGGATCATCGAAATGCCGAGACTGATCGCGACGATGTAGGAATTATGCTGTTGTTTTTCGTAATCGACATGGCTCAGCACGCGAATGCCGGTCGCCATGACCATACCGAACATCACGATGCCGGCGCCGCCCAGGACGAATTGCGGAATCGACGCGACGATGAACGACATTTTCGGAACCAGGCCGAGCAGCACCAGGATCACGCCGGCCGCGGCGCAGACCCAGCGGCTCCGCACGCCGGTGATCCCGACAAGTCCGATATTCTGCGAAAACGAGGTGTGCGGAAAAGAGTTGAATGTGCCGCCGATGACGCTCGCAAGACCATCGACCAAAAGCCCTCGGCGAATATCCGTGTTTTCGACCGGATGATCGACGATCATCCCGAGAGCCATGAACATGCCGCTCGATTCGATGAACGTTACCAGCATGACGACGACCATCGTGGCGATCGCGATGGGATGGAACGTCGGCAACCCGAAATGAAATGGCGTGATCAGGCCGAACCAGCCGACCGCGCCGATGCCTGTAAGCCGCACACGGCCCAGCAGCACGGCTTCGGCGAAACCGAAAATGAGCCCGAGCAGGACCGCGACATTCGCCATGAATCCCTTGCCGTATTTCGCGAGCACCATGATGAACAGCAGGACGCTGAGCGACACGCAGAGATAGATCGGCGCGCCGTAATGTGGGTTGCCGAAACCGCCGGCGGACCAGTTGATTCCCACCGGAATCAGATTCGCGCCGATCGCGGTGATGACGATTCCCTGCACCAGAGGCGGAAAAAACCGAAGCAGCCGGCTTGCGAACGGCGCCAGGCCCATCGCGATGAGGCCAGCGGCGATGGTGGCGCCGTAAATGCCCGGCAGGCCGAGCGCGGGATCGCCCACCATCACGATCATCGGGCCAACCGCGGCAAAAGTGACCGCCATGATCACCGGCATGCGGATGCCGAACGGACCGAGTCCGACCGACTGGAGCAGCGAGCCGATACCGCAGCAGAACATGTCGCTGCTGATCAGATAGCCGGTCTGGGCCGTGGTCAGATGCGCGGCGCCCGCGACGATGAGCGGCACGGCCACGGCACCGGCATACATGACCAGGACATGCTGAAACCCCAGGATGAACAGTCGCCCCGGTGGCAGCCATGCATTGATACCGCCGCTCTCCTCGAATCGAGACATTCGATACGTCCTCACCTTTGGCCGGCTTTTGCCGTTGAATTTGCGATTGCGCCGTCCGCGTTATTTGCGTTCCTGATCTGCGCTTATGGATCGCTTCGCCGCGCAGTGAGTCTCAATATGCATCATAAGTGAAATCGTATAATGCGCGGCTCATGATGGTCGCGCCGATGCGTCGCTGGATTGCTTCGGTCGTGACGTGCAAATGCACGCCTTCGCGTGACGCGGCCGCGCAAGGACAGTCGTGGTCGGGTTTTACCCCTGGCAGGTTTGGCTTCGGCTTACGATGCCCAGTTCTGGGCGAAGTCACCGTAGAGCGACAGCCCGCCGCAGGCCATGATGGTCTGGCCGGTGACGTAGCTTGCGTCATCCGATGCGAGAAACGCTGTGACCGCCGCGATTTCGGCGGCCTCGGCGGGGCGGCCCATCGGGATATGCGCACACACCGCCGCGCGGCGGACAGAATCGTCGATCCACGATGCATTCATGTCGGTAATTGTCGCACCGGGACCGACGGCGTTCACCCGAACGCCTCGCCCGGCATATTCGAGTGCCAAGGTGCGGGTGATGTTGCCGACGCCGCCTTTCGCCGCCGAATAGCTGAGATAACCCGGTTTCGGCACGATTTCATGCACGCTCGAGATGTTGACGATCACCCCGCCGCCGTGATCCAGGAAATGCCGGATGGCGCGCGCCGCGCAGGATGCGACCGAAATGAGATTGACCGCGATCACCCGCTCGAACGCAGCGAGATCCAGTTCATGGCCTTGCGTCTGTTCCTTCTGGATACCGGCATTGTTGACCAGAACGTCGAGCCGGCCAATCGCGAATGCGCGCGCGAAGACCGCATCCATCGCCGCTTCATCCGCCACATCGGCATCCTCCGCGCGATGCGCGACCGCGTCGAATCCCGCCGCATGGCTGATCGCGGCAAGGCGTTCGAGCGTGGCGGCGGCCGCCGCGCCGTCGCGGAAATGGGTAATGATGGTCGCCGCACCCTCCGCCGCGACGCGTTCGGCGATCGCCCGGCCGATCCCGCGCGAGCCGCCGGTGATCAGCACGCGCCGCCCCGCGTAGCGTGCCGGGCAAGTCGCGGCGCCGTGCTGATTTTCCGTCATGGCCTCTCCCCGATACCGATCATCGCCCTCTCAGTGCGCGAGTTCGGATTTGTAGAAATACTTGGAGATATCGGGATCGTTCGCATTCTTCGTGGTCGCGGTGATGTTGTCGAGCAGCTTGGATTTCGGCACGCTTCCGGCATGGCCGGAAAGAATGTCATAGGCGTATTTCACGCCGAGCTTGCCTTCGAGCGCGGGTTGCTGAACGATCAGCGTGGTGACGACGCCCTGTTTGAGCAGCTTCACCTCGCCCGGTTCGGCATCGTAACCGACCACGTTTACCCGGCCTTTCTTGCCCGATGAATCGACCGCCTTGCCGGCGCCCTGGGCGGAGAACACGTTGGTGCCGAAAATGCCCTTCAGGTGCGAATATTTCAGCAGCAAAAGCTGGGCTTCGGTGAACGCCTTGGTCGGGCTGTCATTGTCGTATTCTATCGCGACGACCTTCATGTTCGGATAGTGCTTCATCTGCGCGAGGAAGCCTTTCTGGCGCGCGTCCGTCGTCGAAATGCCGGGCTTGACGTTGATCACCGCGACATCGCCCCTCTCATGCGCGAATGTTGCGATCGCCTTGGCGGCGGCGGCGCCGCCCTGGGTGTTGTTGGAGGTGATGCGCGACTTGAGCAGACCGTGATCGCTGATCGTGGTATCGACCGAAATCACCGGAATATGCGCGCTCACATATTGCTTGATCGGGTTGATCAGCGCCTTCTTGTTGGTGGGCGCGATCACCAGGGCATCGGGATGCTTGGCAAGCAGGGCCTGCAGGATCGGTATCTGGGTTTCCGGCGAGAAGGACGCGCCGCCCTGCCAGATCAAGTGCACGCCGAGCTTTTTCGCCTCGGCGGCGGCGCCGCGCTGCATGGTGATGTAGAACGGATCGGTCGCGATTCCGGGCACCAGCGCGATCGTGTAGGTTTTCGCGTTTGCATTGGACAAGCCCATCGCGGCCAGAACGGCACCCGCCGCCAATGCAGTGCGGAATTTTTGTCTCGTCATCGTCGTCTCCCCTTGTTGTCGGTCGGTTTCTAAAACGCATCGAGCAGCCGGTCGCGCAACTGGTCCATCGCGACGGCGAAAATCAGGATGGCACCCACCGCGACCTGCTGCCAGAACGGCTGCACGCCGATCAGGATCAGCCCGGTCACCATCACGGTGATCACGAAACTGCCGATCACCGTGCCGAGCACGGTGCCGCGCCCGCCGAACAGGCTGGCGCCGCCGATCACCACGGCGGTGATCGCGTCGAGTTCGTCATTGGCGCCGGCCTGTACCGAGGCGGAAGCGAACCGCGCCATCACCATCAGCCCCGCCACCGCCGCGAGAAAGCCCGACAGCATGTAGATTTTCACCAGATGCTTGCGCACATCGATGCCGGCGCGCGCCGCTCCCTGCGGATTTGAGCCGATCGCGTAGGTGCGCAACCCGAACCGGGTTTCCGCCAGCAGCAGGGCGGACAGCACCGCGAAAACCGCAGTGACCAGCACCGTCACCGGCAGCCAGCCGCCGATCGCGAAAGAGCCCAGCGTGCCGACGATATCGGGAATCGTGCCGACATTGCCACCGTTGTTGAGCAGATAGATGCCGCCGGTGCACATGCTGAGCATGCCGAGCGTGACGACAAACGGCGTCAGCCGAAGGCGGGTGATCGCCTGGCCGTTCAGCCAGCCGACGAAGGTGCCGGCGGTCAGGGCGGACGCGATTCCGGCGATGAGATCGAGATCGGTCGCTACATGGCGATAAATCATGGCGCGCATCACCATCGCCCCCACCATGCCGGAAAAACCGAGAATCGCGCCGACCGAAAGATCGATCCCGCCGGTGACGATGACGAAGGTTTCACCCAGTCCGAGCAGCAGATATTCGACCGCGAATTGCGAGGTCGCGAGCCAGCTCGCCCGGCTGAAGAAATCCGGGCTCAATATGCCGAATATCGCGATCAGAACGATCAGGATCGCGAGCGTCCAGAGTTCTCCCGCGCGCGAGAGAAATTCGAGGGACGCGGCGCGCGAGACGCGCCGCGCGGCGGGAGCGGGCATTGCAGCCTCGCGCGACGGGGTCGGCGCGTCGCTCATGCGTGCATCTCCCGTGTGCCCGTAATGCCGGCGCCGGTGATGCAGGCGATGATGTCGGCGATCGTCATGTCCGATGCCGGCCGGTCGGCGATCTTGCGGCCCTGGAACAGCACCACGATGCGATCGCAGAGGTCGTGAACCTGCGGCATGTTGTGGCTGACCAGAATGACCGGAATGCCGCGGGCGCGCACCGCCTCGATCAGCTTGCCGACCTTGGCCTGCTGTTCGACGCCGAGCGCCGCCGTGGGCTCGTCCAGCAGCAGAAGCCGCGACCCCCAGATCAGCCCGCGCGCCACCGCGACCGCCTGACGCTGCCCGCCGGACAGCGCGCGGCAGCGCGTGCGGATCGAACCGACGCGGATCGCGGTACGGCCAAGCTCCTCGGCGGCGCGGCGCTGCATCGCGCGCTTGTCGAGCCAGCCGAGGCGGCCGAGCAGGCCGGGGCGCAACGTCTCCCGGCCGAGAAAGATATTCGCCCAGATGTCGAGATCGAGCGCCAGCGCCAGATCCTGATACACCGCCTCGATTCCGGCGGTGCGCGCATCAAGCGCGGAGGCGAAGGCGACCTCCCGCCCCTCGATCCGCAGCGTGCCGGCGGAGGGGCGGATCGCGCCGGCGATGATGTTGACCAGGGTGGATTTGCCGGCGCCGTTATCGCCCACCAGTCCCACCACCTCGCCGGCATGAATGTCGAGCGTGACGCCTTCGAGCGCCCTGATATGGCCGTAGGATTTGGCGACGCCGACGACTTCGAGAACCGGCTTCGCCTGGAGCGGGCTCACCGCCCGGCTGATCGCATCGGCAGGCATTCGGCGTCCCTCCTCGCGTTTCTCGTGCGGCGGAAACTGCGCATTATCGATAGCCCGGCAGAAATATACTACCATGGCAGTTTGTCAATTCACGTTCCCGTCCCGGATCACGACGCCATCTCGCCGGTCAGGGCGAGCATCGCGCCGCGCAGTTCAGCGAGACCGCGCAGCCGCCCGATCAGCGGATAGCCGGGATGGGTGTTGCGGCCGGCATCGCCGAGCAATTCATGGCCGTGATCCGCGCGCATCGGGATGCGCCAGCGCTGATCGCCGGCGGCGCGGCGCCGAGCCTCGGCACCGAGCAGCGTGCGGATCACCTTCAGCATCGGCACATCACCGGCAAGATGGTCGGATTCCATGAAGGAGCCATCCGGTTCCTTCGTCACGTTGCGCAGATGGGCGAACCAGATCCGGTCGGCGAAGCGCCGCGCGATGGCAGCCACGTCGTTGCCCACGCCCGCACCGAGCGAGCCGGTGCAAAGGGTCAGGCCGTTGGCGGGGCGATCTAGCGCATCCAGGATGAACGCGATGTCGGCTTCGGTCGAGACGATTCGGGCAAGGCCGAAGATCGGCCGCGGCGGGTCGTCGGGGTGGATGCAGAGGCGGATGCCCAGTTCCTCCGCCGCCGGCACGACCTCCTGGAGAAATCGCACGAGATTGCCGCGCAATGCGGCATGGTCGATGCCGGCGTAGCTGTCGAGCATCCGGCGCAGGCCGGGGATGTCGTAGCGGTCATAGGCGCCGGGCAGCCCGGCCATGATGCTGGCGAGCAAAGTGCTCCGTTCGGCCTCGCCCGCCGCGTCGAACCAGGCGCGGGCGCGGGCAAGCAGCGCCGGATCGTACTCCGCCTCGGCGCCGGGACGCGCGAGCATGAAGCAATCGAACGCGGCGATCTGATGCGCGTTGAAGCGGAGTGCGGTGCCGCCGCCCGGCAGTGGCGCCTGCAATTCGGTGCGCGTCCAATCGAGGATCGGCATGAAATTGTAGCAGACGGTACTGAGGCCGCATCGCGCCAGGTTGCGCAGCGATGTGCGGTAGGCGCCGAACAGATGGTCGAGCCTGCCGGCGCCGCGCTTGATATCCTCATGCACCGGCAGGCTTTCGACCACACTCCAGCGCAGCGCGGGAACCGGGCCGCGCGCGATCAGCGCCTGCCGCGCGGCGATCGCTTCCTCGGTCCAGACCGCGCCATAGGAGATATCATGAAGGGCGGTGACGATGCCTTCGGCGCCGGTCTGCCCGATCTCGTCCAGAGTAATGGCATCTTCGGGGCCGAACCAGCGCCAGGTTTGTTCCATGGTCGTCCTTGTCATCACCATACTAGTCGGCTAGTTATTCATGACGACGCCGAACGGTCAAGGTTTCGATCATGCCGCCCCAAATTGCCGCCCGGAGGACAGACAGAAGTGCGACCGAACTCGGTTCCGAAGAGCCGGGGCCGGTTGGGCTGCGGGTGCGGCGGATCATCGAGGAGCGCATCATCACCAATGCGCTGCGTCCCGGCGAGCGCCTTTCGGAAAACGATCTCGCAGCACAGCTCGGGGTCAGCCGCCAGCCGGTGCGCGAGGCGCTGATCCGGCTGTCGGAAGCCGGGCTGGTGCAGGTGCTGCCGCAGCGCGGCACGGTGGTGACGCGGATTTCCGCGGCACGGGCGGAAAGTGCCCGCTTCCTGCGGGCTTCGGTGGAATGCGCGGTCGCGCGCGAAGCCGCGGCAAAGGCCGACGCTGCCGCGATCGCGCGGATGCGGTCGCTGATCGCCGATCAGGCCGACGCCGTGCGCGCCGGCGACCATGCCGGTTTTCTGGCGTTGGACGACGCGCTGCACCGCGCTTTCGCCGCCGCGACCGATCACGAAGATGTCTGGCGCATCCTGCACAATGTCAAACTGCAGATGGACCGGGTGCGCTATCTGAGCCTGCCGGACGCAACCCCGGCGGCGCGGCTGCTCGAGCAGCACGCCGCGATCGTCGATGCGATCGAAACGCGCGATCGGGATGCGGCCGAGGCGGTCATGCGGCTTCATTTGTCCGAGTTGCTGACCTCCCTGCCCCGGCTGATCGCGGCCATGCCTGAATATTTCGACGAGAAACGCTGAGGCAGTCGCGAGGTGTTCGCCTTTGGCGGCAACGCCCATGCGGCCAGCGCGATCGATCCGGCGACCGACACGGTGGTTGCCACGGTCCCACTCGGCGGATCGCCCGAGGAAGCGGTGCCGGACGGCGACGGCAACGTGTTCGTCAATATCAGCGACCGCGCCAGGATCGCCCGGATCGACGCCAGGACCAACACGGTCACCGCGATGTGGAACGTGCCGACGTGCCCGGATATCCACGGCCTCGCGATCGATGAGCGGACGCACCGGCTGTTCGCGAGCTGCAAGGGCAACGTCAGGATGGTCGTGGTCGATTCGAATAGCGGCAAGGTTCTCGCCCAGTTGCCGATCGGCCTCGGCACCGACGGCGCAGCCTTCGATCCGGCTTCGCATCTCGCCTTCAGCTCCAACAAGGACGGTACGCTCTCGGTGATCGAGGAAGACGGACCGGACAGGTTCACCGGTCTCGGCAATGTCGAAACCGCGCCGGGTGCGAAGAACATGGCGATCGACCCGAAAACCGGTCGAGTCTTCCTGGTGACCGCCAAAATCCTATCCGAACGCAAGGGCAAGCCCGGCAATGCCCCGGATTTCCGGTTCGTGCCGGGAACGGTGCATGCGCTCATTCTCGATCCGGCGCGATGATCCGGTCCCCGGCATCCGCCGCCTGCCTCGTGGCGATCTGGGTTCGAGGCATCAGCCGCGAATGATCGCGGCGAGCCGGGCGATCGCGTCATCAGCCGCCTCGGCCGGGATCGCGGCGAAACCGACCCGCAGGAACGGCGCTTCGGGTTCTCCCGGAAACCAGTGCCGGCCGGAGCTGACCAGGATATCGGCCCTGGCGCAGGTTGCGGCGACATCCTCATCGACAGTCCCGTCGGGCAACCGCACCCAGAGATGCAGACCGCCCTCCGGCACATGAGCGAGGCAGTCCGGCCCGAGATGCATGCGCAACGCCTCGACCAGCGCGTCCCGCTGCGCCCTCAGCGCCGCGCGCAGCCAGCGCAGATGGCGCGGCCAGCTCGGCGCGGTGAGCAGTTGCAGGGCGATTTCCTGCAGCAGGCCGGGGACGAAAAAATCATCGGTCAGCCGGGCCGCGCGCAGGCGGGCATGCGCCGGGCCGCGCGCGCAGATCACGCCGATCCTGAGCCCCGGCGCCGCGCATTTGGTGACCGACCGGACATAGACCACGTGGCCGTCGCGATCGTCGGCCGCGAGGGCTGGCGGCGGGGTGCCGGAGTCCAGTTGGAAATCCCGCGCCCAGTCATCCTCGATCAGGAAGGCGCCGAACTCCCGGAGCAGATCCAGAACCGCGCCGCGCCGCGCCGCCGAGAGCACAGCGCCGGTTGGGTTGGAATAGGTCGGCTGGCAGTAGAACAGCCGTGCCCCGCTGGTGCGGAACGCATCGGCCAGAAGCTCGGGCCGCACCCCGTCCCGATCGATCGGCACCGGGACGGGACGCAGGCCGGCCGCGCGCGCCGCCGCGATCGCCCCGATATAGGTCGGGCTTTCCATCAGGACCGGATCGCCGGGATTCGCGAGGGCCCGGAACGACGCCGCGAGAGCCGACTGGCTGCCCGGACAGATCGTGACCTCGTGCGCCCGGTAGGAACCGCCGATCGCATCGGCGAACCATGCGCGCAGCGCATGAAGCCCTTCGATCGGCATCCGCCCCCATAAACCCTGCCGGCGCAGCGCCCGCGTGGCCGCCGCCGCCAGCAGGGAGGTCGCCTGCAAGGCTTCGGACAGATAGCCGGCGTTCAGCGGGACGGCATGCGGCGGGGGAACATGCGCCAGGGCGCCGAGCGCCTCGGCCTGGGACCGGCCGGGACCGAGGGCGACGCTCTGCCAGGCCATGTCGGCCAGCACGGCCGCGCCGTCCGGCGCCCGTCCGGCGACGAAGGTGCCGCGCCCCGGATGCGCTTCGATGATCCCTTCATGGGTCAGGCGATCCAGCGCCCGCTGAACCGTGACCGGGCCGGCGCCGAATTCCCGCATCAGCGCCCGCACCGGCGGCAGGCGCGATCCCGCCGCCTGCCCGGCCGCGAGAACGCGCAGATGTTGAATGACGCGCTGGGTTGTGTTATCCATTTTCATGAGAATTACCAATAACGTTATCAGACCTGTCGCGGTAACGCAACCGCCCTACACCAGTGCCGCCATGAACGGGTGCATGGAAACCGGACGATGACCGCGCTGCCGGGCCTGGTTCTCTTTGCCGTCGCGATGTCGGGCACCCCCGGCCCGAACAACGTTATGGTCACTGCCTCCGGCGCGACCTTCGGCCTGCGGCGCACCATGCCGCATGTGCTCGGCATCTCGGTCGGGTTTCCGGTGATGATCCTGATGATCGGCCTGGGGCTCGGCCCCGTCCTGATCGCCAACCCGGCGGTTCACCGTGGGTTCAAATGGCTCGGCATCGCCTATATGGTCTGGCTTGCCGCCAGAATCGCGACGGCGCGGCGCCCCGACGCGAAGGGTGCTAACCGCCGGTCGCGCCCGCTGAGTTTTCTCGAGGCGGCGCTGTTTCAGTGGGTCAACCCGAAAGCATGGGTCATCGCCGCGGCGGCGATGAGCACATTCGTCAGCCTCGCGGACAATCTCTGGGTGCAGACCGGCATGATCGTGATCGTGTTCCTGCTCGTCACCCTGCCCGTCGTCTCGGCCTGGGCGGGCATCGGCTCGGGCATCGGTTCGGTGCTGCGATCCGACCGGCAGTTCCGGGCTTTCAACCTCGCGATGGCGGCGCTGCTCGTCCTGTCCATCGTTTCGCTGTTTTTCGAGCGGTGAAATCATGATCCGCCGGTTCCTGGCCGATTTCTTTCATCAAGGCATGCTGTACTGGGCGCGCGTCGCGATGTTCGACACCGCGATCGACCCGCTGCTGCCGCGCGAGGGGCGGGACTTGCGGCACGCGGTGGCGCGGAAACGGGAAAGCCGGATCGCCTCGCGGGGTGCCGACTGAGCCGACCCATGATCGCCGACCAGTTTATTATAGATAACGACAAACTCGGCAGCGCGGGCATCGTCAGTGTGACGCTACGTAAAAGTTACGTCTGAAGTTACACCGGCACGGCCGATATGGCCGTCAGGCCATATCCCGTAATGCCTTAAGAAATCATGAATTTCTGGAAATCACCGCTGCGCATCGCGTTGGCACGCTGCTTGCGTTGATCCTCATCGGCGGCAGAGGCGCGAGTTCGCGGGACAGGAATTCCGGTCCGAGTATCTGCGGTCGTGAATCTGAAAGCCATGGCCTCTGCCGTCATCGGGTCGAGGTCGGATGAAACCGAACACAACGGAGGATTCAATGCGTAAACTTCTTCTGAGCAGCACGGCGGCCATTGCCCTTGGCCTGTTCGGCCTCGGCATGGCTCCCGCCATGGCCAAGAACGTCAACCACGGTAATGGTGGTGGTAGTACCAACACGCAGGCGCAGAACGGCGGCAACGCCAATACCGGTAGCGGCTCGGCCAGCAGCACCAAAAACAAGACCGTGACGGTCACGAAGACCAACGCGTCGGGCTCGAGCGCCAATGGCGGCGGCGGCGCGTCGGCGAGCCAGGACAGCGCGGCCAATAGCGGCACGCTGGGCAGCAACAACGGCAACGGCAACACCAAGACCGTGACGGTCGCGAAAGAAGGTGGCAACATCAATAGCGGCACGCTGGCGGAAAAGGGCGCCAACGCCAATAGCGGCGCCCAGCACAGCTTCAACACCCACATCAACACATCGGCTGCAACCGTCAATGGCGGCAGCGGCGCGGCGGCGAGCCAGGACGGCACGGCCATCGCGAACAGCTTCAACTCGGCTGACGCTGATGGTCTGGGCAGTGCTGCGGTCAGCAATGGCTCGCTTGCGGCGACCAGTTCCTTCAACCAAACCAGCATCGACGTGACCCTGGCCTCGTCCCATGCGGGCGGCAGCCTGGAAGGCCACACCAGCAACAACAACGATAACGACAACAATAACGCCGCGGCCGAGAGTTCCGCCGCCGGCAGCCATCAAAACAAAGGCAACCATAACAGAGGTGCGGCCGCCTCCTCCGCTGCCGCCGCCGCCGGCAACGACACGAACACCAACTACAACGGCTCGACGGTGGGCGGCAACAATGTCAGCGGCAATATCGGCGTGATCACCGCCGGCTTCAACGGCAACGGCCTGATGCAGCAGAACGTGTCGGTCGCCGCGACCGGCATCGACAATGGCGGGAGCATCCTGGGTAACCATTAACTCGGAACTTTTTCTCGAATTTCGGGAACCGCACCGTCCGGCCAAAACCGGGCGGTGCGGCCGATTATGATCGATGGCGTCCGGGAGCTGCGCCGGACGCGAGGGAGGAAGCGATGAGGAAAGCGAGGATCAGTATCGCCGCAACCGTTCTCGTGACGGCTGCGGCGTTCTGCGTGAACGGAACCGCTTTCGCGGGCGGGTCGGCGGGACCGGGCAAGGCCACCGACAATCCGTTCAGCGCGCTGGCGGGCAAACAGCTTTCGACGGCCAAGCTCGGCACCACGCGCGGCGAGGGCGGGGTGAACCTGACGAATGCGTTCAACACCACCAATAATCAGCTCAACGTGACATCCACGAGCAGCGGCACGCTGAACGGCAAGGTTTCGGGCGGTTCCACCACCGGCGCGGTGATCGGCGGCGAGATCGGCGGCAATACCGGGTTCACAAATGTGTTCTCAAACACCGGCAACAATGTTATGATGAACTCCAGCGTATCGATCTTCATCAGCGCCCAGTAGGGAGGGAGCGATGTGCCGCCAACCCACGACCCGCCGGTTCTGGCGGAGTGTCGGTTTGATCGCGGCGAGCTTGGCGGTCTGGCTCGGCGTGGGCGGACTTTGCCTGAGGGCGCGCGCGGCTCCGCTTCAGATCAGCGGCGCGATCGCGGGGCTTCCGGGGATTTCACCCCACATGCGGGTGCAAAGCTTCCAGGCGCGGCGGTTCGGCACCGTCATTCCACAGCATTTCGACTATTCGTGCGGGTCGGCCGCGCTCGCCACGCTGCTGACCTATAGCTACCACATGCCGGTCAACGAGATGACCGTGTTCCGCAGCATGGTCATTCACGGCAACAAGGCGCTGATCCAGAAATATGGATTCTCGCTGCTCGACATGAAGCTTTATCTCCAGCGGCACGATCTGGCCTCGGGCGGGTTCCGCGCGCCGCTTTCGAAGCTCGAGAAGGTTGGGGTGCCGGCGATCGTGCTGATCAACGAGTATGGCTACCGGCACTTCGTGGTGATTACCGGGATCGAGGATGGGCGCGTGCTGATCGCCGACCCGGCGGTGGGAATGCGCAGCGAACGCATCGGCGTGTTCGAACACCAGTGGAGCGGGATTTTCTTCCTGATCCTGGCGCATCCGGCGGTGGCGCGGGCAAGCTTCAACCGGGGGCGCAATTGGGCAACGTCGCCGGAAGCGCCGCTCTCGCTGTCGCGATTCATGGTCGATTTTTCGACCCTGCGCCAGATCGGCGCTGGGAATCCAACGTTGTTTTAAGATTTAGGGAGAACGCAGATGGATAGATGCGAGACGGGACGGCACCGGATGCCCGGTACCGCGCTCGCCGCGTTCCTGCTGGCGAGCGTGGCGTTTCCCATTCTGGCTTCAGGCCAGCCGGTCATGGCGGGTGCCGCTTCCGGCGGGGTCGGTGCTGCAATCGTGGCGCGTGCCGGCCTTCAGCCTTACGCGCTGAGCGATGCACAGCTCGGCACGATCCGGGGCGGGATGAGCCTGCCTGGCGGGATCAATCTGACCTTCGGGTTCCAGCAGCTCACCACCGTCAACGGCACGATGGTGCTGAGCATCATGGTGCCGCAAATCTCGATCACGAACAGTACGACCAGCCTTCCCGTCTATGTCTATTCGGCGACGAGCACACCGCAGGTTTCCCAGTCCGTCACCAATACGCCGAACGTGCCGGGCGGGAACGACCCGGCGACGACCACGACCAGTTCGACGAGCAATACGAATACGTCATTCCAGGAAACCAACAACACGCCGAGCGGCACATTGACCAGCACGCCGACCGGAACGCAGATCACCGTGCCGATTGCCACCCCGGCGATTACCAGCAGCACGCCGACCGGAAATAAATACTATGTGCCGGTCGCCGACCCGACGACGACCGTGCTGACCACCAGCACGAGCGGCAACGGGGCAACATCGGTCCAGACGATGTTCAGCGGAGGCGGGATCATCAATGGCATCAGCAACAGCCTGAGCAACCAGATCATCGAGCAGACCACGCTGATGAATATCGGGGTGACCGGGCTCGCCGAATCCAACATCGCGGCGCAGACGACGAACCGCGTTCTGAACAACGTGACGCAAGGGTTCGGGGTTCCCTGATTTCGCATCGGCTAGTGTGGTGGTGCGCGGGGCAGGAACAACGACGTAATCGGCTCGCCGACATGCACCGGCGGGTGGGTTTGTGCGCCATGAGGGCAGGAACCGATCCGCGGGCCGTTCGAAGCCCGCGTGGCCGATAAGTCACATGTTGCGAATTCCTGTTCGCCCATTCGGAATTCATTGCAGGCAAGCATTTAAAAAGTTTGTGATCGGGCGAGTGGATATGTTATCGTATTTTCAATCAGCGCCGAATGTTAGTGCCCCAGCGCACGATCGGGATGTTGATTGCTGCACCAATCCTGCAGGGAGGAACAGAATGCTCACCGAACGTCGCTTTCATGTCGCGGAAAGCATCGTCCTTCCAACCGGCAGCAGTCTCTCGCGGCAATCTTTCCGCTTATGGCACGCGGCACTTTTCGGAACGATCTGCCTCGCCGGACTGTCCGTGCCGGCCCATGCCCAGTCCGACACGCAAACCGCCGGGCAGTCGATTACGCCACAGGAAGCGGCGAGGCTGCGTGCCGAAATCCTGAAGCAGCAAGCGCAGATCAAGGAACAGCAACGGGAGTTGCGCCTTCAGAGCCTGCGGCTCAACGACGAGCAGAACCTGCTCGACACCGAACTCGGCAAGCTGCGCGGCACCGGCACCGGCACGGCGGCCAACGCGCCCGAACCGGCGGCCACACAAACCGGAACCAGTGTCGCACAAGCTTCGGCGGCAAGCGCACCGGAAGCCGCGCCGATTACCGGGCCGAGCCCGAGGAAGCAGGAAGCGCGGCGGGTGCTGCAAACCGCGCAGGAGCTTTCCAGCACGGGCGGCGTGCTGACCCCGAAAGGTGCTTTCGTCGTCGATCCGTCCTTCGAGTACGACTACTACAACGAGAACCAGGTCAATATCAGCGGTTTCACGATCATCCCCGGCATTACCTTCGGCAACATCAATGTCCAGCGCGTTCAAGCGAACTACGCGACCACGGCGATGACATTCCGCTACGGCGTCACCAATCGGCTGGAGCTGAACCTGCGAGTTCCTTTGGTCTACGCGACAGGTTCGACCACGACTCAGCCACTCGGGCCAAGTGCCCAGGTGTTTTCGCCCGGCGCGAACGCATTCAGCATCGGCGACGTCGTGGTCGGCGGAAGCTACCAGATCAACAGCGGCAATAATGGCTGGCCGATCCTGATCGGCAATCTCCTGTTCAAGACGACCACGGGCACCAGCCCGTTCTCGGTTCCGATCTATACGACCAAAGATCCGAACGGGATCTACATTGCCGGAATCGAGAAGAAACTACCGACCGGAACCGGCTTCTATACGCTGGAACCGAACATGACGATTCTGATCCCGACATCGCCAGCGGTCCTGTTCGCCAATATTCTCTACGGGGTCAATTTCGCGCGCGGGGTGCGAATCGCGAATCGCGGCGGCGGGCCTTCGACGCCGGCCACGATCGGTCCCGGCAACTACCTCTCGGGAACGTTCGGCGTCGGCTTCGCCGTGAACAACCGGACCTCGATGACGTTCAGCTACCAGCAGGAACATGTATGGCCCGCGACGGAGAATGGCGTGGGCATCGCTGGTTCGTCGTTCGATTTCGGCACGTTCAATTTCGGGGTGGGGCTCACGCTGACCAAGAACATCACCCTCAATATCGGTGCGGGGATCGGCGTCGGGCCGAACAGCCCGGTCGCGAAGGTTCTTTTCGAGGTGCCAATCCGGTTCCGGCCCTGATCCCGGCAGCGGATTTTCGATCCGCCGTTTCGGGGTGCCGCGAGTCATGCCAAATTCCGACGGCAAGAATCGTCATTGCGAGATCGTGCAACGATCGAAGCAATCCAGCGATCCGCATAGACCGGACAGCTTCATCCGCGCGTGCGAATCTACGCTTCGCGCGGCATGGCCAACAATGGCGCGCGGACGGGATTTATGCCGAATCCGACAAAAACCCGCTTCAGCGCGCCAGGTTGATGGTCAACGTCTCCGACGCCTGGGTCGTGATCACCCTCACGGTCGGAACTTCGTCCCAAAGTTTTATGGTTCCGTTGCCTGGTTTCGGCACCACGGTGCCCGGCACCTCGCTGGGTATGCCCTTGCCCGCCTCGCTTTGCAGTTGATTGGCCGAGAGCGGCACAAGCTCGAAGCTGAGAACCTTGACGGTTGCCTGCTGGGTGGGTGGCCCGTTCGCTCCGTAACCGGGCGACCGGGCAAAAGCCGTTGGCGGCAGCGCGAGAATCGCGATCAGGCCAGCCGCGATGCTCCATCGGCGCCTGCAACCCGCTGAGAAAACCACTGTGGAACGCATTGTCTCGATCACGATTGCCTCATGCCAACGATAAGTGAATGCGATTGTGGATTGCCTGACGATCTGGAGCAAGCGGTTTCATGGCCCGGCCTCCGGTTGCGCATGACCCTCCTGGCGACTTGCGGCAACGCGATCGACCAAGCCGAACTTTCTGACCATCCGGTATATCGAGACCCGCGTAATTCCGAGCGCCGCAGCCACCTGCGTCAGATTGCCGCCACATCGGTCGATCGCATCGATCAGCGCTTCGCGCTGGGTTCCTGCATTCTGCCTGCGCTTCGGCACGCGGGGCGCGATCACTTGCTTTGGCGTCGCCGACGGGTGGTCCGACAGATCGAGATCGTCGACCGCGATCCTGTCGGCATCGGTAATGACGACCGCACGCTGAATACAGGCCATCAATTCCCGGACATTTCCGGGCCAGCAATGCGAACATAGCCGCTCGATTGCCTGGGGCGCAAATCCCGTCAGGGTTTTTCCGGCTTCCGCCGCAAACCGGCCGAGAAAGAACCGGGCGAGCAATTCGATGTCCTCGGGCCGCTCACGGAGCGGCGGCAGATGAACCGTAAGGACATTGAGCCGGTAAAACAGGTCGGCGCGAAATGCCCCGACCGCGATGACATCGTCGAAGTTCACGTTGCTCGCGGCGATGATCCGAACATCGACCGGAATCTGACTGATCCCGCCGACCCGCTGAATCGTCTTTTCCTGCAGAAAACGCAGCATGTAGCCTTGCAGATCGCTTGGCAGATGGCCGATTTCGTCAAGAAACAAGGTGCCGCCCTTGGCGGCCTCGACAATGCCCGTCTTGCGGCCGACCGCGCCGGTGAACGCGCCTTTTTCGTAGCCGAACAATTCCGAGGCGATCAGCGTCGGCGGAATCGCCGCACAATTCACCGCCTTGAACGGTCCGCTCGCCCTGGTTGATTTCTGGTGGATCGCGTTCGCGACCAGTTCCTTTCCCGTGCCGGTTTCGCCGACGATGAGGACCGGCGCATCCGCGCACGCGAATTTGCGAATCGTCACGAACAGCTTGCGCATCGCCGGACTTGTGCCGACGACAAACCGATCTTCCCTGGGTGCTGCAAGGGCCGTGGCGAGCTTTGCCGCATCGGCGACAGATCGAGACCGGTCGTGCAAAATACCGTTGCCGGCGGCGTCATTCCGCCCCCCCGGCTCGACATGATTCCTGGACGGTTCACTTACGTTATGAGAAAACCGCCCGCCGCCGATGATTTTCAATGACTTTTGTGAAATCACGGAATTTCCTCACCTGTTCTGGAAAAGGAATTCTCTCAAACGAAGCAGTATTTGATAAGTATACAAACACGCTGACAAAATCAACGTACTTTTACTAGAGATTAATTTTGAGACTGCAACCTGGGCGCGCGAACAAACCATATCCAGACATCACTGCTTGCGAGCGAAGCAAAAAGAAATCAGTGCAGAAATCCTGACCATATCGCTTCGAGATTGCGCTCACCACAAAACCGAACCTCGTTAGCTATCCTCCCGCGGCACCCTGGGTATTCACATACAGCGCATAGACCGAATGGCTCGCCGCCATGAACAGCCGGTTGCGCTTCGCACCCCCGAAACAGATATTGGCGCAGCGCTCCGGCAATGCGATCCGGCCGATCGCCTCGCCCGCCGGATCGAACACGACCACCCCGTCCAGCTCCGGCGTGCCCATGCCCCAGCCGGCCCAAACATTGCCGTCGATATCGCAGCGTATGCCGTCCGGCGTGCCCGGCCCGGCATCGACGAATACCCGTCCGTTCGCGAGCTTCACCCCATCCACCACGTCGAACGCCCGGATCTTGCGGTTCGGCACGCCGCGCGATTCCACGATGTAGAGCAGGCTCTCATCGGGCGAAAACGCCAGCCCGTTCGGTCCCAGAACGTCGGCGGCCACAATCGTCGCCGCTCCGGTGCGTCCGTCGATCCGGTACACGTTCGCACCGATTTCCGGCTCGGCGATCGCGCCCTCGTAGTTCGACAGCAATCCGAACGGCGGGTCGGTGAACCAGATGCTGCCGTCCGATTTCACGACGACATCGTTCGGTGAATTGAGGCGCTTGCCCTCGAAGCGATCGAGCAGCACGGTGATCCGCCCGTCATACTCGGTGCGGACCACCCGCCGCCCGCCATGCTCGCAGGTGACCAGCCGCCCCTCACGGTCGCGCGTATTGCCGTTGGCATAGCCGGAGGGCTGGCGAAACACGCACACCTGCCCGCTTGCCTCGTCCCATCGCATCATCCGGTCGTTCGGAATGTCGCTCCACAGCAGATACCGGCCGTCGCCGAACCATACCGGCCCCTCGGCCCAGCGCATCCCGCTTGCCAGCCGCTCGACCGATGCGCTGAAAAGCCGATACTTCGCGAAGGAGGGCTGAAGTATCTCAATCGCCGGATCGGGGTAACGCTCGGCTTGCTGCCACATGAAACGGCCTCCCATTTGTCGTTCGCCGATTCATAGACGCCGATCCGTATCGCGAAAAGAGGCCACATTTCGGCCGAAAGATGGACTTGAGTATCCAATCGGTACTGCCTCTATGCGGAGCGCGAGCAAAAACCACGCCCGAACCTGGCTGCCAAAATATCGCCATCCTGTCGGCATTGATGATCCGCACCGGATGTGAATAGAACGCCTTGCGAAGGCGATGGGGGGGGGTTGGAGAATTCATGGTGATCATGGTCAAATATCGGTTGTTCGAACCGCGCTTGGCGCCTCGCCGGACCAAGCTCGAGGTCCCCGGCTGGGCAGGCGAGCCGCAGCCGCGCCGTGACGGTTCGCGCGAACAGGCCTGGCACTGCATGCCGTTCGTCGAAGGGGCGCAATACGGCATGGAACTCATCTATCCGTACGATAACGAGTTGCATGTATCCAAACGCGGCGGGCGCATTGTGCTTGAGGGAGATTTCGGCCCAGACCCCGCAACCGGCATCCAGTGGCCGCCATTCCGGTCTTTTGGTGAAAATTACTATACCTATCAGCTTCTCCTCGATCTCGATGCTGATGAGGATATCGCGGTGCGCACCGAACCGCACCCACGCTTTTACACGAGCGACGCTGATGACGTGCCGATCGCCGTTCCCGCATTGCTGCACACGAGTTGGTGGCCGATGATCTCCTTCGTCGTGTTCAAGGCACCGCCCGAGGGGCGCACGCACATCTTCAGGCCGGGCGAGCCCTTCATGCAATTGCTGTTCTTACCGGGTTCGTGCGATTTCGAATTGGCGCCGATGGCGGAAGACGAAGCCGCCGAACGCGAATTGCGCGGGCGGCGGATCCACGCCAGCCGGGAGACGCTGGGACGGGATTCCCGTTGGCTCTCGTCGACTAACACCGTGTTCGATGCGACCTATCGCCGCCTGCTGCGGGCCGCCAGGGAAAAGGCAAAAAAGCGGAGCGCCTGATTCCCCGGTGCATCGCCACATGTCACCGACGCCACCCCCCTGTCCCTGGGATCGGCCGCCCGTCGCCTTGCTACCCCTGGTAGTAGCCGTGGTGATGATGGTGATGGTGGTGATGATGGTGGTGGTGGTGGTGGTGGTGGTGGTGGTAATAGGGGTAGGGATAGGAATAGGGATACGGATAGGGGCTGGAGTAAGGCGGCGGCGGACCGTACTGGAATTGCAGATAGGCTTGCGCCAACTCGACATCCTGCGCCGGCGCCACCGTTTTTTGATCGGCGCGCGCGGCATCTTCCGCCCTGAGCATGGCGGCGGCATTCGGAATCGGTTCCAGCAGATCAGCGTAGGACGATGCGTCGAACGCGCTGCGTAAATCCGGCGCATGGGCCGTGGAGGCCTGCGCGGAATTGACCGCGGCGAGTCCTGCTATTGCGCCAAGCAAACCAACTGTCTTTTTGTCCATGATCTTCCTCCGTTCGAGGTCCGCATTCCAATGCACGCGCAAGCGCGGCAATTTTGTGGCCGGCCGTCGGCGATTTTGTGCAGCGGGACCTTGAGCTTGCGGTTCTCCTCCTCGAGGCTCTTCAGCCGCCGGGCGCCCGACACTTCCGTGACGCCATAGCGGTTACGCCAGTTGTAGAAGGTCGCGTCCGAGATCTGTGCTTGCGGCATAGCTCCGCAGTGGGAATCCTCGCCCGGTGCTCCCTCAGGACACCGAATGATCTGTTCCTCGCTGAACCGGCTCTTCTTCATCTCCGTCTCCTTTCGACGGAGTCCGGTTCAACCTGCAACCGCCGGCTGCCATACATCGGGAAAATATCGCACCATTAAAGTCCGGGATCAAACACCTAATTCACGGACTAAATCCAAAAATTAATCCAGGACGGATCATGCAAGTCCTTGAAAACAGTGGTGCTGTCAGAGGGAATTGAACCCTCGACCTCCTCATTACCAATGAGGTGCTCTACCCCTGAGCTATGACAGCGCCGAGTGCCGCGCGGGTATATCCAATGGGATTGGGCCGTGCAAGCGTGACCCCTCTTGACGCGGCACGAGCAAAGAAGCTTTGTCCGGCCATGGACGGCAAATCCCCCCACCGAACCCAGGACGCCAAGGTGGCGGCCGCGGCGCGGCGCGACCGCGAGGCCGAGGCGCTGCGGACGAATCTCGCGAAACGCAAGGCGCAAAACCGCGCGCGGGCCGAGGCGCCGAAACCGGAAAGCCCGGCAAAATCATGCCGGTAATGCCCGATCGGTGGATCCGGGAGCAGGCGCGTGACTTCGGGATGATCGACCCCTTCGTCGAGACCCAGAAGCGCGCCGGGGTGATCTCCTACGGGCTGTCGTCCTACGGCTATGACGCGCGGGTTGCCGACGATTTCAAGATTTTTACCAATGTCGATTCGGCGGTGGTCGATCCCAAGGATTTCTCGCCGACCAGTTTCGTCGATCGGACCGGACCGGTCTGCATCATTCCGCCCAATTCCTTCGCGCTGGCCCATACGATCGAATATTTCCGCATCCCGCGCGATATTCTGGTGATCTGCCTGGGCAAATCGACCTATGCGCGGTGTGGCATCATCGTGAACGTCACCCCGCTGGAGCCGGAATGGGAAGGTCAGGTGACGATCGAGATTTCCAATACCACCCCCCTGCCCGCCAAGATTTACGCCAACGAAGGCATCTGCCAGTTCCTGTTCCTGCAAGGTGCCGGCCCGTGCGAGGTCAGCTACGCCGACAAGGCGGGCAAATACATGCGCCAGCGTGGCGTTTCGCTCCCCAAACTGTAAGGCCGAAGACCGCATATCATGGATAGAATTCGGATCAGGGGCGGCCGGCCGCTCGAAGGCACCATCGACATTTCGGGGGCCAAGAACGCGGCGCTCAAGCTGATGGTCGCCGGGCTGCTCACCGACAAGCGGCTGATCCTGGATAACGTGCCGAACCTCGCGGATGTCGAGACCATGGCGCAACTGCTCGCCCAGCACGGCATCGCGGTCGATCGGCCCACGCCGCGCCGGCTCTCGGTGGGTGGTGCGATCACCAATACCGAAGCGCCCTATGACATCGTGCGCAAAATGCGTGCTTCTATTCTCGTGCTCGGCCCGCTTTTGGCGCGAACCCGCGAGGCGCGGGTGTCGCTACCCGGCGGCTGCGCGATCGGCACCCGCCCTGTCGATCTGCACCTCAAGGGTCTGGAAGCGATGGGCGCCGCGATCCGGCTCGATGGCGGCTATATCGACGCGACCGCGCCGCATGGGCTGCACGGCGCGGAGATCACCTTCCCGTTCGTGTCGGTCGGGGCGACCGAACACTTGATGCTCACGGCGACCCTGGCGGAGGGTGAAACCACGCTGATCAACGCCGCGCGGGAGCCGGAAATCGGCGACCTCGCCACCTGCCTGAACGCCATGGGCGCCAGCATCACCGGCATCGGCACCGATCGGCTGAGCATTCTCGGCGTGAAATCGCTCCATGGCGCAAACCACGCCATTCTGCCGGACCGGATCGAAACCGGCACCTATGCCTGTGCCGCCGCGATCACCGGCGGCGCCATTTTTCTTCGCGGCGCGCGCCCGGCTGATCTCGGCGCCGTGCTTGTCACCCTGTCCGAAGCGGGCGTCGATGTCAGCGAAACCACGGAGGGAATCCAGGTCAGCCGGCGCAACGGGCTGCACGGCACTGACGTGATGACCGAACCCTTCCCCGGCTTCGCCACCGATATGCAGGCGCAGTTCATGACCCTCATGGCGGTCGCCGAAGGCGCCTCGATGATCACCGAAACCATTTTCGAAAACCGCTTCATGCACGTGCCGGAACTCAACCGCATGGGCGCGCGCATCAACGTCCACGGCGCCTCGGCCATCGTGCGCGGGGTGCCCGCCCTGTCCGGCGCGCCGGTGATGGCGACAGATCTGCGCGCCTCGTTCTCGCTGGTGCTGGCGGGGCTCGCGGCGAAGGGCGAAACCATCGTCAACCGCGTCTATCACCTCGATCGCGGCTACGAAGCCGTGGAACGCAAACTCGCCGCCTGCGGTGCGGACATCGAACGCATCGCGGGGTGAAACCCAGCTTTATGCGGTCTGCCGGCGAGATGCGCGCTCGGCGTCGATCATGTAATCGCGGGTCAACGGCGCGGCGTCCTGTTTGCGGGCGAGCTGGATCTGGAACACCATGTGGTCCTGCACCCGGAAGGCCAGCTCCGAGCCGGCGAGGTAGAACTCGAACATCCGGCAGAACCGTTCGTCGTAGAGGGAGGCGATGGTGTCGCGGTTGGCGGCGAAGCGTTTGCGCCAATGAGCGAGGGTTTTCGCGTAGTGCAGGCGCAGGATTTCGATATCGGTGCTGCGCAGGCCGGAGCGTTCGAGGGGGGCGAACACCTCGGACAGCGCGGGCGAGTAGCCGCCGGGGAAGATGTATTTGGCGAGCCAGGTGCTGGTTGCGGCCGGCCCGTCGAACCGGCCGATCGCGTGGAGCAAAGTGACGCCGTCGGGTTTGAGGCAGCGCTTGATGGTTTCGAAGAAGGCCGGATAGTTCGGCAGGCCGACATGCTCGAACATGCCGACCGAGACGATGCGGTCGAATTGCTGGTCCATCGCGCGGTAGTCGAGCAGTTCGAAGCGTACGCGGTCGGCGAGGCCCTCGGCTTGGGCGCGCGCGCGGGCTTCGGTGAGCTGTTCGGCCGAGAGGGTGATGCCGGTGACGCGGGCGCCGTAGTCGCGGGCAAGGGTGAGGGCCATGCCGCCCCAGCCGCAGCCGATGTCGAGGACGGTGAGATCGGGCCGGTCGAGCAGGAGCTTGGCGGCGATGTGGCGTTTCTTGGCGGCCTGGGCTTCATCGAGGGTTTCGTCGCCGCGCGGGAAATAGCCGCAGGAATATTGCCGGTCCCGATCGAGGAACAGGGAATACAGCCGGCCATTCAGATCGTAGTGATGGGCGACGTTGCGGCGGGCTTTGCGCGCGGTGTTCATCTGGACCAGCGGGCGGGCCATTCGATGGACCGCCGCTTGCAGCCGCAGCATCGGGATGCGTTTCTCGACCAGTTCGACACTGGCGAGCAGGACGTGGAGCACGTCGTAAATCGAGCAATCGACCGGGGTCAGCGTTTCATCCATGTAGCATTCGCCGAACGCCATACCGGGTTCCAGCGCCAGGCGCCGGATGATCGCCGGGTCACGGATGGCGATGGTGGCAGAGGGGCCTGGCGCGCCGGCATAGTGGCTGGCGGTGCCATCGGGCCAGATCACGTCGAATTCGCCCTGGACAACCAGTCGTTTGAGAAGCTTGTCCAACATCGCGCGCATGATCGACCCCTTGCCGGAAGGTTAACCTTCCGCATTATTTAGGGAGGTCGTGCGGTCAGAAAAAGAGGTCAGAACGGTATAGGTGCTGTCCAAAACGAAAGCACCGGCCTTTCGGCCGGTGCATGGCTTTGGATGAGACGTAGAGAATCAGGCTTGTTCGGCCGTCTCCGTCTCGTCGAACGCCTCGGGTTCATCCTCGGCGTCCTCGTCGCGGGTGATGGCCTCGCCGCGTGCCTGTTTCTCGGCTTCCTCGGGGCTGCGGGCGACGTTGACCGTCACCTTCATGACCACCTCGGGATGCAGAGCGACCCGGACCTGAGTGAGTCCGAGCGTTTTGATCGGGTGTTCGAGCAACACTTGGCTGCGTTCGATCGTCAGGCCCGAAGCGGCGCAACCATCGGCGATGTCGCGCGCGGTGACCGAGCCGTAGAGCGAACCAGCATCGCTCGCCTGACGGATCAGGACGACCGAGAGTCCGTGGACGCGCTCGGCGACCCGTTCGGCCTCCTCGCGGCGCTTGAGGTTCTGCGCCTCGAGCTGGACGCGCTCGCGCTCGAACCGCTCGCGGTTGTTCTTGGTGGCGCGCACCGCCTTGGCCTGCGGGAGCAGGAAATTGCGGGCGTAGCCGGGCCTGACCTTCACGATCTCGCCCATCTGGCCGAGCTTTTCGACACGCTGGAGCAGGATCAGTTCAACGTTTGCCATGATGCGCGCTCCTCAATCGACCACGTAAGGCAGCAAAGCAAGGAACCGGGCGCGCTTGATCGCGCGCGCGAGTTCGCGCTGCTTTTTCGCCGAGACGGCGGTGATCCGGCTGGGGACGATCTTGCCGCGTTCGGAGAGGAAGCGCGACAGCAGGCGAACGTCCTTGTAGTCGATCTTCGGCGCGTTGGGGCCGGAGAACGGGCAGGATTTGCGCCGGCGGTAGAACGGGCGGCGGGCGCCGACGGCGGCACGCCGTGCGGCGGGGTTGACGTCGCTGTTATCGGGGCTGTTATCGGGGGTGGTGTCCGACATGATCAATCCTCCTCGACCAGATCGTCGTCGCGATCGGTGCGGAACTCGTCGCGGGCACGGAACTCCTCGCGGTCCTCAGGGCCGCGACGGCGGCCGCTGTCGAACCGTCCGGCGGGCTTGGGCCCGCGGAAACCGCGCTCACGGTCGCGATCGTCACCCCGGCGGGACAGCGGCGCGGACGGTGCCTCGTCGATTTCCTCGACGCGCAGGGTCATGAAGCGCAGAATGTCCTCGTTGAGGCCGAGTTGGCGCTCCATTTCGTTGACCGATGCGGGTTCGGCATCGAGCCCGAGCAGGACATAATGGCCCTTGCGGTTCTTTTTGATGCGATAGGCAAGATTGCGCAGACCCCAGTATTCGCGCTTCTTGACGGCACCGCCCTCGCCTTCGAGCTGGGCGGTCACGCCGTCGGCGATGGCGTCGACCTGCTGTTGCGTGACTTCGCTGCGTGCGATGAGCACGCATTCATAAAGCGGCATTGATACCCCCTATGGGTTGCTTCAGCCCCGGTGCAAAGCACCAATTTCCCCCATGGAAACGGGCATAGCCGCGTGCGATGCCACGCACACGGCAGGAGAACGGCGCATGTGACACAAAGGCGTGGCGGGAGCAAGGCGGGTTCAGGCGGCACAGCCGCGCCATTGGCTCAGCAATTATGTCATCGCGCGCTGCGCCATTGGCTCAGCACGACGCTCCCCACGATCATCGCGCCGCCGAAAACCTGCGCAGCCGCGAACATCTCGCCGAAGGCGGCGCCGATCAGCCCGGCCCAGACCGGCTCCATCGCATAGATCAGGGTTGCGCGATTCGCGGGCACGCTGCGCTGCGCCCAGTTCTGCGCGACCATGATGAAGGCGGTGACCAGACCAAGACCGAGGACGGCACCGATCGCGAAGGGTGCCGTGGTGAGGATGCGCCCGCCGCGTACGAGTTCGGTGGCGAGCGCCAGGACCGCGACGGTGGTGAGCTGGACCAGAGCGATGCGGCGCGGATCGGTGTGCGTGGAAAATCGTCCGATCAGCACGATCTCGACCGCGGCGGCGAGCGCGCCGCCCAGGGTGAGAATTGCGCCGGCGCCGAGCGCCAGATTGGACGGCGTGACCCCCGAGATCAGGACCAGGCCCGCGAAGGCGAGGATCAGCCCGACGAGAGCGGCGAGTCCCGGTTTGCGACGGAACAGCAGGAATTCCAGCATCGGCACCATCGGCACGTAGAGCGCGGTGAGGAAAGCGGACTCCCCGCTCGCCACGGTGCGCAGCCCGTCGGCCTGTAACCCGTAGCCGAGGAACAGGATAACCCCGATCACCACCCCGCCGACGAGTTCCCGACGCTGAAAACTGGCCGGGTGCGGCCGCACCGCGAGCGCGACCGCGATGGCGGCAACGGCGAAGCGCAGCCCGACGAAGCCGAACGGCCCGACGAAATGCAGCGCAATGCGGGTGACGAGGAACGTGCCGCCCCAGAGCATGGTTACCAGCACCAGCACCAGCACAGGGGATGGCAGACGCATCGATCCGGCGCGCGGGCGGGCGATCTCGCTCATGGCGCTTATCAACGCGATCGCGCGGGGCAGAGCAACCCATGCCGACGCAAGGCTGGCCGGGTCCGGACCGATCAGGCGAGCGGGAGCCGCACCTCCACCACATCGTCCTCGCCAGGCAGCCGGCGCACGGCAAATCCGAGCTTGCGGACGAAGGCGAGCATCGGCGTGTTGGCGGCCAGCACCTGACCGACGATTTCGGCGACACCTTCGCGGCGCGCCCAGACGATCAGCCGGTGCATCAGCGCCGAGCCGAGCCCCACCCCTTTCGCCGCATTCTCGACCAGCACGGCGAATTCGCCTTCCGTGCCATCGGTGTCCGAGCGCACCAGGCGGGCGACGCCGGCGGTCTCGCCGGTCGCCTGATCGACGCCGATCAGCGCGATCTCGCGCCCGTAATCCACCTCGGTCATCCGCACCACCTGTTCCGGGGTCAGGGCGCGCACCGCCGAGAAGAAGCGGAACCGGACATCTGCTGGTGTCAGCCGCTCGAACAGGCGGTGATGCGCTTCGGCGTCTTCTGGGCGAATCGGGCGAATCAGGAAACGTTTGCCGCGCAGCTCGACCGCCTCGGCGAGTTCCGCCGGGTAGGGTGCGATCACCAGCTCCGCGCGGCGCTCGCCGGCGGGACGCAGGGTGATGCGCGCGCTGGCCGCCGATGCTCCGTGTTCAGTCGCGAACAGCGGGTCGATATCGAGGGCCGCGATATCCGGCCAATCGACGATCAACTGGCTGACCCGCACCAGGGTCGCCTCGACCGCGCCGCGATGCGCCTCGCCCAGCCCGCGCGCGAGCCGCAGAATCGACGCGGCGCCGGCGCGTTCGACCAGCGCGTTCGCGAGGGCGAGGTTGAGCGGCGGCAGATCCACCGCGAGGCGTCCGACTTCGCCGAGATCGCCACCACCGGGGCCGAAGCCGATGGTCGGACCGACGATGATATGTTCGGCGACGCGGATGCGCAGTTCGCGCGCGCGGCGGATTTGGCGCTGGACCAGGAAATTCGCATCCTCCGGCCATTCGCCGCGGCTGCGCAGGCGCGCGGTGATCATGCCCGCCGCCGCCCGCGCCGAGGCGGCATCCGGCAGGTCGAGCGCGACGCTGCCCTCGGGCCGGGCTGTTGCGAGATCGGGATGCGACAGCTTGACCACCACCGGAAACCCGATTGCCGCGGCGGCTTCGGCCACCTCGTCCTGGGTCGCGGCGATCCGGGAGTCCAGAACCTCGATCCCGTAGGCGCGCAGAACGGCGAAGGCTTCCGCCTGGGTCAGCGTGGCGCGGTCCTCGGCGCGGGCGCTCGCCAGGACGGCGGCAACCGATTCACGGTCGGGCGCCATGTCGAGCACCGCCGATTGCGGCAATTCGCGTGCCGCCGCCCTGATCCGCCGGTGGCGCAGCAGATCGGCGAAGCCGCTGACCGCGTCCTCGGGCGTTGCGAAGGCGGCGACGCCGGCTTCCGCCAGCCGGCGTCGCTGTGCGGTGCCGGTGGTTTCGCCCGGAATGGCGGCGAGCAGCGGTGCCTTGATCGCGCCGGCGCAGGCGATCAGCCCGGCGATCGCCGCGTCGTCCGCCGGGCCCGAAGGCGCATGGATGACCAGAACGCCACCGACCTCCGGCGCCGCGGCGAGCATGGCGGCGATATCGGCGAGTTTAGTGCCGGGTGCGCCCGGCAGGGCGATCGGCGCGTCCGGCGCGGGTTCGGCGCCGATCATCATGCCCAGGACGCGGCGGGTTTCGGGCGCGAGGGTGGCGAGCGCAACTCCCGCCGCCAGGGCGGCATCGGCGGCGAGCAGGCAGCCGCCCCGGCTGTTGCCGAGAATGGCAAGGCGATCGCCACGCGCCGGGCGCGCCCTGGTGAGGGTTTCGGCGGCGGCGAAAAACTCGCCGAGGCTGGTGGTAAGCAGCACGCCCGCGCGGGCCAAGGCCGCCTCGAACGCGGCCAGCGCGGTAAAACTCGGATCGGCGAGCCGCGCGCCGGGCGCCAGGGCGACGATGGGCCGCAGCCGCGCGGCGGCCCGCGCCGCCGAGAGGAACAGCCGCGGATCGCGCAGCCCGGCGATTTCCAGCAGGATCGGCCCGGTGCCGGGGTCGCGCGCCAGATGGTCGAGCACCCGGCCGAAGCCGATATCCGCGTTGCCGCCGATCCCGACGATATGGGAAAATCCGATGCCGTTGGGTTCCGCCCAATCGATCACCGCACGGGCGAGCGCGGGCGACTGGCCGAGCAGGGCCACCCTGCCCGGTTTCGGGGCGATATGCGCAAGCAGCGCGTTGAGGCCGAGTCCCGGCACCGCAAGGCCGAAGGAATGCGGGCCGATTACCCGCACGCGGGCGGCGATCGCGGCGGCGCGCAAGCCCGGCGGATCGGAATAGACGATCGCGGCGCCGCGCAGCTTTCCCGACAACCGGGCGAGAATCGCCGGAACGCGCTCCGGCGGATCGGCGATCAGCGCGAGGTCGATCGACGGTGTTTTGCCGATAGTCTCGGCGATCCCGCCTTCGAACGGCGCCGAAGCGAGGGTTTCGCGCAGCCTTGCGCCAAGCGCGGTTGCACCGCCGGAGAGAACAACGGTTTTGGGCCGGAACAGCGCCTCCGGGTCGAAACGATTGACCGGGGAATAGCCGACGGGTTTCATGTCTGCGCCTTATACCTGCGTTTGCGGGGATAAGGGCGGGTCGGCCGATTACGGCGCCGGGCCGATGATCGTCGGTTCCGGCAGGGCGGCGCCCGAGCCGGTATAGGCCGGGTTGGAATCGTTCACGCAGCGATTGATCCGGTCCTGCCGGTCATGGATCTGGGCGAGCTTGTTGCTCAGATAGCGCGGATTCGGAGTACCGGCGAACGGCGTGGCGAACTGGTCGGTGCGCGACAGATAGGCGTAGTGGCGCGCGGCGTTGATCTGATCGGCCCGCTGGGTGCAGGCGGCGAGATCGGCCCGGTCGGCGGCGGATTCCGCCGGCGGCGTCCCGAAACTGCACGAAGCGAGCGGGAGGGCCACAGCCGTCATCATCAGGGTCAGGCGGAGCATGAGACGGATTCCTTATGAACGCTGCGGTCGAGCATGGCGCGCAATTCCATCTCATCGAGATCGCCATCCTCGGTCAAGCGGGTGCGCGCGGCGGCGGCGAGCAGGGCGCCATCGAGCGCGGCGCCGTCGCGCCGGATCGTCACGAATCGGGCGATCCAGGCGGCATCGGCGATCAGCGCGACGAGGCCAAGCAGGCGCAGGCAGACCGAGACGCCGTGCGCGGTCGAAAGATCGGCGATCCGGTCGACCGAGGCGGCCCAGGCGCGGGCATCGCGGTCGCGGAGCAGGACATCCGGGCCGCCGGCGAAGCGGAAACCCCGGCACGGACCGTCATGGCCGGCCTGTGCGGCGTCGTGCGCCGCTTCCCAGGCCCGTTCCAGGTCGCGCTTGGCGACCCTGGGCAGGCGCGGCGGCTGGATGGGGACGAGATGCAGTTCGGTGCCGTCCTCGGCGACGGCGCGAGGAAAGGGTTGCGCCATATCGGTCAGATGGCGACGCGAACGCCGAGTTCCACGACCCGGTCGGACGGGATCTGAAAGAATTCGGTCGCCGAGATCGCGTTGCGCAGCATAAACAGAAAAATCGTCCGGCGGATCAGCCCGAGCTTCGGCACCATGGCCGGCACCACCGTCTCGCGGCCGAGGAAATAGCTGGTCTGCATCGGGTTGAACGGCAGCCCCTGTTCGCGCAGCAATTCGAGCGAGCGCGGCAGATTGGGGCTGTCCATGAACCCGTAGCCGATGCCGACCCGGTAGATGCCAGAGGCGAGTTCCTCGCAGCGAATCCGGTCCTCGGGGGCGGCGATCGGCACGTCGAGATTGCGTACGGTGACGAAGAACACGGTCTCGTGCAGCACCTTGTTGTGCTTGAGGTTATGCAGCAGCGAGGCCGGGGTGTATTCCGGGTTGCCGGTCAGGAACACCGCGATGCCCGGCACCCGCACGATGCGCGACTGCGGCAGGCGGCCGAGAAACGAGGCGAGCGGCAGGCTGTCCTGCTGCCAGCGGGCGAACAGCAGGCCCCGCCCGCGCCGCCACGTGGTCATCAGCACCACGATCGACAGGCCGATGGCGAGCGGCACCCAGCCGCCTTCCACGATTTTCAGGATGTTCGCGCTGAAGAACGCCGCGTCGATCGTGAAGAACGCGCCCCAGATCAGGATGGTTTTCCAGCGCGACCAGTTGAAATGGCGATGGAACACCAGGGCCGCGAGGATATTGGTGCAGAGGAACGTGCCGGTCACCGCGATGCCGTAGGCGGAGGCCAGGGCGTTCGAGGAGCGGAACCCGAGCACCAGGACGAGCACGCCGATCGCGAGGGCGATATTCATCTGCGGCACGTAGATCTGACCTTCCTCGGTCAGGCTGGTGTGGCGGACTTCCATGCGCGGCAGCAGGCCGAGCTGCACGCATTGGCTGCCGACGGTGAAGGCGCCGGAAATCACCGACTGGCTCGCGATGATGGTGGCGATGGTCGAGAGAATCACCATCGGGATCAGCAGCGCGTGCGGCATCGTCAGATAGAACGGATTCGAGGCCGCTTTCGGATCGGCGATGACCAGCGCGCCCTGGCCGAAATAATTCAGCACCAGCGCGGGCAGCACGAAGAACATCCAGGTCAGGCGGATCGGTCTGCGGCCGAAATGGCTCATATCGGCGTAGAGCGCTTCCGCCCCGGTCACCGCCAGCACGACGGCGCCAAGTGCGATGAAGGCGAGGAACTCGTGCCGGACGATGAAATGGATGCCGTAGCTCGGTACCAGGGCGCGCAGCACTTTCGGGTCGAGCACGATGCGATAGAGGCCGAAACCGCCGATCGTGATGAACCAGACCGTCATGATCGGCCCGAACAATTTGCCCACCGCGCCGGTGCCGCGCCGCTGCACCAGGAACAGCCCGACGATAACGGCGACCGCGATCGGCAGCACCAGTCGGTTGAACGCCGGCGAGGCAACGCCGAGTCCCTCGACCGCCGAGAGCACCGAAATCGCCGGGGTGATCACGCCATCGCCCAGGAACAGCCCGGCGCCGACGATGCCGACCAGCATCAGCACGTAGCGCGTGCGCGAGGTGCGGGCGACCCGCTGCGCCAGGGCCATCAGCGCCAGAACCCCACCCTCGCCGTTATTGTCGGCGCGCATCACGAAGGTGACGTATTTCAGCGTGACGGTGACGATCAGCGCCCAGAAGATCAGCGACAGCAGGCCGAGCACGTCGATGGTCTTGAGGCCGCCCTTGGTGACGTAACCGAGACAGGCCTGCAACGAATAGAGCGGCGAGGTACCGATATCGCCATAGACCACACCGAGCACGCCGACCAAAGCCGCGAGCTTGAGCTTTTCGGTCTGGCTGGTTGCGATCGAGCTGGTTTCGGATGAACTGGCTTCGGACATGAGGGCGTTCAGTCGCGCGCCATGCCGATCGGCGGCAGATCGTGATGCATTCCGGCCAGAACCTCGACGACGTGGCGCACCGCGACGGGCCGCGCCCCGGCGGTTCTGGCCTCGCGCGAGAGCTTGCCCGCCATGTTGAGCAGGCAGCCGAGATCGCCCGCGAGCAGCAGGTCAGCACCTGTCGCTGCCGCGTCGGCCACCTTGTCGCCCGCCATGCGCGCCGAGATGTCCGGGTATTTGACGCAGAACGTGCCACCGAAACCGCAGCAGATTTCGGGTTCGGCCATTTCGACCATCGTGAGCCCTTCGACCTTGGCGAGCAGGGCGCGCGGCTGCGCCTTCACCCCCAGTTCGCGCAGGCCGGCACAGGAATCGTGGTAGGTCGCGGTCGCGTCGAGCCGGACCGGCAGACCTTCGAAGCGCATCACGTCGGTCAGGAAACTGGTCAGCTCCCAGCATTTCGCCGCCAGCGACTCGACGCGGCCGCGCAGATCGGGATCCTGATCGAACAGGCCGGGCATGTGCCGGCGCAGCATTCCCGCACAGGAACCCGAGGGGGCGACGATGTAGTCATAGGCCGAGAAGGACGCGATCAACCCTTCGGCGAGCGCGCGGGCGGTGGCCCGGTCACCGGAATTGTAGGCTGGCTGGCCGCAGCAGGTCTGCGCCCTGGGCACCTCAACCGTGCAGCCCGCGGCTTCCAGCAGCTTGATCGCGGCGAAGCCCACGCTCGGGCGATAGAGATCGGCGAGGCAGGTGACGAACAAAGCGACGCGCGGCTTCGGGTTGACGGCCTCACTCATGAGGTTGGCCCACCGGCGGATGTGGCCGAAGCCGATGCGATCGGCCGCGGCAGCAGCACGAACAGCCGGCCGGTGTCGTCCGTCGCTCCGGCGAGGGTCGCGGCATTGCGGCCGATGCCGAAGAAGATCTGGGCACCGGCAGCGCCCTTGGCGCCGACATCGATATCCTGCGCGGTCATCAGCCGGTCCATCGTGTTGGCGGCGACGAAGACCGGCGCACCAAGGGGAATCGCCTTTTCATCGACCGCGATCGAGCCTTCCGGGGTCAGCGGCACGCCGAGCGCGCCAGGCGCACCCAGACCGTCCGGCACATCCCGGACGCGTTTCATGAACACGTAATTCTTGTTGGCGTCCATCAGTGTGGACGCCTCGGCCGGGTGAGCGCGCAACCAGGCGCTGATCGATTGGATCGACACGTCATTGGCCTGGAGATAGCCCTTCTGAACCATCAGCTTACCGATCGGGGTATAGGCCCGGCCGTTGGTGCCGTCGAATCCGAGATCGATCAGGGTTCCATCCGGCAGGCGCAGACGGGCCGAACCCTGAACCTGGACCATATAGGTATCCACCGGATCGCGCAGCCAGGCGACCACATGCGCCTCGCGGGCGATCGCGCCGCGTTCGATGCGCGCGCGGCTGTAGAACGGCACCAGCTTGCCGTAGCGCAGGCGTCCGACGATGCGCTGATGCCCGGTGCTGTCGCGGAACACGCCGAGATTGGCGCGGACGAGGTTGCGCGGCTTGCCGTAGAGCGGGATGGCGTAGCCGCGCAGCCGGATCTCCGATCCCGCGTAGACCGGCTCGAAATAGCCGGAAAACCGGGTCGGGCCCGCCGCCTCGTAGGGCACGAAATAGGTTTGAAAGAAGGTCTGCGCCGCCGCGGGATCGCCGGGGGAAACCGCGCGGGCGGCTGCACAGACGCCGCGCCACAGCCCCGCCTTGCCGGCGAGGCGCGCCGCGACGCCGTCGCCACCGAGGGTCTGGTCTTCCGGCATCACGGCGAGCGCGCGGCAGGAGCGCACGAAGCTGGCCAGCCCGGTCTGGGCGATAGCCGGGCTCCAGCCCGGCAGTGCGGTGAAGGCGACCGGGCTCAGCCCCGCCGCGCCGGGTGCGACGACCCCGGTATTCGGGGCCTTCATCATGCAACCGGCGAGCAGCACAGGCAGCAGCGCGGCGCGGAGGCGAGCCCGCCTCGACAAAAAACCGGGCATGGGTCTCAGCCGCTGCGCGCCGCCGCGAGCCGCCAGACCGGATCGCTCGCGTTGATGGTGTGCTCGAAGCTCCACAGATCGACGATTTCGGTCACCGCCTCGGTTCCGGCAACGAGCTGGCCCTGGCGGTCGCGGGTGAAATTCTCCTGATCGGAGACGAACCGCACCACGATGATCGCATGATCGCCCAAGGTTTCCGCTTCGTCGATCGTCGCTTCCACGATCTGCTTGATGTCGGTCTGCTGGGTTTCGCCCGCTTCGGTCCGCATCGCGATGGCGTGCTCGAAGGTGGCGAACACGCTGGGCGTGAGAAGGTTGCGCAGCGTCGTCAGGTCGCCGGCGGCGAAGGCGGTGACGATGCGGCGGAATGCGGCTTCCGCGCCGTCAAGGAAACGCACCGGATCGAAGCCGCGATCGGCGGCGGCAATCCGCGCCAGCGCCTGGCCCAATTCGGTGTGCGGCGGCGGAATTGGCCGGCCGGGCTTGGGGCGCACCGGCTCGGCGATTCCATCGATGACCGGAGCCGTGGGGCCGCGCAGCCCGACGCTCTGCTGGTCCGGCAAAGGCGGCCGCTCGTAGCCGGTGCGTTTGCCGAGCACGCTGCGCAGGCGCAGCACGAGAAACCCGGCCACCAGGGCGAGCAGAATGATATCGATGGGAAATCCGGCATGCATGTCCGACGGCAACCTATATCCGGTAGGAAAGTCCAAGTGAGGTGATAGGCCGAGCCAGCCCGCACCGCAACCACCGCGCGGCAGCTCCGCCCGGTTTGCCGGGGTGCACGCCGCGCGGTATCGCTGCCGCATGATCCTGCTTCGCCACGGCCAGAGCGAATTCAACCTGCATTTTTCCGCGACCCGCCGCGACCCCGGCATCGAGGATCCGCATCTGACGCCGGAGGGCCGCACCCAGGCCGAGGCGGCCGCACGGGCGCTGGCGGATACGAAACTGACTCGGCTGATCGTCTCGCCCTATACGCGTGCATTGCAGACGGCGGCGCCGTTCATCGCCAGCCGCGACCTGACTGTCGAGATCGAGCTGCTGATCCGCGAGCGCTACGCCTTCGCCTGCGATATCGGCAGCGCGCCCGCGGTGCTGGCGGAATCGTTTCCCGATCACGATTTCGCGCATCTGCCGGACCGCTGGTGGCCGGAAGGCCGCGAGGAGGAAGCTTCGGTGATCGACCGCGCCGCCCGGTTCCGCGCCATGATGGCGGCGCGGCCCGACCAGCGCGAGACGATCGTGGTGAGTCACTGGGCGTTCATTCTGGCGCTGACCGGCCAGTCGCTGATGAACGGGCAGTGGATCGGCTACGATCCCACAAGCGCCCCGCCCGGCGCGCTGCGCTGGACCCCGTGACGCTTCCGTATTTCGCGCCATCGTGCAATGCGGCTGTTACAATCGGCCGCTATGACGGCCCGTTATGACGAGCGGCAGGAATGAGGAGCGCCGGCAAGGATGACTACCCGGTGACGCGGATTCGGCTGGCCGCATCGCTCGTCAGCACCCTGACGCTTGCCGGCTGCGTGGTCGGGCCCTCGTTCCATGCGCCGAAGCTCGCGGTGCCGACCGGCTTCGTGTCGCCCGCCGCGGCGCCGCCCGCCTGGCCCAAGCCCGGCTGGTGGCGATATTTCGGATCGCCGGAGTTAGACCGGCTCGTCGCCGCCGCAAAGACCCATAATTTCTCGGTGCGCGAGGCGATCGACCAGCTCGAGGCGGCGAATGCCCAGATCGAGATCTCCGGCGCGCCGCTGCTGCCGAGCATCACCGCGACCGGCAGCGGCAATTTCCAGCAGGCCGGCGCCAGCGCGGCGGGGGCGTCCTCGGCGTCGAATTTTTCCAGTTTCGGCGGCGTCGGCACCAGGAAGAACATCGACAGCCGGCATTTCACCGCCGCGTTCCAGGCCTCCTACCAGCTCGATTTCTGGGGCAAGAATTACGACGCGCTGCGCGCCGCCCAGGCGAACGCCGCCGCCGCGCAGTTCAACGCCGCGACCGTGGCGCTGACCGAGGAGGCCGCGGTCGCCACCACCTATTTCCAGACCCTCGCCTATCAGGACGAACTCGGAATCGCCAAACGCAACCTCGCCGCGGCCCAGGGCCTGCTCGACCAGCTCCGCGCCGAATTCAGGGCCGGGGTGGTCGATGCGCCGTCGGTCGCGCAACAGGCGGCGCTGGTCGCCTCGGAGCGGGCGAACATTCCCAACATCACCTCCGAGATGCGCCAGCAGGCGATCGGGCTCGGCATTCTCACCGGCAGGGCGCCGGAATTCCTGCGCATCCACGGCGGCACGCTGAGCGCGATCCATGTGCCGCGCATCCGCCCCGGCCTGCCCGCGCAGTTGCTGACCCGCCGGCCCGATATCGCCGAAGCGGAGGCCACGCTGATCGGGGCGAACGCCAATGTGCGCGGTGCGATCGCGTCGTTTTTCCCGTCGATCTCGCTGACCGGCTCGGCGGGCTGGCAGAGCACGGCGCTGAACACGCTGTTCGCGCCCGGTTCGATGCTGCTTTCGGCCGCGACATCGCTGAGCCAGCCGATTTTCGAGGGCGGCGCGCTCGAGGGCACGCTGAATGTCGATCGCGCGACCTATCGCGAGGATGTGGCGAAATACGAACAGGCGGTGGTGCAGGCGTTTACCGATGTCGAGACCGCGATGACCGCCCTGCATTTCGCGACGCGCCAGGAGCGGCTGCAGCGCATCGCGGTGGAGCGGGCGCGAGCGGCGCTTGACGGTGCGAAGGCGCAGTTGCAGGCCGGAGTGGTCGATATCAGCACCGTGCTGAACGCCGAACAGACGCTGCTGTCCGACGAAAACACGCTGGAGCAGGCGCGGCTGACCCGGCTGGATGCGGCGGTCAATCTCTACAAGGCGATGGGCGGCGGCTGGATACTGCCCAAGGACGAGGTGCAATAGCGATGGCGAAACGACGCGGACGGACTATCGTTCTGGTGATCGTGATCGTGGTGATCGCGATCGTGCTGGTCCGGCTGTTCGGCGGGCCGGCCAAGCCGAAATCCACGAAGTCCCAGACGATTCCGGTCACCGTTGCAAAAGCCTCGGTGCGGGACGTGCCCGTCTATCTCGATGCGCTCGGCACGGTGGTTGCCTATCGCACCGTGACGGTGCAGCCGATGATCACCGGACCGCTCGAAAAGGTTCTGTTCCACGAAGGACAGTTCGTGAAGCAGGGTCAGTTGATCGCCGAGATCGACCCGGCGCCTTATAAGGCGTCGCTCGCCCTGGCCGAGGCCAAGCTGGCTCAGGACCAGGCAAGCCTCGCCAATGCGGAATTGCAGGCGCGGCAATATGCGTCGCTGGTCGCACGGAACTATACGTCGAAGCAGCAGGCGGCCACCGCCGAGGCGACCGCGGCGGAGGATCGCGCGCTGGTCAAGCAGGACGAAGCGACGATCGAGACCGACAAGATCAACCTCGCTTACACGAAAATCCGCGCGCCGATTTCCGGCCTGACCGGAATTCTCCAGGTGAATGCCGGCAATATCGTCAATCCCAACATCACCGGCGGGATCGTGGTGATCAACACGCTGCAGCCGATTTCGGTGCAGTTCAGCCTGCCCCAGCAGGATCTGCCGCAGATCCGCCGCGCGATGGACGCGGGAGCGGTGCATCTGATCGCCACCGCAGAGGGCAACCCGGTGACCGCGCCGGTGCTCGACCACGGCGTTCTCTCGGTGCTCGACAACACGGTCAACGCGAATACCGGGACGCTCACCCTGAAAGGCAAATTCCCCAACCCCAAGCTGGAGCTCTGGCCGGGTTCCTATGTCAATGTGCGCACCCTGGTGCAAACCATCGGCCACGCCGTGACGGTGCCGCCGGTCGCGGTACAGCAGGGGCCGAACGGCAGTTTCGTGTTCCTGGTCAAACCCTCCGCGAACGCCAAGGACCCCGCGACCGTGACCGATCAGCCGATAACCATCGATTATGAAAACCAGTCGGTCGTGGTGGTCGCCAAGGGGCTCGCCGCCGGCGATCAGGTGGTCACCGAAGGTAATTCACGGCTCAAGGCCGGCTCGAAGGTGACCATCGTGGCGCCGCCCAAGGCGGGTGCGCCGTGAACATCTCGGCCCCGTTCATCGCGCGGCCGGTCGCAACCTCGCTGCTCGCGATCGCCATTCTTCTGCTCGGCATATTGGGCTACCGGTCCCTGCCGGTCTCCTCCCTGCCGCAGGTCGATTTTCCGACCATTCAGGTCGTCACCAAGCTGCCCGGCGCCTCGCCGGATACCGTCTCGAAGCTGATCACCGCGCCGCTGGAGCGTCAGTTCGGCGAAATCGCCGGGCTCGCCGCGATGAGTTCGATTTCCAGCCAGGGCACCAGCGCGATCACGCTGCGATTCCAGCTCAGCGTTTCGCTCGACACCGCATCGCAGGACGTGCAGGCGGCGATCAACGCGGCGTCCGGCACGCTGCCGCCCAATCTGCAATATCCGCCCACCTACACCAAGGTGAACCCGGCCGATGCGCCGATCATCAGCCTTGCACTGACCTCGAAGACGGTACCGCTCTACGCCATCGCCAATGCCGCACAGACTGAGATATTGCCAAAGCTTTCCGAGATCAGCGGGGTCGGACGGGTGACCATCGAAGGCGGGATGCGCAAGGCGATCAGGATCGACGTCAATCCCGCGCGCCTCGCCGCTTACGGCATTTCGCTCGAGGATGTGCGCAATGCGATTTCCAATGCGAACCAGACCGGCGCGAAAGGCGCGTTCAACGGGCTCGATCAATCCTACACGCTGGGCGCCAACGACCAGATCACTTCGGCAGCGGAGTACCGCAACGTCATCGTCGCCTATCAGAACAAGGCGCCGGTGCGTCTGTCGGCGGTGGGATCGGTCACCGAGGGGCTGGAAAACAACCAGGAGCTGGCGAGCTACAATGGAACGCCGGCGGTCGTGCTCGATATCCAGCGCGAGCCGGGGGCCAACATCGTCAGTACCGTGCAACGGGTTCAATCGGCCCTGGAATCGCTGCAAACGACCCTGCCGCCCGGAATCGACTTGACGGTTGCCGCCAACCGCACCGGCACGATCAAGGCCTCGGTGCGCGACGTGCAGATTACCCTGATCACCGCAGCGCTTCTGGTCGTACTGGTGATTTTTCTGTTCCTGCCCAACCCCCGCGCGGTGCTGATTCCCGCGGTGGCGCTGCCGCTTTCGATCATCGCCACTTTCGCGGTGATGAGCGCGCTTGGCTATCAGCTCGACAATCTCTCGCTGATGGCGCTCACCGTCGCGTCGGGATTCGTGGTCGACGATGCCATCGTGATGATCGAAAACATCGTCCGCTTCATCGAGAATGGCGAAACTCCATTGCGCGCAGCCTATCTCGGGGCGCAGCAGATCGGTTTCACCATCGTCTCGCTTACCGTCTCGCTGGTCGCTGTGTTCATTCCACTGCTGTTCATGCCCGGCGTGATCGGCAGGCTGTTCTCGGAATTCGCGGTCACGCTGGCCGTGGCCGTGGTGATCTCGGCGGTGATTTCACTGACACTGACGCCGATGATGAGCGCGCGGCTGCTGCGCCCGGCGGCATCCGAGCGGCCAGGGCGGATCGCTCGCAGTGCTGAAGCATCGCTCGTCGCCGTGCGGGAACGTTATCGGCGCGGGCTCGACTGGAGCCTTGCCCATCAGCGCCTGATGCTGGCTGTTTTCGCCGCGACCGTGGCGATCACCATCATTCTGTTCGCCGTGGTGCCGAAAGCGCTGCTACCGCAGGAAGATACCGGCGCGATCGTCGCGGTGACCGAGGGGGCGCAGAGCATTTCGCTCGATGCGATGCAAAAAATTCAGAACCAGGCGATCGCCGCGATCCGGCACAACAAGGCGGTTGCCGGCGTGATATCCCAACTCGGTTCGGGTCTGACCAATCCGACGCCGAACACCGGCCGGCTGACCATCACGCTCAAACCGTTCGGCCAGCGCGCCGGGATCGCCACGGTGATGCGCCAGTTGCAGGCCTCGCTCACCACCATTCCCGGTTTGCATTTCTACATGCAGCCGGTGCAGGACATCACGCTCTCATCGCGCGTCTCGCCCACGCAATACCAGTACACGCTGACCGACACCAACCAGGTCGAACTCGATCTCTGGGCGCGGAAAATCCAGGCCGAACTTGGGAAGTTGCCACAGATCACCGATCTTGCGAGCGATCAGCAGAACCAGGGTCTGCAGACCTATATCGATGTCGATCGTGCCGCTGCCGCACGGCTCGGCATCAGCATGGCGACGATCGAGAACACGCTTTATGACGCGTTCGGCCAGCGGCAGGTTTCCACCATCTATACCCAGAATGCCCAGTATCGCGTGGTGTTCGGCGTCGATCCCTCCTATGCGACCTCGCCCGAGGCACTCGCGCATATTTTTCTTCCCACCGGCAGCCTTGCCGCCAGCACAAGCACGACGGCGCTCGGTCCCGGCGGTGCGGTGAGCGGTAGCAGCACGACCACCACCGGCGCCGCGAGCACGACGACAAGTACGACTAACGCGAGCAGCGTGCCGGCGCAGGTGCCGCTGCTTGAGATCGCGAAAATCGAGCGGAAATACGGCCCCCTCGCGATCACCCGCGAAGACCAGTTCCCCTCGGTCACGCTCAGCTTCAACCTCGCGAACGGCGCATCGCTGGGCGCGGCCGAGGCCGCAATTCAGAAGGCGGAGCAAAAGCTCGGCGTGCCGAATTCCATCACGGGCACCTTTTCGGGTGCCGCCGCGGAGTTCCAATCCTCGCTCGCCGAGGAACCCTGGCTGATCGCGGCCGCTCTGGTGGTGATCTACATCGTGCTCGGCGTGCTCTATGAAAGCACGATCCATCCCGTCACGATTCTGTCCACCTTACCGTCCGCCGGTATCGGCGCGCTGCTTGCCCTGATGCTGACCGGCACCGAGTTCACGCTCGTGGCACTCGTCGGCATCGTGCTGCTCATGGGCATCGTGAAAAAGAACGGCATCATCATGGTCGATTTCGCGATCGAGGCGGAGCGCACGCGCGGGGTCACGCCTGAAGCGGCGATCACCGAAGCGGCGATTTTGCGCTTTCGCCCGATCATGATGACAACGATGGCGGCACTGTTCGGCGCAATTCCGCTGGTGCTTGAAGGCGGCGCGGGATCGGAGCTGCGCGCGCCGCTCGGCATCACCATCATCGGCGGGCTGCTGGTCAGCCAGTTGCTGACCCTGTTCACCACGCCCGTCATCTATCTCGCGATGGACCGGCTGCGCCCGAGCGCGCGCCGCCTGAGCCAGCCGGCGCCGGCGGAATAGCGATGAGCTTCTCGGCCATCTTCATCAAGCGGCCGATCGGCACCACCCTGCTCGCTCTCGGCATTCTGCTCGCCGGCGGCCTTGCCTACCGCCTGCTGCCGGTTGCCGCCGTGCCCAGCATCCCGATCCCCGCCATCGTGGTGTTCGCCTCGGAGCCGGGAGCCGACCCTTCGATCATGGCGAGCACCGTCGCGGCGCCGCTGGAACATACGCTCGGCACCATTCCGGGCGTGGATGACGTGCATTCGGTGAGTTCGACCGGCTCGACCTCCGTGGTCATGCTGTTCGACACCGGCACCGACATCAACGCCGATGCGCACGACGTGCAGGCGGCGATCAACGCCGCCCTGCCCAACCTGCCCTCGGCGATGCCGAGCCGGCCTTTCTACAAGGAGTTCAACCCCGCCTCGCGGCCGGTTCTGACCATGTCGCTCACCTCGAAAACCATGAGCCTGGGCGCGATCTACGACACCGCGGACACCATTCTGGTGCAGCGGCTTTCGCAGGTGAAGGGCGTCGCCCAGGTCAATCTCTATGGTGGCGGCTCGCCGGCGGTGCGCATTCGGCTGAACCCGCGGGCGCTTGCCGCGGCCGGACTTACCGCGACCGATGTGTACAACGCGGTGCGCAGCGCGAACGACATCGCTCCGCTCGGCGTTCTGCAGGGCAAGCGCCGCGCGCGCATCATCGCGATCAACGGGCAGTTGCACGACGCCGCGCAATACCGACGCATCGTGCTGAAGGCGAAGAACGGCGCGCTGCTGCGCCTGTCCGATGTCGCCTCGGTGGTCGACAGCATCGCCAATACCCAGTTGGCCGCGACCGATGGCGATCAGCCCGGTATCGTCGTCGCGATCACCAAGACCGCGCAGGCCAACGTGATCAAGACCGTCGAAGGGATCAAGCGACTTCTTCCCGATATTCGCAAATGGCTGCCACCGGGAATCCATCTTTCGATCCTCACCGACCGGACCACGACAATCCGCGCCAGTGTCGCAGACATTCAGCTTACGCTGCTTATCACCATTCTGCTCGTGCTTGCCGTGGTCACGCTGTTCATGCGCCGGCTGACGCCGACCATTGCCGCCGGCGTGACCGTGCCGCTCTCGCTCGCCGGAACCATCGCCGCGATGTGGGCGCTCGGCTTTTCGCTCGACAATTTCTCGCTGCTCGCCCTGACGATTTCGGTCGGCTTCGTGGTGGACGATGCGATCGTGATGATCGAGAACATCGTCGCCCAGCACGAGCGCGGTTTGACCGGCATCGAGGCGGCACTGGTCGGCGCGCGCCAGATCGGCTTCACCGTTTTCTCGATCACCGTCTCGCTGGTCGTGGTGTTCCTGCCGCTCACCTTGATGGGCGGTATCATCGGCAGCCTGTTCTATGAATTCGCGATGACGCTTTCGGTTGCGATCATCATTTCCGGGATCGTCTCGCTGACCGTCACGCCGATGATCTGTGCCCATTTCATGGGCCGCACGCCGAAAATCGGCCGGCAGTCGCGCCTCGCGCGCGGGATCGACCGGCTCTACCGCAACGGCCTCGCTGCCTATGCGCGCAGCCTCGACTGGGCGCTCGCGCATCGCTGGCTGATGCTCGCCTCTTTCGCGATCACCCTGGTTCTCACGATATTTCTCTACGTCAAGGTACCCAAGGCGTTCATCCCGGAGGAGGATACCGGACTCATTCTCGGCCAAACCATCGCGGCCCCGGATGTCTCGTTCGACCGGATGCAGCGCCTGCAGGCGCGGGTCGTGCACGTTATTTTAGCAAACCAAGCGGTCGCGACGATCAGCTCGCGTGTGGGAGTCGCCAACGGCTTCTCCACCGCCAATCGCGGCCATATGTTCATCGGGCTCAAGCCGCTGTCGCAGCGAACCGTTTCCGCGCAAACGGTAATCCGGCAATTGAACGCAAAGCTCGACACAATTCCAGGCATCACCACCCAGATGCAGGTTGCGCAGGATATTTTCATCGGCGGCCAGTCGAATGGCGGCGAATATAGTTTTTCGGTGCTCGACCCGTCGCTGTCCGAGCTGGATCACGTCACCCGCGACATCGAGGCGAAATTGCGCACGCTGAAATCGATCAACAACATCTCGACCGACCAGGACAAGGCGCAGACCGAGATCATGATCGAGATCAACCGCAACGCTGCCTCGCGGCTCGGCGTGTCGATCGCGGCGATCGATGCGGCGCTTGCCAATGCCTATGCGCAGCGCCAGGTTTCGCGAATCTATCAGGCGCAGAACCAGTATGCCGTGGTGATGAAGGTGCCCGCAGCGCTCGATCGCGCGCCGAGCCAGCTCGACCGCATTTTTGTCAGCGGCACCAAGGGACCGGTGCCGCTACGCCAGCTCATCACCGTCATCCGCAGTACCGCGCCGCTTTCGGTCACTCATGTGAACGGCATTCCGGCCGGCACGATCAGTTTCAATGTCGGCAAGGGTGTTTCGCTCGGCACCTCGATCACCGACGTGAAGCAGGCGATCGCCACGATGCCCTTGCCCGCCGACGTCAAAATCCAGTTCGGCGGCAACGCCAAGTATTTCCTGAAATCGATCGACCAGGAACCGATCCTGATTCTTGCAGCGCTGATCGCGATCTATATCGTGCTCGGCGTGCTCTATGAAAGCCTGACCCAGCCGCTGACGATTCTCTCCACCCTGCCCTCGGCCGGCGTCGGCGCGCTACTGGCGCTTTTGATCACCGGCATTCCGATGTCGGTGATCGGCGTGATCGGTATTTTCCTGCTCATGGGCATCGTGAAGAAGAACGGCATCATGCTGGTCGATTTCGCGCTCGATGCCGAACGGCGCGGCGATATGTCGCCGCAGGAGGCAATTCGCGCCGCCTGTCTGGAGCGGTTCCGGCCGATCATGATGACGACGATCGCCGCCATGCTTGGTGCCTTGCCGTTGGCCTTCGCGGTTGGCACCGGCTATCAGTTGCGCCGGCCGCTCGGCGTCGCGGTGATCGGCGGCCTTCTCGTCTGCCAGGCGCTCACCCTCTATACCACGCCGGTGATCTATCTGGCGCTCGCCGGCTTCGGCAAGCGCCGCGCGCGGCGCATCGCGACGATGCCCGCCGAATGACTATTTGTTAGTTCACGAGTGATCGGTATAATGCCGCATAGCGGCGTGCCGGCTGTGTCCAGGATACATCGAGCGCCATGGCGTTGCGCTGCATCCGCCGCCAGGCCGGCTTGTCCGCAAAGAGCGCGGCGGTGCGGCGCAGCCCCAGGGCCAGCGCGTCGGCGGCGACCGGCGCGAACTGAACGCCGGTCGCGACGCCGGCGGTGAGACCGACCTCGTTCGCGTCGATCACCGTGTCGGCCAATCCGCCCACCCGCGCGACGACCGGGATCGCGCCATAGCGTTGCGCGGAAAGTTGCGTGAGCCCGCATGGCTCGAAGCGCGACGGCACCAGAATCGCATCGGCACCGCTCTGGATCAGATGGGCGAGCGCTTCCTCGAAGCCGATCGTCGCGGCAACCCGGCCCGGCCGCATCACCACCGCCGCGCGCAGCGCGCGTTCGATGGATGGATCGCCAGCACCCAGCACCACGAGTTGCGCCCCCAACGCGTCGATAACCGGAAGAGTTTCGATCACGAGGTCGATGCCTTTTTGCGATGCCAGCCGGCTGACCAGGCCGAACAGCAACACTGCCTTGTCCTGATCGAGTCCCATGCGCGCCTGCAACGCTTGTTTGTTGGCGGCGCGTCCGGCGAGGGTGCGGGATGTGAATTGTACCGCGAGCGCGGCATCGGTGGCGGGATTCCACACCGCGGTATCCAGACCGTTCAGGATTCCGTGCATCGCGGACGCGCGCGCGCGGATCAGCCCATCCAACCCCATGCCGCCTTCGGGGGTTGCGATTTCCGCCGCATAGCTCGGCGAGACCGTGGTGATCGCATCGGCGAGTTGCATTCCGGCCTTGAGGAATCCGATCGCGCCGTAATGCTCGACCCCGTCGATGGTGAAGGCGCGCGCGGGCAGGCCGAGTGTGCCGAGCAGATAAGCCGGAAATTGCCCCTGATAGGCGAGGTTGTGAACCGTCATCACCGTGGGCGGCGCCGGACGCTCGCCGAACCGCAGATAGGCGGGCAGCAATCCCGCCTGCCAGTCATGCGCATGGACAACGTCCGGGGCGAAACCGGCGACAGTACCTTGCGCGATCATCGCCGCCGCCCGGCAGAGGGCCGCGAAACGCTGCGCGTTATCGGGCCAGTCCATCCCGTCCGGGCCGAGATAGGGATTGCCCGGCCGGGCGAACAGATGCGGCGCATCGAGCACGAAGAGCGGCAAACCCTGCGATTCCGCCGAGATGATGCGTGCATCGCCGCCGAACAGAGCGGGGATGTCGAGTGCGGGCTGGGTTTTCGTCAGCCCGGCCAGCACCGAGGGATAGCCGGGGATCAGTGCGCGCATCGCGATTCCCTCGGGCGCCAGCGCCGCCGGCAGCGCGCCCATCACGTCGGCCAGTCCGCCGGTCTTGACCAGCGGGTAGAGTTCCGACCCGACCGAAAGAACCTTCATGCTTCAGGTGTTTTCCAGCCGGCTGATCATCGTCTGGGTGATCAGGCACACGCCTTTTTCGGTGCGGCGGAATCGCCGCGCATCGTCTTCCGGATCCTCGCCCACCACCATGCCTTCGGGAATCCGCACGCCGCGATCGATCACCACATTGGTCAGCCGCGCGTGCCGGCCGATATCGGCATCCGGCAGGATCACCGCTGCCGTGATCTGCGAAAACGAGTTCACCCGCACGCCGGTAAACAACAGCGAGCGCCGGAGCGCCGCGCCCGAAACCACGCAGCCGCCGCACACCAGCGATGAAACCGCGAGGCCGCGCCTGCCTTCTTCGTCATGGATGAATTTCGCCGGCGGCGTGCCTTCGGTATAGGTCCAGATCGGCCAGCCCCGGTCGTAGATATCGAGGGCCGGGATGAAATCGGTGAGGTCGATATTCGCCTCCCAATAGGCATCGATCGTGCCGACATCGCGCCAATACGGTTCGGCCTCCTTGCTCGATCGCACGCAGGATCGCGAGAAATGATGAGCGAAGGCGCGGCCGTGACGCACCAGATGCGGGATGATGTCGCGGCCGAAATCATGCTGGGAAGCGGTGCTCGCGGCATCGCGCCGCAATTCCTCGATCAGGAATTTGGTGTCGAACACATAGATCCCCATGCTCGCAAGGGCGAGATCAGGACGGCCGGGCATCGGCGGTGGATTGGCCGGCTTTTCCAGAAATCCGATGATTCGGTCGTTCTCGTCGATATGCATCACGCCGAAACCGCTCGCTTCCGCCAGCGGTACTTCGACGCAGGCGATTGTCACATCAGCTTTCTGCGCGACATGCTGCTGCAGCAGCACTTCGTAATCCATTTTATAGATATGATCGCCGGCGAGGATGATGATGTATTGCGGGCCGGTGCTCTCGATGATCTCGATGTTCTGATATACCGCGTCGGCGGTGCCGAGATACCATTTTTCTTCCGATACGCGCTGGCTCGCCGGCAATATGTCGAAACTCTCGTTGCGCTCGCGGCGAAAGAAGGTCCAGCCGAGCTGCAAATGCCGGATCAGGCTGTGGGCCTTGTATTGCGTCGCGACGCCGATATGACGGATGCCGGAATTCAGCGCGTTGGACAGGGCGAAATCGATGATCCGCCACTTGCCGCCGAAATGCACCGCCGGCTTCGCCCGCTTGTCGGTCAGATCGTACAATCGCGAACCGCGGCCGCCCGCCAGCACATAGGCCATCGCGTTGCGCGAGAGCGGCTTGGTCAATCCGTTTTCTCTGGCCATTTTTCGTTCGCTCCCCTGATTGCGCGGCGTAGGAACTTCAGAACCGCCACACTAGTGTCCCGATTCGGAAGTTCGTTTGTGCTGGCCGAGGTGTCTTACGAACTTCCGAATCGAGCAGGACACTAGTAAGCATTTGATTTTAGTGTGGTTTATGGTTCTGAAATTCCCAAAATCGCTGCCACAAGCATATTAGGAATTTCAGAACCGCCACACTAGCGCATCATGTGGTCTCCAGGCTGGTCGTGCGCCAGATGTCGCGGGCATAGTCGGCGATCGCGCGATCCGACGAAAAATATGCCATGCCGGCGGTATTGTTGATCGACATGCGCCACCAGGCCTCCTGATCGAGCCAGAGCCGATCGACCGCGCGTTGCGCCTGCGCATATGAATCGAAATCGGCGGTCACCAGAAAACGATCTTCGCCGCGCAGTTCCCGCGCGATCGGATGGAACCGCGCCGCGTCGCCCGGCGAAAATACACCGGACTCGATCGCGTCAATCACCTCGCCGAGCGCGGGCGATGCCGCGATCGCCTCCGCCGGCCGCCAGCCTTCGGCCTTGCGCGCCGCGACCTCCTCGGCGGTGAGACCGAAGATGAACATGTTGTCGGCGCCGACATGGTCGCGGATCTCGACATTGGCGCCATCGAGCGTGCCGATGATCGGCGCGCCGTTCAGTGCGAATTTCATGTTGCCGGTGCCGGAGGCTTCCATCCCGGCGGTCGAAATCTGTTCCGAGAGATCAGCGGCGGGAATGATCATTTCGGCGAGGCTGACATTGAAATTCGGCAGGAACACGACCTTCAGCAGCCCGCGCACCGTGGGGTCGCTGTTGATCGCGCGCGCCACGTCGTTGATCAGCTTGATGATCAGCTTGGCCTGATGATAGCTCGCCGCCGCCTTGCCCGCGAAGATTTTCACCCTCGGCACAAAATGCGCGGTCGGCCGCGCGCGGATCGCATCGTAGAGCGCGATGGTTTCCAGGATGTTCAGCAACTGCCGCTTGTATTCGTGAATGCGCTTGATGTGGACATCGAACAGCGCGTCCGGGTCGAGCTTCACCCGCAGATGGTCGCGCACCCAGCGGGCGAGCCGCACTTTGTTGTCGCGCCGACAGGCGGCGAACCGGCCGCGAAACCCGGCATCCTGTGCGAGATCGCGCAAGCCCGCGAGTTCGGCGGGATCGTCGCAGACCTGCTCGCCGAGGGCCTCGACCAGCAAGCGCATCAGACCGGGATTCGCCTCGAACAACCAGCGCCGGAAGGTGATCCCGTTGGTGACGTTGGCGATGCGGTCGGGAAACATTCCGTGCAGCTCGCGAAAGACCGTGCCGCGCATCAGCTCGGTGTGCAGGGCCGAAACGCCGTTGACCCGATGCGAGCCGATGAAGGCGAGCGTGCCCATGCGCACGCGCCTGCCGTGGCTTTCATCGATCAGCGACAGCGTGGCGAGGCTGCCGTCGGTAACGTCTTCCCGTGCCCGCGCGCGCTCAAGATGCTCTGCATTGAGCAGATAGATGATCTGCATATGGCGCGGCAGCAGCCGCTCCATCAGCGGCACCGGCCAAGCTTCCAAAGCCTCGGGAAGCAGTGTGTGGTTGGTGTAGGAAAACGTGCCCTGGGCGATCTCCCACGCCTCGTCCCACAGCAATCCATGCACATCGACCAGCAATCGGATCAGTTCGGGAATCGCGATCGAGGGGTGAGTGTCGTTGAGCTGGATCGCGACTTTCTCAGGCAGGATGCGCAAATCGCCGTAATGGCGCAAATGCCGGCGCAGCATGTCCTGCAATGTCGCGGAAGCGAAGAAATATTCCTGGCGCAACCGCAGCTCCTGGCCGGCCGGCGTTGCGTCCGACGGGTAGAGCACGCGCGAGATCGATTGGGCCCGCACATCCTGCGCCAAGGCGCCGACATAATCGCCCAGATTGAACGTATCGAGCTGCAGCGGATCGACCGCTCGGGCCGACCACAGCCGCAGCGAATTCACGTGCCGGCCGCGCCAGCCCACCACCGGCGTGTCATAGGCAACCGCGCGCACCACTTCGCCTGGATGCCAGACATGGCTGATCTCGCCTTCATCGTCGCGCACCGCCTCGACACGGCCGCCGAATGCGATGTCATAGGCGATTTCCGGGCGTTCGAATTCCCAGGGGTTGCCGACCGAGAGCCAATCCTCGGGAAATTCGTGCTGCCGCCCCTCATGGATCGCCTGACGAAATAACCCGTTATCGTAACGAATTCCATAGCCATAGCCGGGAATCGCGAGCGTGGCCATGCTCTCCATGAAGCAAGCGGCAAGCCGGCCGAGCCCGCCATTGCCCAGCGCCGCATCGGGCTCCGTCTCGCGCACGCGATCGAGATCGACGCCGAGATCGGCGAGGGCGGCACGGGTGATGTCGACCATGCCGAGATTGGTCAGCGTGTCGAACAGCAGCCGGCCGATCAGGAATTCGAGGGAAAGATAATAGACCCGCTTATGGCCGCGCTCGTAAATCGCATTGGTGCTCGCGATCCAGCGCTCCACCACCCGATCGCGCAGCGCGAAGGCAAGAGCGACGAACCAGTCGCGTTCGCTCGCGGTGAAAACATTCTTGCCGACACCGTAGATCAGCTTGGCGACGATGGCGTCGCGCCAATCCTGCGCCGAGCGGATCGGCGGCAGCGGCGGCGGAACGGCGGCCAGGGGTTTCGTGTCGCGACGAGTCTGGTCCGGCCGGTCCTGTGTCGGTGTATCGTTCATCAGGGCAGCCTTTTCATTCTTGGCGGTCAGACTGACATGAAACCCGGCTTCGCTGCAACGCAACTTTACGCCGCGCAATTCAGCATCCAGCGCGGCCGGCACGGTGCGGCAAGCGGATCGGACGGCGAACCGGCGCGCATCCGCTCGATCGCCGCCCATGCGACCATCACCGCGTTATCGGTGCAAAGCCGCAGCGGCGGTGCGATCAGGCTGCGCCCGTCGCGGGCCGCGACATCGGCCAGAGCCGAGCGGATCGCGCCATTGGCCGCGACTCCGCCGGCGACAACCACCGCCGTGCAGCCGGGCATCATCGCGAGCGCGCGACCCAGCCGGTCGGCCATCGCCTCGACCACCGCGCGCTGGAACGATGCAGCGAGATCGGCGGCGAAGGATCGCGAAAGCGCCCCCGGCGGCGTGGCGGCGACGCGCTGCGCCACCGCCGTCTTCAGCCCCGAGAACGAGAAATCGCAGCCCAGCCGGCCGAGCATCGGGCGCGGCAGGGCGAATCGCGCGGCATCGCCCTCGGCGGCGAGACGTTCCAGTGCCGGTCCGCCCGGATAGGGCAGGCCGAGCAGCTTGGCGACCTTGTCGAAGGCTTCGCCCGCCGCGTCGTCCAGAGTGGTGCCGAGCCGGCAATATCGTCCAACCCCCTCCACCGCGATCAGGGCGGTATGGCCACCGGAGACCAGCAGCAGCAAATAGGGGAATTCCGGCACCGATACGTCGAGACCGGACAGCCGCGCGGTCAGCGCATGGGCTTCCAGATGGTTGATCGCGAAAAACGGCGCGCCGGTGGCGATCGCCATGCCCTTGGCAAAATTCGCCCCCACGATCAGGCCGCCGATCAGCCCCGGTCCGGCGGTCGCCGCGATCGCCGCGAGATTTCCGGCGCTCACTCCCGCTTCGCGCAAGGCCGCGCCCACCATCGCCGGCAGAATGTCGAGATGGGCGCGCGCCGCGATTTCCGGCACCACGCCGCCGAACGGCGCGTGATCGGCGATCTGGCTGGCCAGTTTTTCGGCGCGGATCGCCCCGCTCCCGTCGAGCACCGCGCAGGCGGTCTCGTCGCAGGAGGTCTCGATGCCGAGAATCAGCGCGGCGGCGCCGGGCGCGCCAGGGATCGCGGCTTTTCTTTCCATGACGATGCTTTTAAGCATCGCCGATGGACCAGGAAAGGACGCCGGCGCCGAAAGTGGCGCCGCATAGCGGGAAGCTGCCATTGCGGGTGGGCACGCGGGGCTCGCCGCTCGCCCGGCGCCAGACCGAGCTGTTCCTCGCCGAGCTGCGCGCGGTCTGCCCGGCGCTCGGCTATGCGCCGGAGGCTTTTGCCCCCGAGATCATCAGCACCACCGGCGACCGGGTGCAGGACCGGAGGCTGGCCGAGATCGGCGGCAAGGGGTTGTTCGCCAAGGAAATCCACGAGGCGCTGCTGGCACGACGGATCGATTTCGCGGTCCATAGCCTCAAGGATCTGGAAACCACACTGCCCGAGGGCATCATCCTCGCCTGCACCATGAAGCGCGAGGATGCGCGCGACGCGCTGATTCTCGCGATCCGGCACGATATCGTCGATCGCGCCGATCGCGGGGCAGCCGACATCTGGGCTGCCCTGCCGGCGCGGGCGCGCATCGGCACCTCCTCGGTCCGCCGGCAGGCGCAATTGCTGCATGCGCGGCCCGATCTGCGGATCAGCCTGCTGCGCGGCAATGTCCGCACCAGGCTCGACGCCACGCGCAACGGCACGCTGGACGGTACGCTGCTCGCCCTTGCCGGGCTGCGGCGACTCGGCTTCGAGCATGAGATCGCCGCGGCGCTCGACCCCGAGGCCATGGTGCCCTCGGCCGGCCAGGGTATCGTCGGCATCACCGTGCGCGCGGAAGATCACGCCCTCGGCGACCTGCTCGCGGCGATCGAAGACCCCGAAGCGAAGGCGGTGTCGACCGCCGAGCGCGCACTGCTTGCGGCGCTCGACGGCTCCTGCCGCACCCCGATCGGCGGCCATGCGCGGCTGCTGCCCGATGGCACGCTGCATCTGACCGGCCTGACCGCCCGCGCCGACGGCAGTTTCCTGCTCAAGCGCAGCGAGATCGCGCCGGTTTCCGACGCGGCACGGCTGGGCACCGAGCTTGGTGCCTCGCTGCGGCGCGACAGCCCCGCCGATATCTTTCTTGACTGAAGCCCCCCTCACCGTCCTGATCACCAGGCCGGAGCCGGGCGGCTCGGCAACCGCCGCCGCCCTGCGTGCGCGCGGCCATGTGCCGGTGCTGGCTCCCTGCCTCGACATCGAGACGCTGCCCGCGGCACTGCCGGCTTCCTGCGATGCGATCGTGGTGGCGAGTGCTCAGGCGCTGCCCGGCCTGCCGCGTGAGCTGCACCATCTGCCCCTGTTCGCGGTGGGCGACGCGACCGCCGCTCGCGCCATGGCGACGGGCTTCATTCAGGTGGCGAGCGCTTCAGGCACCGCCCGCGAGCTTGCTGCGCTGGTCGAAACCCGGATGCCGTCCGGCGCGGCGCTGCTGTTGCCCTGTGGTGCCGGTCAGAGCCGCGATCTCGCGGTCTCTTTGCGCGCATCCGGCTTCAGGGTGAGCCGCCGTGTGGTGTATCGCACCCGGCCGGCCGAAACCCTGCCGGAAGCCGCGATCGCCGCGTTGTCGGCGCGGGCGATCGACCGGGTGATGGTGTTTTCGCCGGCGACCGCGCGGCATTTCGCGGCACTCGTCGAGCGTGAAGGGCTTGAGGCCGCACTCCGGGACGCCGTCGGCATCGCGATCAGCCCCGCGGCGGCGGCGGCGCTCGCGCGCCTGCCGTTCCGCGCGGTGCGCGCGGCGGTTTCACCGGATCAGGATCACATGCTAGCGATATTATCATGAGCGAGCACGACACTTCGTCCCCCGAGCCGGCATTGCCGGAACGCCCCTCCGAGCCGGCCGCGACGGCGCGGAGCTCGTGGCGCACAACCTTTCTGGTCACCGCCGGCGTGATCGTCGCCGTGCTGCTCGCCGGCGGCGAAACGTTCCTGTTCCGCGCGCAATCGGGAATGCCAAACCAGACCCGCCGGATCGCCACGCTGGAGTCGCAGGTCAACGCGCTGCAATCCAAGGTGACGTCGTTTGATCGGCGGCTCGCCGAACTGGCCGCTCGCCCGCAACCCAAGGCGGCGCCGCCGAAAGCGATTGCCGAAAACCAGATTCCTGCCGCGCTCGACACCAGGCTCGCCGCCATGCAGGCGGGCCTTGCCGCGCTTTCAACCACGACCGTTGCCGATCATGCCGCCGTGGTGACCTTGCAGAGCAACGCCGCCAGCCTGCCGAAACTGGTGGCCAAGGCGCAAACGCTCGCGCGCATCGCCCAGGCGAGCCTTGCCCTGCAGAACGGCGACGCGCTCGGGCCGATCCCGAACGCGCCGGAAGCGCTTGTCCGCTATGCGAACGCGAAACCGCCGACTCTCGGGGCGCTGAAATCATCCTTCCCCGCCTATGCGCGCAAGGCCGTGCGGGCCGGCGGCAGCGTCGCGGCCGATGGCGGATTCTGGCAAAAACTGCGCTTCCGGGTCGAGAGCCTGGTCACCGTTCGCCACGGCGGCAAGGTTCTGGTCGGCAGCCGTGCGCAGGGCATTCTCGCGGCGGCGCAGCGCGATCTCGGCAATGACGATCTCGCCGCCGCGCTCGCCAGCTTGAAGACGCTGCCCCCGGGCGCGCAATCGGCGATGACGCCCTGGACCAGACAGGCGACGCATTTGCTCGCTGCGCGCGCGGCCCTGGCCGACATGGCGGATCATTCCTGATGCTCCGCGCCTTCCGCTTCGCGATCGTCGCGATCGTCCTGCTCGGCATTGCCTGGTATGTCGCCACGCTGCCCGGCCATGTCACGCTCGATTTCGGCGGCTACAGCGCCACCGCCTCGACACCGGTGGCGATTATTCTCCTGGTGGTCCTGGCCGGCATCGTCATGCTCATTCTGGCGATCATCCGCGCGCTGGTCCGCGCGCCGGGCCGGCTCGCCGCACGCCGTGCGCTGGCCTGGCGCAACGCCGCCGATTCCGCTTCGCTGCGGGCGCTTTCGGCGCTCGCGGCGGGGGATGTGCGGGCCGCCGGCAGCCATGCCCGAATCGCCCAGCGCCACGCGCCGGATGCGCCGCTCACTCTCTATGTGGCCGGCGAAACCGCACGGCGCGACGGCGACCATGCGATCGCGGACGCGCATTTCACCGCCCTCGCCCGCCACAAGGATGCGGGGTTCCTCGGCTGGCGCGGGCTGCTGCATCACCGGACCCAGAATCTGGCCGACGCCGCGACCCTGGCCGAAGCCGAAGCTCAGGCCCGCCAAGCCGCCGGCGCCTATCCCAACTCGGCCTGGCTGCGCGACCGGCGGGTTCAACTTGCGATGGGCCAGGGACGATTCGCCGAGGCGGCACGGCTCGCCACCGGCAAGCCGGAGCACGCCGCCCTCGCGATCATGGCGTCGCGCGACGCCGAAACCGCGCGCCTCGCGATCGACTGGGCGAAGGAGGCGGTGCGCGCCGCACCCGGCCTCGCGCCCGCTTATCTCGCGCTGTTCCAGTCCCATGAGCGCGCGGGCCATCCCTGGCGGGCGAAACGTGCCCTGCTGCGCGGCTGGAAAGCGGCGCCGCATCCCGATCTGGCAACCGCGTGGCTCGCCCGCATCACCGCGCCTTTGGAGCGCGCCCGCGCCGCGCATAAACTCGCCAGCGCCAATCCGGGCCACCCGGAAAGCGAGGCACTGCTCGCCCGCACCGCGAAAGCCGCCGGTCTCGAAGGCGAGGCGAAGCGTCACGAGATGCTGGCGGCGGACGCCGCGGGGATCGGCTGGGTCTGTGCCGCCTGCGAAACGCCGCACGAGGAATGGCAGGCGGCCTGCCGCAAATGCGGCATGATCGGCAGCCTCACCTGGGTCAAGGCTCAACCGGCCATCGGCGTCACGGCGCGGCTGCCGGCGCCGCCGCCTGGAGTGAACGGCGGCGCTGCCGCATAAAGCGGCGCTCGACCGCATGGTGCAACAAGGCCGCAAGGCCGATCGGCACCGCGAGCGCGAGCCCACCCCAGAGCAGGGCGAATTGCGCCGGATCGGCACCGCCGAACAGCAATGCCAGTGTGCGCTGCACCGGCTCGTTGGCCAGATAGAGCGGATAGGAAATCGCCCCCAGCCAGAGCAGAACCGGATGGCCAAGCACGCGCGCAAACGGGCGGATGAGCCGGTTTGCCGGAGCGCGCTGGGCAACGATGGCGAGTGCCCAGGTCAGCGGCGGCAGCGCCTTGCCGATCGCGCCCGAACCCGTGCTATGGCTGAGGCCGAGTCCCATGGCGACCGCCAGGACGACGAGGAACAGCCGCGTCCCGTCTGAACCGCGCCAGAGCCGCGCGGCGGCGATGCCGAGCGCGAAATAAGCCGCCTGATTGGGCAGGAAGGCCCGGCCGAATTGCCAAGATGGCGGTGCCAAGCCGGCATAGGCCCGCCCGGCAAGCGCCAAAGCGAGAAATATGACCGTCAGGCGGGCAAGACCGCGCCGATCGTTGCCGATACGGGTCATCAGCAGGGCGATGAGCGCGTAGAATTGCCATTCGGTCGAAAGGCTCCAGGCCGGGCCGAGCAGCGAAAATTCGGCATCGGGCAGCATCGCGCGGGGGAGTGCGCCCTGGATCAGGGCGAGATGGAGCGCGATATGCGCGGCGAGCGGGTGCGGCAGACCCACCTCCCAGATCTGGTGCGCCGCGTCGCCCGGATGCAGCCAGGGCAGCAAGGCGAAGGGCGATCCCGCGGTGAGAATCGGGATCGACGCCGCGAGCACCACGAGATAGATCGGCAAAAGCCGCCGCGCCCGCGCGGCGAAGAAGGGTGCCGTCCGCCCTTCGAACCGCGCCATGGATTGCACGATCACCAGACCCGAAAGCGCGAAGAACAGATCGACCGCCGCCATGCCGTGGCCGACCACTGCCTCGATGAATGGACCGACACCCGGCGGCCAGCGGATGAACGGAGCGGCATGACCGAGCATGACATAAACGGCGAGAACGCCGCGCAGCCCATCGAGCCGGGTCAGCCGCCCGATCGGCGCTTCGGGAAATGTGCCATGGCCACGTGCCGTCACGACACGCGGTTATCACAACTCCAGATTGTATTGAAGCTAAATCAGAGTCTGCGGCGGCCCATGACCGCGTGGTAGATCACCAGCACCACCACGGAGCCGATCACCGCGACGAACAGGCTGTAGAGGTTGAACCCGGTGATCGGCGCGGCGCCGAGCAGAGAAAAAATCTCCCCGCCCACCAGCGCGCCGACGATGCCCAGCACCATATCCAGCACTGGTCCCTTGCCGGCGTTATCGACGATCAGACTGGCGATCCAGCCCGCGATCAGTCCCAGCACGATGATGGCGAGCAACCCCATGACGCGAACTCCGCAATTGTGAACTTTTCCTAACCGATAATTTTGGCATCCCGGCGATGCGATGCAAGAATGTCAGCCGAGATCGCTCGAAACCGGCTGCAGCCGCCGCGCCTCGATTCCCTGCCAGACCAGCAGTACCGGCACGGCGATGATCAGATCCCGTGCCCGGCGCAGCAGCGAGACCGACAGCGCGATATCCGGCGGAATCCCGAACACCGAGCCGAGCAGCGTGTAGGCCGCCTCCTGCACGCCGATCCGGCCCGGCACGAAGAACCCTGCCGCCAGGATCGCATGCAGCAGCGCCTCGATCGCCAGCGCGTCGGTCAGGCTGATATCCGCACCAAGCGCATGAAACGCCACGTAGGAGGCAACCCCGGTGCCGAACCAGCAGACCAGATGGAGCGCCCCGGCGCCGAGCATCCGCGCGGGGCGCGCGTAGATCGCATCGAGCGCCGCCTGCAACCGTTCCATGCGGATCGAGGCGGACTCCGCCGACCGCCCGGCGATGCGCATGGCAAGGCCGCGAAACACCCGCGCGCCGCCCTTCTGGACGAACAGAAACCCCGCCGCGCCGAACATCGCGACCACGAGGCCAAGGGTGACCGGGACGAGTAATGTGCTCTTGGGCGCAAGGCCGACGAGCAGGACGAGACCCACCGCGATGAACACCAATTCGGCGAGGAATTCCACCGTCACGTCGGCAAGGGTCGAGGCGGCTGCGTCCGCGAAGGTGACGCCGCCGAGCGCGATGGCCCGGCCGCCCAGGATAAAGCCGCCGACATGGGAGAATGGCAGGAATTCGCCCGCCGCATCGCGAACCAGCCGCCCCCAGTAGAGCAGGGCGAAGCGCCCGCCGCGCCGATGCCGCAGCAGCAACCGCCACGCGCCGGCGAGGCCCGCCATGATGACCAGTTGCACGCCGAAATAGATCGCGAATCCGCCGATGCTCACCCGCTCCAGCGCGCGCATGATGCCGTCCCAGCCAAGCCACGCGATGGTGCCGGTGAACAGGGCAAGGCCGAGCAGCGCGAAGGCCGCCGGCCAGACGCCGAGGCGGCGCATCAACGCCCGTGCCTGCTCTCCATATTCGGATCGCCCCCCGCGCGATGCCTTTCGTATCAAATCGTCTCTCCGTGTAACGGCGCATCCCTTACCAAATCCCCGCGCGGTCCGATACGGGCGATTTTGCAGCGTCGCGGATTTGCCATTAGTGTCCTGCTCGATTCGGAAGTTCGTAAGACACCTCGGCCAGCACAAACGAACTTCCGAATCGAGCAGGACACTAGTAAGCATTTGATTCTAGTGTGGTTTATCGTTCTGAAATTCCTAAAATCACTGCCCCAAGCATATTAGGAATTTCAGAACCACCACACTAGGACGCTATCCGAGGCATCCGAACGGCACCGCATGACGAGCGAGCGAAGCAGCAATCCCGATCCTGCGCCAGACCCGCGCCCGACCCTGGTGACCGGAGCGACCGGCTTCATCGGCGCCGCCGTGGCCCGCACCCTCGCGCGGCGTGGGCATAGGCTGCGCATCCTGCACCGGCCGTCGAGCGATCTCGCCAATCTTGCCGGTCTGCCGGGCGAGCGCATTATCGGCGATCTGACCGACCCCGATTCGCTCGCCCGCGCCACCGCCGGCTGCCGCTACGTCTTCCATGTCGCCGCCGATTACCGGCTGTTCGTTCCCGACCCCGCCGCGATGCGGCGGGTCAATATCGACGGCACCCTCGCCCTGCTCCGCGCGGCGCAGGCGGCGCGCGTGGAGCGTGCGGTCTATACCAGCAGCGTCGCGGCACTCGGTCTCACCCAGGATGGCAGCCCGGCCGACGAGGCCACGCCGAACGCGCCGGAGGATCATGTCGGTCCCTATAAAAAATCGAAATACGAGGCAGAGCTGGCGGTGCGGCTTCTCGCCGCCAATGGGCTGGACGTGGTGATCGTCAATCCCTCGGCACCCGTCGGCCCCGGCGACATCAGACCGACGCCGACCGGGCGCATGGTGCTGGACGCCGCGCGCGGCCATATGCCGGCCTATGTCGAGACCGGAATGAACATCGTCCACGTCGATGACGTTGCCGAGGGCCATATTCTGGCCCTCGAACATGGCCGCTCCGGCGAGAGCTACATTCTCGGCGGCGAAAACCTGATGCTCTCCGAGATCGGCCGGATGATCACCCGGCTCGCCGGCCGCTCGCCGCCGCGCATCAAGCTGCCGATCGGTCCGCTGATGCCGATCGCCGCGCTGATGGAAGCCTGGGCGCGGATTTCCCGCCACGAACCGCTGATGACGCGCGACATGCTGACCATGGCGCGCCGGCGGATGTTCTACAGCTCGGCCAAGGCGATGCGCGAACTCGGCTACGCGCCGCGCCCGGCGGAACAGGCGGTGCGCGACGCGCTGGCCGATTTCTGCCGGCGCGGCAAGCTTGCGAGCCTCGCCTTCGACCCGGCCGTGGTGCCCGCCGCATGATCCTCGCCGCGATCGCCACTCTGATCTGGCTGTATCTCTATTTTCTGCACGGGCATTTCTGGCACAGCGGCCCCGAGCTGCTGCCGGCGCGGCCGGTTACCGCTCCTGCCGTCGATATCGTGATTCCCGCGCGCGACGAGGTGGAGACCATCGGTGCGGCGATCGCGTCGCTTCTGGCGCAGGATTATCCGGCGCCGTTCCGGGTCATCCTGGTCGATGACGGCAGCACCGACGGCACCGCCGTCCGTGCGGCCGAAGCCGCCGGAAGCGATCCACGGTTTCTGCTGGTTTCCGGTGCAACGAAACCGGCCGGCTGGTCCGGCAAGCTCTGGGCGCTGGATCAGGGCGTCGCACGGAGTGGCGCGGAACTGCTCCTGTTCACCGATGCCGACATCACTCACGATCCGCGCCATCTCGCGACCCTGGTGGCGCGCATGGGAACGCCGGAGCGCGGCGCGAGACTCGACATGGTCTCGGAAATGGTGCGGCTCAATTGCGAAAGCCGGGCCGAGCGCGCCTTGATTCCGGCTTTCGTCTATTTCTTCCAGATGCTCTATCCGTTCGCGCGGGTGAACGATCCGCTGTCCGCCACCGCGGCGGCGGCGGGTGGCACCGTGCTGATTCGGCGCGCGGCGCTCGAGCGGATCGGCGGCATCGCCGCGATGCGCGGCGCGCTGATCGACGATGTGACATTGGCGCGCCTGGTGAAGCGCGGCGGCGCGATTTTCCTTGGCCATTCCGGCCTCGCCCGCTCGATCCGCCCCTATCCGCACCTCGCCGATACTCGCGCGATGATCGCCCGTACCGCCTTCACCCAGTTGCGCTATTCCGCCGCGCTACTGGCGTTGACCCTGATCGGCCTCGCCCTGGTCTGGCTGGTGCCGCCGCTCGCGGTGATTTTCGGCGGCGGCTGGAGCTTTGTCCTCGGCCTCGTCGCCTACCTGCTTGCCGTATTGTCCTATCGGCCGACACTCAGGCGCTATGGGGTTTCCGGTTTCTGGAGTCTCGCGCTTCCGGGTATTGCGCTGGTCTATATGGAAGCGACGATCGCCTCCGCCCTGCGCCATTGGCGCGGCACCGGCGCACAATGGAAACGCCGCGACTACGGAGCGGGACCATGAGTGCCGATCTCGCCGCGCCGAACGTCGAAACCTGGTCGGGCAAGGACCGGGGCGACGAGAATTTCCCGGTCGGCTCCTGGCTGATCCGGGCGGATCTGCGCCGCCATGTCCACGCCTATTACGCATTCGCCCGCAATGCGGACGACATTGCCGACCACCCGGACCTTGCGTCCGCGCAAAAAATCGCCCGACTCGACGCGATGGAGGCGGTGCTGACCGGAGCGGCGGCCGAAGGTTCGCCCTCGGCGGCGCGGCTGCGCACCAGTCTTGCGCAAACCGGGGTATCGGCGGTTCATGCCCGTGAATTGCTGATCGCCTTCCGCCAGGACGCGGTGAAACGCCGCTATGCCGATTGGGGCGAACTGATGGACTATTGCCGCTACTCGGCGGCCCCGGTCGGGCGCTACGTGCTTGACCTGCATGGCGAGAGCGAGGCGACCTGGCCTGCTTCGGACGCGCTTTGCGCCAGTCTGCAAGTGATGAACCACCTTCAGGATTGCGCCAAGGATTTTGCAGAACTCGACCGCTCCTACCTACCCGGCGCCTGGCTCGCGCGCGAGGGGGCGACAGCCGAAGACGTGCGCGCGCCGAAAACCGGCCCCGGCCTGCGCCGCGTGTTCGACGCAATGCTGGCGGAAACCGCGCTGCTCAACGATCAGGCACGCGCCCTGCCCGGCCTGGTGCGCGCGCGCCGGCTTCGGGTGGAAACCGCGATCATCTGCGGCCTCGCACGGCGGCTCCACGCACGGTTGCGGCGCGGCGACCCGCTGGCCGCGCGGGTGAGGCTGCGCACGCCGGATGCGATCGGCGCGATTCTCGCATCGCTGCCCCGGTTCGCCTGATGCTCGCGACGGTCCCGACCATGGAGGACGATGCGCGTGCGGTCGCCGCCGCGACGCGCGCGGCCGGCACCTCGTTCTACCGGGGCATGGCGGTGCTGCCCGCACAGCGCCGCACCGCCATGTACGGTATTTACGCCTTCTGCCGCGCGGTGGACGACATTGCCGACGCGGACGCACCATTCGCCGCCAAACGCCGGGGGCTGGACGACTGGCGCGCCCGGATCGACGCGCTGCACGCCGGCGGCGCGGACGATCCGGTCACTCGCGTGCTGTGCTGGGCCTCGCTGCGCTACGCGCTGCGGCGGGAGGATTTTCACGCGATCATCGACGGCATGGAAATGGATGCCGGCACGCCGATCGTCGCTCCCGACGCAGCGTTGCTCGATCTTTATTGCGATCGCGTCGCCTCGGCGGTCGGGCGGCTTTCGGTCCGGGTGTTCGGCGAGGCGTCGGCAACCGGGGATCGGGTCGCGCATCATCTCGGCCGCGCGCTTCAGCTCACCAATATTCTGCGCGACGTCGCCGAGGATGCGGCGCGCGGCCGGCTCTATATGCCGCGCGAGGCACTGGACCAGGAAGGCGTGGCCGCCGATCCCGCCACCATCCTGCAGGCACCCGGCCTGAAGCGCATTCTCGCCACGATCGCGGCGCAGGCCGAAAGCCATTACGCTGAAGCCGAGGTGGCGATGCGCCTGTGCGATGCGCGTGCGATGCGCCCGGCCCGGATGATGGCGGCGGCCTATCGTCCCCTGCTTGCGGCAATGCGCCGCGACCGGTTCGCCCACCCGGAGCGCCGACCGCGCCTGCCTCTCTGGCGCAAGGTGGCGCTCGCCGCGCAGCTTCTGCTCCTCGCCGATCGCGGGTCATGATGGCCGGGCGGGTCCATGTGATCGGCGCGGGCATGGCCGGACTCGCCGCTGCGACGTCGCTTGCCAGCCGTGGAACACGGGTGGTTCTGTACGAGGCGGCGAAATGGGCTGGCGGGCGCTGCCGCTCCTATGAGGATGCGAGCCTCGGCTGCCGGATCGACAACGGCAACCATCTGCTGCTCTCCGGCAATCACGCGACCATGGCCTATCTCGCACGGATCGGCGCGGCGGACAGCCTCACCGGGCCGAACCGGCCGGTCTTTCCCTTCATCGATCTCGTCTCCGGCGCGGCCTGGACGCTGCGGCTCAATCGCGGCCGGCTGCCCTGGTGGGTGCTGCGCAAATCCTGGCGGGTGCCGAATACCAAAGCGCGCGACTATCTCGCGCTGCGCCGTCTCGATCGCGCACGGGCCGACGATACCGTTGCCGCCCTGCTCGGCGATCTCGACCCGCTCTACGACAATCTGCTCGAGCCGCTGGCGATCGCCGCCCTCAACACCAAGCCCAGGATCGCCGCTGCGGCCCCGCTCGCCGCGGTCATTGCCGAAAGCCTCAGGCGCGGTGGCAGGGCGTCGATGCCGCGCTTTCCGAAAATCGGCCTTTCGGAAAGCTTCGTCGATCCCGCCCTCGCCTATCTCCGCGAGCGGGGCACCGAACTGCGCTTCGGCACCCGCATTGCCGGAATGACGGTCTCCGACGACCATGTCACCGGCCTGGTCGGGCCGAACATGGACGAGATCATCGCACCTGATGAACGCGTCGTGCTGGCAACCCCCCCTTGGGTTGCCGCCGACCTGCTGCCCGGCCTGACCGTGCCGGACGCGTTCGAGGCGATCCTGAATCTGCATTTCCGCGCCGGGATCGATGCCGGCGAGGCCGGGTTCTACGGGCTGCTCGGCGGGGCGGCGGAATGGGTTTTCGAGAAGACCGAGGTCGTTTCGGTCACGATCAGCGCGGCCAATGACCGCATCGACACCGATTCCGACGCCCTCGCGCTCGAAGTCTGGTCCGATCTGCGGCGGGCGTTCGGCCTGCCGCGCACCGTGCCGCCCTATCGGGTGGTCAAGGAAAAGCGCGCGACATTCGCGGCAACGCCCGAACAGCTCGCGCGCCGGCCCGATGCGGCGACACGGTTCAAAAACCTCGTCCTCGCCGGAGATTACACCGCGACCGGCCTGCCCGCGACGATCGAGGGTGCTGTTCGCTCGGGCGAGACCGCAGCCACCTTCGCTTAATTTTGGATTTTCCCAGGCGTCTGCCTGCGCCGCCAGAGCGAGAGCGGCAAGGCCATCGTCGCGTCAATTCCCCTTGACAGGGTTGATGGATTTATTATTCTAAAATACGAAAAATAAAGAATTGAAATTCCGAACGAGGCCGGGTCGATCTTGCGCGGCATGTGAAGCGCGGTTTGTTCGGCTGCACGGCGCCTTAGCTCTTTGTAAATTTGCAACACCTGAAGATCTTTTCAGACCCATCCCGATTGTTCCGAAAAACATGCTTGACCCTGCTGCGGGGCGGCGTGATTTTGCAACAAAATTGCAAATAAAAATCGCAACTTGGATCGTTCGGTCGCGGATGCGGCCGGCGGCCAAACCGGGGGAACCATATTGGGCGGCTTCGAATACGGGCGGTTATTGGCCGATGGGCATGCGGGCGGAACGCTATTTCGTCCGTCGCCCGGATTCGCGCGGATGGCCAAGCCGGACCGGAGGATCGTCGAGAAATTGTTGCAGCGCCAGCGCGATACCCCCCATCGGCGCGGCGTGGTCGCCCATCACCGAAACCACGAGTTCGACATCGTGCCGGATCGCCGCCAAGGCGTTCTCGTCCAGTGCCCGTGCGGCGGCCGGCAGCAGGAACGGCGCCAGCCTGGCCAGGCTGCCGCCGAGCACGACACGGCGCGGACTCATGATGTTGATGAGATTGGCGAGGCCGAGGCCGAGATGCGCGCCCGCTTCGGCGAGCACCGCAAGGACGGTCTTGTCGCCATCGCGGCAGGCGGCCAGAACCGCATCGACATCCCGCGCGGGGTGGCCCTGCGCGGCAAGTTCCGCCAGAATCGCGCGCTCGGAGGCATAGGCCTCGAAGCAGCCATGCCCGCCGCAGCCGCAAAGCCTGCCGCCCGGCACGATCTTCATATGGCCGATCTCGCCGGCAAGCCCGTGCGGGCCGCGATAGAGTTCACCCATGAGATGAAGCCCGCCGCCGATGCCCGACCGGCCCATCACGTAGACGAAATCGGTGATGTCGCGGCTCGCGCCGAACAGATGCTCGGCAAGCGCCGCGGCCTTCACGTCGTTCTCCAGCCGGATCGGGCATTTCAGGCTCTGCCGCAGACCTGCGGCGAAATCGAGATCGCGCCAGCCGAGATTGGGTGCGAACACCACCTGACCGTCGAGCGAAACCAGGCCCGGCAGCGCGATGCCGACCCCGAGAAGCGTACTGCGCCGCGCACGAACCATGCGCAGCGCGCTAGCAAGCCCGGCACGCGCCGCTTCGCGCGCCGCTTCAGGATCGAGGCTGCCGGGAACGATGAGATCGGCGCAGCGCGCGCCGTCGATCGTGGCGAGAACGATGCGGATCGCGTCGGGTTCGATGCCGATGCCGGCAAGATAGCCGGCGCGCGCATCGATGCTCAGCGCGGAGGTCGGACGGCCGGCGCGGCCGGTGGGCGCGTCGATCACCCGGCGCACGATACCCGCGGCTTCGAGATTGTTGATGATGATCGAGATGGTCGCCGGATCGATTCCCGAGACGTGCGAGAGTTGCTGCTGCGAAATCCCGGCATTCTGGCGAATGATGTGGAACAGCCTTCCGGTATTGATGCGCCGGATCAATGCGGAATTGACGCGCGGCTTGGTCATGCCGGGCCCCTGATCATCATGTTTGCCATGTTACTCCGGCGGCCGCGGCCTTGCCAGCACGATTTCGTATTGACACCAATCACGCTCCTCTTTATGGGTTTATTAAAGAGTAAAAATAATTCGCGCAAGCGGGCCATTCCAATCTCGCTGTGCAAACCGACTGGAAAAGGAAACCCAAGAGTGAGGCAGGAACTTTGTCTCGCCGTCCCTTTTGCCGCCGACGATATGGGGCCGCGTTCAGGCGTTGGGCGCACGTTATCATGCGCCGATCGTGCCGAGAGGCCGTTCTACCCTCGCGCCGGGCGGAGTCGTCATCGCGGCAATCGCATTTCTAACAAAAGGAACCAGGATCGCCGACACAGTGATAACAGCACGTTAAACTTGACATCAACCGAACAAGAGAAGGTAAATCTCGTTCAATCTGGGAGACTAGAATGCTGAAAACACAACAGCGCTCCCGCCGCCTGCCCGGCGGCGTTACGCGTACATTCGGCTTTGCCGCGGCGCTCATGGTATCGACCATGTTCCTGGCACCGGCGGCGAGCGCTCAAAGCCTGGAATCCGCTCTCCAGCAGACCACGTTCTCAGGCATGGTCGGGGCTCTCAACTTCGACTATCTCAACCATGGCCATTCGTCCAAGGATAATCATGCCTTCGCGGTCGGCGGCCATCTCGTCGCGCATACCGGCTCGTTCGAGGGTTTCAGCGTCGGACTCGGCGGTTATACGGCCCAGTCGCTCGGCATCTACAATAATTTGCGCGGTTCCACGGAGCTGACAGGCAATTACCACAGCATCCAGTCCTTCCGTCAGGCCTATCTGCAATATCAGAACGACACGGTGGAGATCCGCTTCGGCCGGCAGCTGATCAACACGCCCTGGGCCAACCCGGACTACTATACCTTCAACCCCCGCGCCTTCATGGGTGTGGCGGGCAAGGTCGATGTCATCGGCGGCAAGAGCGGAGGCGTCGATGCCGGCCCTCTGCAACTGAGCGGCAGCGACGCGAAGTTCAGCATATTCGCCGCACGGATGTTCAATTACGACAGCCGCTACAGCAGCAGCTTCATTTCCGGCAACCGCTACACGAGTGCGCCGACCAACGGCTTCATCACGCTCGGCGCGCTCTTCCAGGACGATTTCCAGGGCAACCATATCACCGTCCAGGGCTGGTATTACGATTTCTACCACTTCGCCCAGCTCTTCTACGGCGAAGCGGACGTGACCCATCCGATCTCGCCGAACACCTCGGTCCTCGGCGCGGTGCAGATCGTCTCCGAAGGCAATTCGTCAGGCGACGGCGTTTTCCAGTTCACCGACGGTAACGCCAACTCGGTCGATGCCCATATCTATGGCGGCAAGCTCGGAATGTCGTTCGGAAACGACACGGTCGCGCTGGTCGGCGATTACAGCCCGGTCAACTACAACTCCTACCGGCACGGCGGCCTGGTGCATCCCTATAACGACCTCACCGGCACCGACTTCACCGACACGATGCAAGCCGGCCTTGAGGATCTCGGACCTGGCTATGCCTACGGCATCACGTCGAAATTCGGCTTTCTGAACAACAAGCTGGGTCTCAGCGCCAATTACATCCGTTACGTCGCCCGCTACGGTTTTGGCGGTTCCACCTATTCCTACAATGGTCCTTACGGGTTCCCGGTCGGGACTCCGATATCGAACCAGAAGCTCTGGGCCTTGCAGGTCGGCGCCTCCTACGATCTGTCGTCGATTCTGAAGGGGCTCTATGTCGAGGACGACACGGATATCGAGGTCGCCGAAAATCGTGGCAATATCGGGCCGTATCACAATCCGTATTTCAGCAACCGCTTCTACTTCAAGTACCGGTTCTGATGTCGGGAGAGCGTGACCGGCTTTAGCCGGCCACGCTCTCCTTTGGTTTGACAGGCAAATTGGCCAATTCTGGTTGAACGGAATGGTTCGGTCGGAAGCGGAGGTGGCCGGATCGTCTTTATTGCAGTCGAAACCCCTCGATCAGCGCCGCCAGAAGTGTGGTGCGGCGCGGAATTTCCGCCATGACGACGTGTTCGGTTCGCGCATGGGCACCGCCGACAACCGCCCCGATGCCATCCAGCACGGGAACACCCAGAGCGGCACAGAAGTTTCCGTCGCTGCCACCACCGACGAAAGCCTCGCGCAAATCGATGTCAAGTTCCTTGGCAATTTCTTGTGCTTTTTCGAACAATGCCGCGATCTGCGGCGTGCGTTCCATCGGCGGCCGGTTGGTTCCTCCGGCAATTTTCAGCCGCGCTTTCGGATTCCGTGCCGCGAGGCCCAGAACCGCCCGCGTGATGCGGTTCATCTCCGGTTGGGTCGCCCCGCGAACGTCGATCCCGGCGCGAGCATAGGCCGGTACGACATTCCGCCGCGTGCCCCCCTCGATCAATCCGACGCTCGCCGTCGTGCCGCTGTTTCGATCCGACATGGCCTGAAGCGCCAGGATTTGATCGCGCGGACGACACCGGCCGGGCTGACTTCGGCACGCGCGGCGATATCTTCGATCCGGCTCCACGCGCTCTCGCCGATGTGCCGGGAAAAGCCGGTGCCGTCGACGCCTGCGCTCTGGCCCGCCAAGGCCCTGGCGCTGCTTCGTCAGGGAAATCTGGTTTAATCCGCTGAAAGGCGACGCGAGCCGCGCGACGTCAGAATACGGGGTTCGTCGCAAGCAGGCTTTTGGTTTTCTCGATTTCCTCGAATTGCTGCGGCGGCAGATATTGCGCCAGGACCTCCATCGGGCTGCCCTCGGCGCGGACGCGCCCCTGATCCAGCCAGATCAGGCGCGAGCACCATTGCGCCAGAATCCCGGCCTGATGGCTGGCCAGCACCAGAATATCCGCGTGGCGCACCATCGCCTCGACCCGGTGTTTGGCCTTGTCCATGAACCCGGCGTCGCCGGCCAGAATCCATTCGTCCATGATCAGGATTTCAGGATGCACGGCGGTCGCCATGGCGAAAGCCAGCCGCACGACCATGCCTGAGGAATAATTGCGCACCGGCAGGTCGAGAAACTGGCCGAGTTCGGAGAAATCCTCGACATCGGCTTCCAGCCGGGCGATGTCGGCTTTCCCCATGCCCAGGAAATAGCCGCGCAGCCGGATATTTTCCCAGCCGGTCAGATCGAGATTCATTCCCTGGCCGGGATCGAGCAGGGAGGTCAGCCGCCCTTCCATCGACAGCGAACCGGAAGCGGGCTGATAGATGCCGGACAGCGTCCGCAGCAGGGTGGTCTTGCCGGAACCGTTCGAGCCGACGAGCCCGAGCCGGTCGCCCGAGCGCATGGTGAAGGAAATATCCCGCAGCGCCTGCACGACCAGGCGTTGCCGGTCGTCCTTGGCGAACCGGCCCGAGGCGCGGCCCAGAACGGTTTTCTTCAGCGAGCGGTTGTCGCTGTGGTAGAGCGGAAACGCCACCGACAGACCAAAGGCGGTGAGATAGGTCATCAGGCTAGACCCAGTATGCGATGCGGCCGCGGGTACGGGCGAAACCAACCGTCGCGACCAGGATCAGCACGCCGGAGACGATCAACGCCTTCCAGACCATATCGAGCGTCATCGGGGTACCAAGCAGCGGCCCGCGAACAATTTCGAGAAGATAATAGAACGGGTTGAATCGGATCAATAATTCGCCTTCCGGGTGCTTTTCCAGCAGGCTAGCATACCACATGATCGGGGTGACGAAAAACGCGATCTGCATGACCGACATGATGATCTGCGGCACATCGCGGAACCGGGCGCAGAAGGCGCCGAACAGGATGGACATCGCGAAGGCGTCGATCAGCCAGAGCAGGAAGCCGGGAATCGCCCACAGCGAATAGAGCGACATGGACACGCCCATGATCGCGAACACGGCGACCACCACGATGATGTTGTGGGCCAGAATGATGGTGTTGCGGATCACGCTGCGCGCGGCATGAACCGTGAACGGCATCCGTATCCCCCGGATCATGGACTCTACCTGGCTGAAACAGGTGCAGCCGTCGGAGACCAGCATGTTCAGATAGTTCCACAGGATGATCGAGACGGTCAGATAGGGGAGATAGGTATGGATATCGGTGTGAAACAGGTCGGCGTAGAGAAACGCCATCGCCCCGATCATGATCGCGGTTGACAAAGTGAGCCAGAACGGCCCCAGCGCGGAGCCGCGATAGCGCAGCCTGATATCCGAAAACGCCAGCGACCAGGCGAGGCGCCACAGCTTCACGCCGCCCCGCAGATCGGTGCCGGCGAGCTGGAACCGCTGAATCCAGCCGCGATCCGCCGAGAGGGTGAACAAAGGCTGGGTTTCCGACGCCCGGATCGCGCGCTCGGTCGCCGGTAGATCACTCATGGTCACGTCTGATCACGTCCTTGAATTGGTGCGCCGCGCATCCGATCGGCCAACCCGTTGAATATGCACAGCCCGCGGGTTCTACCCATAGAGTCGGACGATAAAAAGAGCCATGACCGACATCTGACCATATGTTCATGAACGCGATATGGTGGCTGCGCCGCGCCCGGCAGCCCTGTCCGGTGGAAATAGCTTCCCCGGCCCGAGGATTCACGGCTACAAAAGCATGGATAACACCGGGGGAACGCGGATATGAGCAGTATGGTTCAAATGAGGCCCGATCCGACCTTCTATCCGTCGGCGAAGCTGGCGATGGAGGCGGCGCGCGAAACCATCGGCTACGTCGCCTTGCTGAGCAAGGACAAGAACGCGGCCGATGCGCTGGCGGTGGTCGATCTCGACCCCGCATCGTCCCGGTTCGGCACTATGCTCAACACGCTGGTGCTGCCCCATATCGGCGACGAACTGCATCATTACGGGTGGAGTGCCTGCAGCGCGTCCCTGTGCCCGACCAGCGGTCATGCGTTCAGCGAACGGCGCTATCTGGTGGTGCCGGGCATCCGCTCGTCGCGCATCTACATCATCGACACCAAGCCGGACCCGCGCGCGCCGAAAATCGTCAAGGTGATCGAGCCGGACGAGGTCAGGCGCAAGACCGGCTATTCCCGGCCGCATACGGTGCATTGCGGGCCGGAGGGGGTCTATATCAGCACGCTCGGCGGCAAGGGCGTCAACGGCGATGAAAGTCCGGCGGGCGTCTTCATTCTCGATTGCGACAGTTTCGAGATTCGCGGGCAGTGGGAAATCGACCGTGGCGACCAGTTCGCCCATTACGATTTCTGGTGGAACATGCCGCACGACTACATGGTCTCGAGCGAATGGGCGCTGCCGCCGCTGTTCGAGAACGGCGTGGTGCCGGAAGCGCTGATGGGCGGAAAATACGGCCACAAGCTGCATTTCTGGGATCTGCGCGGCCGCCGGCACATCCAGAGCATCGATCTCGGCGCCAACCATCAGATGGCGCTCGAAATCCGGCCGGCGCACGAACCGACCAAGGATTACGGGTTTCTCGGCGTGGTGATCGACAACACCAATCTGGAAGGCTCGATCTGGACCTGGTGGCGCGAGGGCGGCAAGTTCCACGCGAAAAAGACCGCGATCGTTCCGCCGCAGCCGGCCGACCCGGCGCTGCTGCCCGAGCTGCTGAAGCCGTTCGCCGCTGTGCCGCCGCTGATCACCGATATCGATCTCTCGCTGGACGATCGGTTTCTCTATGTGGCGTGCTGGGGAACCGGCGAGTTGCGCCAATATGACGTGAGCGATCCGATGGCGCCGAAACTGGCGGGGACGGTGAAGCTCGGCGGCATCGCGGCAAACACCGAACACCCCTCGGGCGCGGCGTTCCACGGCGGCCCGCAGATGGTCGAGATCAGCCGCGACGGCAAGCGGGTCTATTTCACCAATTCGTTGTACAGCACGTGGGATACCCAGTTCTATCCGCGCGGCGTGCCGGGGCAGATGGTGATGTGCCATGCCGACGCTGCCGGCGGCTTCAGGCTCGATCCGAATTTCAGGATCGAGTTCGGCGCCGGCTATGGCGCGCATCAGGTGCGGCTCGAAGGCGGCGATTGTTCGACCGAGAGCTTCTGTTTCGCCTCCGCATGAGCGGGGTTTCGATGATGAACCAGGCCCTGCCCTGGCTGATGGCGATCGGGATGGGGGTGTATCAGGGGGTCAATCCGCCGGTCGGCTGGCTGCGCGCGGTGGCGCGCGGGCTGGAAACGAACTCGACGCGGGCGATCCTGCTGAGCACCGCGGCGCTCGCGTTCGGGCATTTCCTGTCGATGATCGTGTTGCTGGCGCCGGTCTCGGTCGTCATCGCCGTGCTGCTCGCGGACCGGCTATCGATGATGACGCTGATGCAGGCGGGGTCGCTGGCCGGTTTCGGACTGATCGGCTTCGGCCTCTATAAAATCCTGCGGCCGCGCCATCCGAAATTCCTCGCCCGGATCAGCCCGGACCGGCCGGTGCGGTGGGCGTTCTGCATGGGGCTCACCCATTGCGGCTCGCCGGTGATGATGGCGCCGATGCTGATCAACCTGATCCTGGTGAGCGCGTGGGTGGCCGCACCATCCACCGTCGCCCCGATTTTCGGCGCCGTCCTGATCGCGCTGGCGGTGAGTGCGGCGATGGCCGTCCCGCTGTTTCTGACCGGATCGGCGGTCGCGATCGCGGTGGTCCGCCGGTTCGGACTGCGCGCGATCACGCGGTACTGGGTCAACCTCGATCTCGGCTGGGCGGTGATGTTCATCCTGATGGGAATCATGGGCCTGACGATGGGGTGAGGTGAGATCAGTCTCGCGCGCAGCTCCGAAATCCGGCCATGATGTCGCGCCGCTCCGGGGTGAAGAAATTGCGATAGGTGTTGGCGATCATCCGGCCGCGGGTCGCCCAGGCGCCGCCGCGCAGAACCTTGCGCGAGCCGAACCACGGCGCCGAATAATCCTCGTAGATGTCGGGAGCGAAGCCCGGATAAGGCGCGAACGGTGTCGCCGTCCACTCCCAGACATTGCCGAGCATCTGGCGACACCCCCATGCGCTGTCGCCCTCGGGATGCGCCGCGACATCGACGGTGCCGAGCACACGCCCGTCGAGATTGGCGTGGCGCGGGCCGGGCGCCGCGTCGCCCCAGGGATAGCGGCGCTTGCGTGGGGCGAACCCCCCGGCGCCGGGTTCGGTCGCGGCGGCAGCCTCCCATTCGGCTTCGTGCGGCAGCCGCCGCCCGGCCCAGTTGCACCACGCCTCCGCCTCATGCCAATTGACATGGATGACCGGCCGGTGCGGAAGAAGGCCGATCGTGCGATCGAACTGCCGCTCGCTCCAGCCATCTTGCTGCGCGACCCAGTAGAGCGGATGATCAGCCTCGGCCGCTTCGCGCCAGCGCCAGCCCGCATCGCTCCATAAGGCGCGGCGTCGATAGCCGTCATCGGCCACGAATTCCAGGAATTGGGCGTTGGTGACCGGCGCGCAGCCGATGCGGAACGGCTCCACGGTCACCGGATGCGCCCATTTTTCGTTGTCGAACACGAAGTCTGCGCCGGGCGCCGCGCCGAGAGAAAAACTGCCGCCCGCCACCGCGACGTCGCCGTCGAGCAGTCCGGCATCGATGTCGGTGGGCGGACCGGCCGCAAGGGTCGCGAATTCGGGCGCCTTGTAGCCAAGCGTCTGGCGCGAATAGGTGAACGCCTCGCCGTGCATGTCCTCATGATAAGTTGTCAGAAGATAAAGATACGCTTCCTCCGCACTGGCGGCGCCGCCGTTCAGCCGGTTGACCATCGCATCCAGCACCCGCGCCAGGTAATCGAGCGTGCCCTGAAGCGTGGGCAGCGGCAGATCCCACCGTATGTCGTGCGGGACGGTCGAGGAGTTGTAGAGCGCATCGGCGGCATCGAGGCGCTGCGTGCGGTCGCCCAGGGTCCGCAGCGCGAAATGCTCGTGAAACCAGGCGAGGTGGCCGATCTCCCAGAGTAGCGGATTGACGATGTCGAGTGGCGGTCCCTTAAGCTGGTCGGCGTTGAGCCCGTGCACCAGTTCGAGCGTGCGGGCACGGGCGTCCACAAGGCAATCGATGAGGTGAGCGGTGGGGACAGGATCGGTCATAGCGTCTCTTTGGGCGTCTCTTTGTCCGAGCGATCGATGAAGATTAGCCTGATCACGCCGGCCCGCCAACACGCGCGCACCGGCAACCGGACCACAGCGATGCGTTGGGCGCACATTCTGCGCGGGATGGGCGCGCGCGTGACCGTAAGCACCGCCTATGCGGGCGAGAACGCGGACCTGATGATCGCGCTCCATGCGTGGCGCAGTGCCGACAGCATCGGCGCGTTCCGGGCGCGGTATCCCGATCGCAAGCTGGTGGTGGCGCTGACCGGGACCGATATCTACCGCTTTCAGCAAAGCGATCCCGAAACCACGCTGGGTTCGATGGCGATGGCGGATGCGCTGGTCGGGCTGCACGATCTGGTCGCCGACGCAATCCCCGCCCGGTTTCGGTCGAAGGTCAGAATAATTTATCAGTCGGTCCCGCCACTATCCCGCCGCCTGCCGCCGCTGCGGGGGGTTTTCGAGGTTCTGGTGATCGGTCATCTGCGCGCGGAAAAGGACCCGATGCGCACCGCCCTCGCCGCCCGCGCGCTGCCGGAGTCCTCACGTATCCGCATCGTCCACCTCGGCATGGCGCATGATGCGGACTGGGCCGAGGCGGCGCGCGCGGAAATGACGGTCAACCGGCGCTATGTCTGGCGCGGTGAGGTGCCGGGCTGGGCGGTCCGTCGCGCGCTCGCCCGCGCCAAGCTGATGGTGTTGAGTTCGGTGATGGAGGGCGGCGCCAATGTCGTCTCCGAGGCGCTGGTCGCCGGGGTGCCGGTAATCGCGTCGCGGATTGCCGGCTCGGTCGGGCTGCTCGGCGGCGACTATCCGGGCTACTTTCCGGTTGGCGACACGGCGGCGTTGACTGGATTATTGCGCCGTGCCGAGAGCGATCCGGGCTTTCTCGACGATCTCCGCGCCCGGTGCGGCGCGCGCGTACCTTTGTTCGACCCCGCGCGGGAACGCGCATCCTGGCAAACGCTCCTCGCGCAACTCACCGGCAAAGCGTGATCGGTTCGAGGGCGTCGCCCTGCGGCATGACGGTGCCGATGATGGCGGCGCGATCGTAGCCGAGGGTTCCGAGTTCGGCGAGGCACGCCTCCGCCTGCTCGGCCGGAACGCTCGCCAGAAGGCCGCCCGCGGTTTGCGGATCGAAAATGAGCGGAAACCGCTCATCCGCCGAGGCGGTTTCGATGTCGCGGATCGCGCGGCGCAGCCGGACATTCTGCGGCTGGAGAGAGCTGAAAATGCCCATCCGCACCGTGTCCAGCGCGCCGTCGAGGAACGGCAGGGACGCAAGATCGAGCGTGACATCGACCGATGATGGCCTGGTCATCTCGATCAGATGACCAAGCAGCCCAAAGCCGGTCACGTCGGTGCAGGACGTCGCCCCATGGTGGTGCAGACAAGCCGCACCCGCGCGGTTGGACTGGACCATGCTGACCAGCGCATCGTCGATCCAGCGCCCCTTGGCCTTCATTCGCATATCCGCCGCGAACAGCGTCCCGGTGCCAAGCGGCTTGGTCAGGATCAAGCGGTCGCCCGGCCGCATTCCGCCCTTGCGCATCAACCGCGCGCGGTCGGCCAGACCGTTTACGGCAAAGCCGAGACTGAGTTCGGCGCCTTCGCTGGTATGGCCGCCGACCAGTGCGCAATCCGCTGCGTTCAGTACCTCGATCGCCCCGGACATGAGCTGGAACAACTGATCCTCGACCTGCGCCTCCAACCCATAGGACACCGTGACGATGGCGAGCGCCGATTGCGGCTCGCCGCCCATCGCGAAAATATCGCCCAGGCTGTGATTGGCCGCCACTTTCCCGAAAATATACGGATCATCGACGAAGGCGCGGAAATAATCGACCGTGTGGATCATCATTTTGCCCGGCGGCACTTCGACCACGGCGGCGTCGTCGGGCGCGTCGAGCCCGATCAGGATGTCGGGCCGGCCGATCGGGCTCAACTGGCCGAGCACCCGGCTGAGCACCGTGCTGCCCACCTTGGCACCACACCCGCCACAGCGCATGGCGATGGCCGAGATCTCGCCGAGTGCCGCGGCATCGGCGAGCCCGGTGGCAAATTCAGGTGGCTTGGCCACCGCCATGTCCGGCAGTTCGGAAAATTTGCGCATGAAGCGCCGGTCGATCCAGTCCTTCCATTGCCACATCGACCGCCCTTCGCGTGACCATCGGCCGCGCGAGGCGACGGCGTATCGATCGCCGGTGGAAATCAGGCTGAGGAACCGGCGTTGCGGGCGAAACGGGCGGAGCGTCCGCCCGAGCAGCGAGCGGCGCAGATTGAGCGCCAGCGGCGCGCCCTGGCGCACCGCGAACACGCCGGATTTCGGCCGGGGATGCCGGATCACCGCGGCAATGTCCCCGGCGGCGAACACGCCGGGATGCGAGACCGATTCCAGGGTTTCGTTCACTTCGATGAAGCCCTGAGCATCGAGGCTCAGGCCCGATGCGCGCAGCCAGGGCGCCGCGCCCGCGCTCGTCACCCACAAGATCTCGTCCAGATCATAGGTTTCGCCGTTCGCCCGGCGCAGCCGTCCCGATGCAACCTCGGTGATCGCCTGTCCGGTCAGCACCTGGACGTTCCGTTCCCGCAGCACGCGCTCGAAACTCCGCCGTGCGCCCGCATTATGGCCCGGAAGAATCTCGTCCGCATTGCCGAAAAGATAATAATCCAGATGATCGTCCGGCCGCCCGCCTTCCGCCAGCAATGCGCGCAGCCGATGTTGGGTCGCCAATAATATTTCAACCCCGCCGGCGCCGGTGCCCACCACGCCGATGCGCACCCGATCGCGGGTTACCAGAACCCGCTCGCGCAGCGCCTCCCACTGGGCGATGAACCGGCTGATCGGCTTGACCGGCACCACATTGCCGGCGGCGCCCGGCACGTCGGCGGTGCGCGGTGTCGAACCGATGTTGATCGAGAGAACGTCGAACCGGACCGGCGGCCGGTTGCGGCACAGAACCACTCGACCTTCAAGGTCGAGCCCCGTTACCTCGTCCTGATAGAAACGCGCCCCCGCGAACCGGCAAAGCGGGCCGAGATCGATATGCGCCTCGTCGAAGGCATAATGCCCGGCGATCAGGCCCGGCAGCATGCCGGAATAGGGTGTCTGGGCGTCCTGGCTGATCAATGTCAGGCGCACGCCCGCCAGTTTGTTCATGCCGAAGCGCTTCAGCACCGCGACATGGCTGTGGCCGCCGCCGATCAGCACAAGGTCCTTGAGGATCGCCGCATCGCCGCTCTGCATGACGGTGGTTTGTTATCGTCTGGCGGAACCGCCGTCTACGGCCGGAGGTCTCCCAGCATTGTCGGGATCAGTTCCGACACGGTGGGATGGATCGGCATCGAGCGCCGCAGGGTGGCGGATGGCGCCTTGGCGGTCATGATGCCCAGCACGCCGTGGATCGCCTCGTCGCCGCCGACGCCGAGGATCGCGGCACCCAGAATGGCGTCGGTTTCGGCATCGACCACGATTTTCATGAACCCCTGGGTTTCGCCTTTCTCGATGGCGCGCGCGATCCTGGTCATCGGCCGCGTGCCGACGCGGATTTTGCGCCCGGCCTTGCGGGCTTCGGCTTCGGTCATGCCGACCCGCCCGAGCGGCGGGTCGATATAGAGCGCGTAGGCAGTGATCCGGTCGCTGACCCGGCGCGCATCATTGTCGAGCAAATTGGCCGCGACGATCTCGAAATCATTATAGGCGGTGTGGGTGAAGGCGCCCCGGCCGTTGCAATCGCCGAGCGCCCAGATGCCCGGCACGCTGGTGCGCAACTGGTCGTCCACCACGATATAGCCGCGCTCGTCCAGTGCGACGCCCGCCTGATCCAGGCCGAGATCGTCGGTGTTCGGACGCCGCCCGACCGCCAGCAGCACGTGGGAGCCCACGATTTCCGGCGCGCCGGATGTGCAGTTCACGCCGGCGGCGATGTCGGTGCCGCGCGGCGCGAAGCTGATGCAGTCGGCATCGAGGCGGACGGCAATTCCTTCAGCTTCGAGGATGTCTTTCACTGCGTCGGACACGTCCTCGTCCTCGCGGGCGATCAGGCGCGGGCCCTTCTCGATGATCGTGACCGCGCTGCCGAAGCGGCGATACATCTGGGCGAATTCCAGCCCGATATAACTGCCCCCGACGATCACCAGATGGCGCGGTGCCTCGTCGAGTTCCAGGATGGTGGTGTTGGTGAGATAGTTCACCCGATCGAGGCCCGGCATGTCCGGGATGGCGGCACGCGCGCCCGCATTAATGAAAATGCGCGCGGCGGTGATCCGCTCATCGCCCACGCGGATCTCACGGAGCGATTCAAAGCGTGCATGATCTTGATAGACGGTGCACCGCTCCATGCCCCTTAGCCATGTTTCGACGTTCTGGCGTGACGTGCCCGAAACCGCGTCTTTCCGGGCTTTGACCGCCGCCATGTCGATTTCGACCGAACCGCCGAGCGTCACGCCGAAATCGGCGGCGCGGCGTGCCAGGTGAGCGGCATAGGCGCTGGCGATGAGCGTCTTGGTCGGGGTGCAGCCGGTATTGACGCAGGTACCGCCGAACAGCTTGCGCTCGATCAGGGCGACGGTCATGCCGGATGAGGTGAGGCGGCTGGCGAGCGGCGGTCCGGCCTGGCCAGCGCCGATGATGATGGCGTCGAAACTCCTGCTCATGCGGCAGAGATGGGCAACGCCGGGGTGTTTGACAGGGGGGACGGCACGGGCGCAGGTTTCGGAATTCCAAAAACCCTGTGGAGGAACCATGCACCTGAGCCAGGAGCAGATCGACGATTTCAACGAACAAGGCTGGCTGTTCCTGCCCGAATTGTTCGATGCCGGCGAAGTCGCCCTGCTCAAGCGCGAAGCCGAGGCGATCTATGCCCAGCAGCGCCCGGAAGTGTGGCGCGAAAAAAACGGCGCGCCGCGCACCGCCTTCGCCGCGCACACCTATAACGAGGCGTTCCGGCTGCTGGGTGCGCATCCGCGGCTAATCCGCCCGGTCGAGCGGATTTTCGGCGAACGCCTCTACATGCATCAGTTCAAGATCAACGCGAAGGCGGCCTTCACCGGCGAGGTGTGGCAATGGCACCAGGATTACGGCACCTGGAAGCGCGACGACGGGATGCCCGAGCCGAAGGCGATGAACATCTCGGTGTTTCTCGACGAGGTGATGCCGATCAACGGTCCGCTGCTTCTGGTGCCGCGCAGCCATCTAGCCGGCGATCTGGAGGCGACGCACGATGTCGAAACCACATCCTATCCGTTATGGACGCTGGACAACGAGACGGTGACGCGTCTGGTCGCCCAGGGCGGCATTGTGGCCCCCACCGGCAAGCCGGGTGGCGTGCTGATGTTCCATGGCAATCTGGTGCATGGCTCGGCCGGCAATATCACGCCCTATCCGCGCCGGATCGTGTATCTGACGCTCAACGCCGTCTCCAACTTTATTCGCACGCCGACCCGCCCGAGCTTCATCGCGCATCGGGATTTCGCACCGATCGAGCCGGTGGCGGACGATGCGCTCGGGCGCATGGCGCAAGGGTTTCAGGCGGCGGCGGAATAGCGCGCGGTGAACCTGCATCATCTGCTGGCGCAGCGCGTCGCGGCCGAAAAGCCGGTGCGTGTGGTGCTGATCGGCGCCGGAAAATTCGGCGCGATGTTCCTGGCCCAGGCGCCGCACACGCCGGGGCTGGAAATCGCCGCCATTGCCGATCTCGACCCCGATCGGGCGCGCGCGGCGTGCCTTGGCGTCGGATGGCCGGATGAATCCATCGAAGCGACCGATTTCACCGACGATGCATTGGCGGCGATCGCCCGAGCGGATGCCGAAATCGTGGTGGAGGCGACAGGCAACCCGGCGTTCGGCATCGTTCACGCGCGCGCCGCCATGGCCTGCGGCAAGCATGTGGTGATGGTGAATGTCGAGGCGGATGCGCTCGCCGGACCGCTGCTCGCGGAGGAGGCGCGGCGCGCTTGCGTGGTCTATTCGCTGGCCTATGGCGATCAGCCGGCGCTGACCGCCGAACTGGTCGATTGGGCGCGAGCCTGCGGATTCCGGGTCGTCGCGGCGGGCAAGGGCACCAAATATCTGCCGTTCTACCATACTGTCACGCCCGCGACCGTGTGGGAGCATTACGGGCTGACCGAAAATGAAGCTCGTGACGCCGGAATGAACGCGCGGATGTTCAACTCCTTCCTCGACGGCACCAAATCGGCGATCGAGATGGCGGCGATCGCCAATGCCACTGGGCTTGACGTGCCGGATGCCGGGCTGGGGTTTCCGCCCTGCGGGGTGGATGATCTGCCGCATATCCTGCGCCCCCGAAGTGCGGGCGGCGTGCTCGATCGCGCCGGCATGGTGGAAGTGGTCTCGTCGCTGGAGCGCGACGGCAGGCCGGTGTTCCGCGACCTGCGCTGGGGCGTGTATGTGGTCCTGGAAGCGCCGAACGACTACGCCGCCGCGTGTTTTCGGCAATACGGCCTCAAGACGGATGCGTCAGGCCGCTACGCGGCGATGTACAAGCCCTATCATCTGATCGGTCTGGAATTGAATATTTCCGTCCTGTCCGCCGCCTTGCGCGGCGAACCGACCGGCCAGCCGCGCGGTTTTTTGGGCGACGTGGCCGCGATCGCCAAACGGCCGCTGCGCGCGGGCGAGACGCTGGATGGCGAAGGTGGTTATACGGTCTGGGGACGGCTGATGCCGGCAGAGGCAAGTTTGCAGGCGGCCGCGCTGCCGATCGGGCTTGCCCATCACGCCCGCCTGCTTCGCGATGTCGCGGCGGGTGAAACCGTGCGCTGGGCCGATGTGGACCTGCCGGCTCATGACGCGGCATCGCGAACCGCGATCGACGCACGGCGCTGCATGGAGCGCCGCTTCGCCGGCGCGCATCACGGCGGCACCGTCGTACCCGCAATGGTATAAGGCGCTATCCCCTATTTCTCGACGAAGGCTTTCTCGATCACATACTGGCCCGGCCGCGCCAGGCTGCCTTCGACGAAATCCCGGCTGTCGAGGAATCCGGTCATGTCGGCGAGAAAGGCCGGACTGCCGCACAGCATGACCCGGTCCTGCGCCGGCGCGATCGGCGCCAAACCGCGCGCCGCGAGGGCGGCGCCCGATTCGAGCAGCGCGGTGATCCGCCCGGTGGTGGCGAACGCCTCGCGGGTGACCGTCGGGATATAGATCAGGTGCTCACGGATCTGCTCGCCGAGAAATTCGTGGCACGGCAAATCCTCGGCGATGAAGTCCCGATAGGCGAGGTCGCCGATATGCCGGACCCCGTGCATCAGGATCACGGTCTCGAACTGGTCGTAGGTTTCCGGGTCGCGGATGATGCTGAGGAACGGCGCGAGGCCGGTGCCGGTCGCGAGCAGGAACAGCCGCCTTCCCGGCGTCAGCCCATCGAGCACCAGGGTTCCGGTGGGTTTGCGCCCGATCAGGATCGGGTCGCCCGGCTTGATCCGCGCCAGCCGCGAGGTCAGCGGGCCGTTCGGCACCTTGATGCTGAAGAATTCCAGACTATCGTCGTAATGCGCGCTCGCCATGCTGTAGGCGCGCGATATCCTGCGTCCCTCGGCTTCCAGCCCGACCATGGTGAACTGTCCGCTGCGAAACCGGAAGCCCGGATCGCGCGTGGTCGAAAAACTGAACAGCGTGTCGCTCCAGTGGCGCACGCTGATGACGGATTCGGTTTGCTGCTCGGCCATGATTGCCCCTTAGCATAGATGGGAAATATTGCCTTATCGCTGGGGCGCGTTCCGAACAGAACAGATATGCCGTCCGGCGGTCGGGGGCGGGCGATCAATTGTTCTGGTTGCGTTCGCCCTGCTGAGTCATCGAATGGCTTGGCTTTGAGCTGTAAGGCGAGTTGATGCTCTGGTGCTGCCCCGTCCCCGGCGTCGACAAAGGCTGAGTGGTTTGGTGGCGCTCACCCTGCTGCGCCATCGAATGGTTTGACTTTGAATTGTAAGAGGGATTCTGGGCCGGACCCTGGGTCACGGTCGCGGCGAACGCCGAACACGTCATCAGAACCGAAAACGCCGCAACGCTTGTCAACATCGATCGTGTCTTCATGGTCTATTCCTTTTGCCAAATCAGAGGATTCCCAATTTGGGGGCCTATGATGAAGAACTCCTGGAAGCTTCGTGTATTTAAGGAGTGTCGAGCCGTAAGGTATAATGAATATGGTATACCAGATATGCCTTAACGTGAATGGACGGGGTAAAGTCGAGCCCGTGTATCAGACTGACGAAATCGTGGTCAGACCGGGTCCCAGCTGAACACGTCCGGGCTGCGGTCGAGCGGCGGCAGCGAGGCGCGCAGGGCCGGATAGGCGTGTTCGGCGATCAGCTTCGGGGTCCAGCCTTCGCCGCGATGCACCGAGCGGATCGGCCGGCTCTGGCTCATCAGCAGAATCTCGTTGTGTCTTGCCGCGAAAACCTGGCCGGTCACGTCGCGCGCGGCCTCCGAGGCCAGGAACACGGCGAGCGGGGCGTTCTTGTCGGGCGTCATCTGCCGCAGCTTCGCCACCCGCGCCTTCTGTTCCGGCGTTGCGGCCGGAATCGAGTCGGTCATCCGGCTCCAGGCGAAGGGCGCGATGCAGTTGGAGCGCACCTTGTAGCGCTGCATGTCGAGCGCGATCGATTTCGACAAGGCGACGATGCCGAGCTTGGCCGCCGAATAATTCGCCTGCCCGAAATTGCCGACCAGACCGGAGGTGCTGGTCATATGCACGTAGGCGCCCGATTCCTGGCGCCGGAAATGCTCGGCGGCGGCGCGGCTGACGAAGAAACTGCCGTTCAGATGGACGTTGATCACCGCGAGCCAGTCTTCCGGCGCCATTTTATGGAAAATCGCGTCGCGCAGGATGCCAGCATTGTTGACCACGATGTCGATACGGCCGAACGCATCCAGCGCCGCCTGCACGATGCGCTGCGCCGAGTGCCATTCGCCGACGCTTTCGGCGCAGATCGCTGCGGCACCGCCGCGCTGCTCGATGATCTGCTTGGTCTGTTCGGCCGGGGTTCCCGATCCGCCCGCGCCGGTCAGCGACACGCCGATATCGGCGATGAGCACCGAGGCGCCAGCCAGCGCCATGGCCAGGGCGATCTCGCGGCCAATGCCGCCGCCCGCGCCGGTGACGATCGCGACCTTGCCATCCAACATCCGCTCTGCCTGCATCATGTTTCCTTTTTTCCGTATCCGGGCGGTCAGCCCGGCAGCCCCAGCACGGTCCGGGCCAGGATGTTGCGCTGAATCTCGTTCGATCCGCCGTAGATCGTCACCGGACGCGCTTGCAGGAACAGGCCGGCGGGGTTGAGATCGCGGTTGCCCTCCATCGGCTCCAGTAGCCCCGCATTCTCGGCGGCGATCTCCAGCATCGTGTCGGTGATCCGCTGATAAAGCTCGCTCTGATGCAATTTGAGCATGGAAGCATCGGCCCCCGGCATCTCGCCGCGCCGCAGGATCTCCAAATAGGTTTCGTAAAGCGATGTATGATCGGCGAGGTCGAGCCGCAGGCCGGTATAGCGGTCCTGGAAGACGGGATCGTCCCAGCCCCCCATGCGCTGCGCCAGCAGGCGCAACCGCCCGAGCGCATAGGCCGACTGCTTCGGCGAGCCGATCATGACCCGCTCGAAGCCGAGCAGCGCCTTGGCCATGGTCCAGCCCTGGTTCACCGCGCCGACGAGATTGTCGTGCGGCACGCGCACGGTGTCGAAAAACACCTCGCAGAACTCGTCGTGCAGGTCGAGATTGACAATCGGTCGCACGGTAACGCCCGGCGCATCCATCGGGACCAGGAAAAAGCTGATGCCCTCCTGCTTCTTCGCGGCGCGGTCGGTGCGCGCGAGAACAAAGATCCAGTTTGCGTCGTTGGCCAGCGTGGTCCAGGTTTTCTGCCCGTTCAGCACCCAGTCCTCGCCCTCCCGCACCGCCGTGGTCGCGACGCTGGCGAGGTCGGAACCGGCATTCGGCTCACTATAGCCCTGGCACCAGATATGCTCGCCCGACAGAATTTTCGGCAGGAACCGGCTCTTCTGCGCTTCGGTGCCGTAGCGGATGAGCAGCGGGCCGAGCATGACGATGCCGTGGTCGTTGGTGCGCGCGACGCCGTGGCGTTCATATTCGTCGAGCATGATGAGCTGTTTCGCGGCCGAAAGCCCCATGCCGCCATGTTCGCGCGGCCAGCCCGGCGCCAGCCATCCTTTCTCCGCGAGCTTCAGATACCAGACCTTGTTGTCCCGCCAGTGCAGGCGCTTTGGCGGGTTGCGCAGCTCCGGCGGATAGGCTTCGCGGAGCCAGCGCCGCACCGCGAGTCGGAAATCCTCGTCGTCGAGCGCGTTCAAGTCAGTCATGGTCCGTCTCCGGCAGAAGGCGCGCATAGCGTGCGCGGTGCTCGGCGGCGCTGCCGTGCAGATTGGCCAGCACCATCGCCTTGCGCAGATAGAGACCGATATCGGCCTCGTCGGTGTAGCCGATCGCGCCATGCAACTGGATCGCCTGGCGCGTCACCAGCATCGATGCCGTGGCCGCACGGGCCTTGGCCCGCGAGACAGCAGCCGCGCGTGGCGCGGCCGGGCCGGCGGAATCAAGCGTCGCGGCGGCGCTCTCGACGCTGGCACGCGTGAGGGCGATCTGAATGCCGAGATCCGCCGCGCGGTGCTGCAGCGCCTGAAAACTGCCGATCGGCCGGCCGAATTGCCGGCGCGTGCACAAATAGTCGAGAGTCAGCGCGAAACTCCGCTCCATCGCGCCGAGCAGATAGGCGGCGAGCGCCAGGGCCGCCTCGTCCAGCGCCTCGTCCACCGCGTCTTCCGTCGCAGCCGCGACCGCCTCGGCCGGCGCATCGTCGAGCGAGAGCGTGCCGAAATGCCCGCCATCCTGGGTTCCGGCGATCTCAAGCGAAACGCCGGGCGCGTCGGCGCGCACCAGCGCGAGGCCATCATGTGTCGTAACCAGGAAGGCATCGGCACAGCTTGCCATCGGCACGAACAGCTTGCGGCCGGTGACGCGCCCGTCGCGCAGCGCGGCATCCCGCCCGGCGGCGATCGCGCCGGCGCGTTCCTGCCAGGCCGGCAGCACGATCCGCTCCCCGGCGAGCAGCGCTTCCAGCGCTTCGCCCCGCAGCAGCCGGGCCGCAAACGCGCCCTGGATTAGCGGCTCGGGGACCAGCCCGCGCCCAAGCTCCTCAACCAGGGCGCAGAATTCAGCCATCCCGAGCCCCGAGCCGCCTTCCGCTTCCGGCAGGCGCAGCCCCGGCCAGCCCATCGCGCACATCTCCCGCCAGACATCCCGATCGATGCCAGGCGCGCCGAAGCGCAGCGCCCGCACCCGGCGGAGATCGCCCGGCGGCACCACCGCCCCGGCGCTGTCGCGGATCATCCGCAGGTTTTCCGGCCGGTCGGCCGCCACGCTCACCGTTTCGGCCCTCCGTCCGGCGCGCGCTCGAACACGGCGCGTCCGTTGTTCACCACGATCTCGTCGCGTTCCAGGACGCGGGCTCGGAAGGAACCGTCCCGCCAGATTTCGGTGCGAATCGTCTCGCCCGGCAGCACCGGTGCGGAAAACCGCAGATCGAGGCTGCGGAAAGCGGTGGTGTCGTAATCCCCCAGAACGCGCAGCAGCGCATGGGCGACGACGCCAAGCGTGCACAACCCATGCAGGATCGGGCGCGGAAACCCTGCTTGCTCCGCAAAGGTGGGATCGGCATGCAGCGGATTGTCATCGCCATTCAGGCGGTAAAGGAGCGCCTGCTCCGGCCGGGTCGGCAGGTCCACGACGAATTCGGGTGCGCCCTCCGGCATCGGATGCGCCGGGCGCACGGGGCCGGACGGACCGCCAAATCCCCCATCGCCGCGCAGGAAGGTGGTGCTGCGCGTTAGCGCCAGCACATCACCGCTGGCGGCGTCGATCACCTGTTTCTCCGAATAGAGCAGCGCGCCGCGCCCCGCGCCCTTGTCCACCAGCCCGGTGATGCGGGTGCGGCCGATGACCTCGCCCTCCACCGGCAGCGGCCGGAGAATTTCCACGCTCTGCTCGCCGTGCACCACCCGCACGGCGTCCACGCCGGTACGCGGGTCGAGCAGCCAGAAGCCGGGATGGCCGAGCACGACAGGCATCGACGGCAAAACGCGCAACGTCCGGTGCTGATCGACGAAGTCGAGCTGCCGCGCGTCGAGCGGGTCCTGCCCGAGCCCTACCGAGAGCGCGTAGAGAATCGTGTCCCGCCGTGTCAGGCGCTGCCGGACATCCGGGATCGGGAAATTCAGAAGGTGGTCGGGATTGATCGTCATGGCGGTGCCTCCAGCTCCAGAACGGCATCGAGCGCGTAGGCCCCGCCACTATCCGGCATCGCGAGCACGGGGTTGAGCTCAACCGACAGCAGGCGCGGTCCGGCCCGGTGCGCGAAAACCGACAGCCGGGACAGCATCCGGGCCAGCGCACCGAGATCGGCGGGCGGCCTGCCGCGCGCGCCAAGCAGGAGCGGTGCACCACGAATACCGCTAATCATGTCCATCGCCTCCGCCTCGCCGAACGGGCAGCGGCGAAACGCGACATCGCGCAGGATTTCGACGAAAATACCGCCCAGGCCGAACATCGCGACCGGGCCGAAGACCGGATCGCGATGAATGCCGAGGATGCATTCCACGCCGCCGCGCAACTGCTTCGCCACCAGGACGCCGTCGATCCGCGCGGACGGCGCCGCCGCCTTCGCGCGCGCCAGCAGCGTGGCATAGCCGGCCCGCACTTCGGCTGCGTCACTGATATCGAGCAGCACGCCGCCGATTTCGGATTTGTGCTGAATATCGGGGGACAAAATCTTCATCACCACCGGAAAGCCGAGCGCCGCCGCCGCGGCAACCGCCGCTTCGGCGCTTGCACAGCTTTGTTCCGGCGCCGCTTCGATGCCGATTGCCGCGAGCAGCCGCTTGGCTCCGGCTTCGTCCGGCGAGCGATCCGGCAAGTCGATTGCGGGAACCGCAGGCAGCTTGCTGCCCGGACCGCGCGCGAAGGCGGCGCCGAAGCGGCCCATCGCATGAATCGCGACCGTCGCGCGGGTCGGGTCCTCGAAAACCGCGAAGCCGTCCGCCTCGTATTGCGCGACCAGTTCGGGCGACGCGAGAACCGAGAGGACATACAGCCGGTCTGGATGACGGTCGCGGACCGCGCTCAGTTCAGCGCGCAGCCGTGGCGCGATGGACCGCGCGCCGCCCGTGTGGGTGAAAAACGCGAGCACGGAACTGTAGCCGCCCTCGTCCACCATGGCCTCGGTGAACCGGCCAACCAACGACATGTCGTTAAAAACATGCGCCGTGCAGTCAACCGGATTCGCCGGCGATGCGAACGGCAGCAGGGTTTTGAGTCGCGCCTGGGTCTCCTGCGGCATCAGGGGCATGTCCAGACCCAGGGTCTCCGCCGCATCGCTGACCAGCACGCCGGCGCCACCGCTGACCGTAATCATGCCGAGCGTATTGCGCACCGGATAGACGCGGCGCGTCGCGAGATAGGCGATGTCCAGCATCTCCTCGGTGTTGCGCGCACGCACCGCACCGAACTCCGCCAGCACGGCGTCGGTCACCTCGTCGTCCCCCGCGATTGACGCCGTGTGGGAACGCGCGGCCGCCTGCCCGCGCTCGCTTCGCCCGGCCTTCATGATCACGACAGGCTTGTGCGCGGCACGCGCCGCCTCCAGCGCGGTCATGAAGCTGACCGCCTCGCGGATGCCTTCGGCATAGACGGCAATGACGTCGGTGTCCGGGTCTCGAACCATCCAGCCGATCACTTCGCCGACCGTCACGTCCGCCTCGTTTCCGGTGGTCACGCAAATCGGCGCGCCGATCCGCCGGTTCCGCGCGGCAGCGAAGACATGTGTGCCATAGGCACCCGACTGGCTGACGATGCCGATGCGGCCGGGAAGCGGATATCCGGTTTCGAGGCTGGCGGAAAATATCCCGTAAAACCCGATGCGCGCGTTGAACAGGCCGAGGACGTTGGGGCCGAGCAGCCGCATGCCGTGAACCCGCGCCGCAGCCAGAAGGCGATCCTGCGCCGCCGCGCCGTCGGCGCCGGTTTCGGCGAAGCCGGCGGCAAACACGATCGCCGCCTTCACGCCGCGCGCACCGAGATCGGCCACCGCCTGCTCCGCCGCCGCACCGGGGACCGCGACGATCGCGACATCCGGCACGCTCGGCATGGCATTCACCGAAGGATAGGCCGGCAGCCCCTGGATTTCCGTCCGGTTCGGATTGACCGGCAGGATCGCACCCCGGAAGCCCGCGTCGCGCATATAGGCGATCGGCCTGCCGCCGATCCGCGCGGGGTCGGAGGATGCCCCGATAATCGCGACCGAGCGCGGCGCGAGCAGCGCATCGAGCCCGATATCCCGATTCATTGCGTCACCGTCGCGGTACTGCCGAGCAGCGCCGTCACCTGGCTCGACAAGGTGCCCCCATTGCCGTGGCACAGCGCGACCTCGCAGCACGGAAGCTGCCGTTCGCCGGCATCGCCGCGCAACTGGGTGACCGCCTCGATAATCAGAAACATGCCGTACATGCCGGGATGCACGCAGGAGAGTCCGCCGCCATTGGTATTCACCGCGAGGCGCCCACCCGGCGCGATCGCGCCGTCCTGGACGAAGCGGCCGCCCTCACCCTTCGGACAGAAGCCAAGATCTTCAAGGAACAGGATCGTGTTGATGGTGAACGCATCGTAGAGCATGACCAGATCGACATCGCCAAGCGCGAGACCGGCCATCTCGAACGCGCGCGGACCGCTTTCCGCCGCCGCGGTGACGGTCAGATCGCGCATCTGCGCGATCGAGCGATGCGAATGCGCCCCGGCGGCACCGAGCAGGAAGGCCGGCTTTCGCTTCAGGTCGCGGGCGCGGTCGGCGCGGACCATCACGCAGGCTCCGCCGCCATCGGTGACGAGGCAGCAATCATATTTGGTCAGCGGATCGCTGATCATCCGGCTCGACAGCACATCTTCGCGCGACAGCTTGCCGCGCGCGAAGGCGTCTGGATTTTTGTTCGCCCATTGCCGCGCGGCAACGGCAACGTCCGCCAGCATCTCGCGCGTGGTACCGTACTGATACATGTGCCGGTTCGCCGCGAGCGCATAGGCGGTGATCGGATGGCGCGGCCGGTATGGCGCCTCGTGCCATTGGGTTTCGCTCATCGAAACCAGGCGGCCGCTGGCGGTGCGCTGATCCGACCCGTAGCAGATCAGCGCCGCATCACACAGCCCGGCATCGAGCGCGAGCGCCGCCTGCAGAAGATGCATTTCAAAAGATGCGCCGCCGATATTGGTTCCGTCGAAAAATCGCGGGCGGAGTCCGAGATATTCGGCGACCGACAGCGTCGGGAACGCGTGACTGCTGGTCGCGGCGAAAATGCCGTCGATATCCGCGAGACGGAGACCGGCATCGGCGATCGCGGCCAGCGACGCTTCGGCAAGCAGTTCCATGGCGGTACGGCCCGGTGCCTCGCCCAGGCCGGCCATGCCGATCCCCACGACGGCGGTACGCCCTCGCAATGCATGCGCCATCCTATTGCTCCCCGAGCACATCGAACACGATGAAAGCCTCGTCGCCTTCGGAAACGATCCGGGCCTTCACCCTGGTGCCGATCGCGACGTTCTCGACGCCGTCGATGCGGCTCATCAGGCGCGGCCCTTCGTCCAGTTCGACGATCGCGACATTGTAGTCTTCGTCCCGGCCGCGATTGACGGTGATGGCATGGACAATGCCGGTTCCAGCCGCTGCCACCCAGGCAAGATCGGTCTCGCCGGTTTCCGGCACGGCAACGCGCGGATAGAATATATAACGCCCTGTGGACCGGCTGCGCTGGATCATGAACCGTCCAGCGCGCAGATGCTCCCGGTATTGCGCCTGCGGCCCGTTACCGCTGGTGGCTGTGCTGGTCATGCATCCTCCCGATCCCGATGAGGTTTTGATGCGAATGGCACAAACGTGGCGTTCCTGCTTCTCAAGAGGCCTATAATTCTCATTGGAGAATGTCAATCTCTTAGGCGAATAACAGACCTTCCCATCGGGACACACCTATACCGAAGGCAATTCGTCGGTCCGGCGCACGCCCAGAGTGACGATCAGAATGGCGCAGATCACCATGAGTCCCGCGAGAAACCCGAAGGCGCCGCGCGCACCCCAGCTCGCCATCGCCGCCAGCACGACGTAAGGCGCGATCATGCCGCCGATATGACCGCCGCCATCGGCGATGCCCATGGCCGACGCGCGGACCCTGGTCGGAAATATCTCGGACGTATAGATATAGCCTACGCCGCAATTGAACAGGATGTTCAGCGCGACGAGCACGGCGCCGAGCACCATGACTGCCCCATTCCAGCTTGCCGCGAGGACCGCGAGCCCCACGGTGTAGGTGATGCTCGACAGGCCGAGCAGATAGCGTCTCGGAATCCGGTCCAGCAGAATGAGCGGCAGTGCGGCGCCGACCGGAAACGCAAGATCGCCCAGGGCGGTGAAGAGCAGTCCGTGCGGCTGCTGGATCGTCATTTTATCGAGCAGGACCGTCTCGAAACCCAGAAAACCATAGGTCGCGACATAGAACAGGGTCCAGTAGGTCGTGACCACCAGAACGCGCGATAGATAAGGCGGCCGGAACAGATCGACGAAGCTGACCGACATGGCGCTTGCAGGAAGCGCCACCTCGGCCGCTTTGTGGACATTCGTAATCACCACGCCGCGCGCTTGCAGCGTCGCCTCCATCTCCGAGACAACCCGTTGCGCCTCGTCGTATCGTCCTTTGGCGGCCAGCCAGCGCGGCGATTCCGGTAGCCAGTAGAGTAACGCTGCAGGAATCAACGCCAGAACACCGAATCCGAGCACCAGGCGCCAGCCGAAATCGCCTGTGGCCAGCAGCGCCATCGCGACGAACGGCGTCACCGCATCGCCGATACCGCCGGCGATGATGTTGCGCTGAATGTTACGTCCGCGCTGTGCACTCGGCGATAATTCGTTGATCATCGTCGCACTCAGCGAAATCTGCGCCCCGATGCCCATGCCGTTGAACAGCCTGAACACCGCAAGCGACGCGATGTTCCAGGACAGGCCGCACAGCACGGAGGATGCGGCGAGCAGAAGCATCGTCACCAGCAGGGTGTTGCGCCGGCCCCACGAATCCGCGAGATGCCCCAGGATGACGGCCCCGATGATGTAGCCGATCAAACTCGTCGTCAGTGGCAGCGCCTCTTCCGCGCCGCTCAGGTGCAGCGCATGCGCGATATTCGGCAATGTCGCGCCGATCGCGATGATGTCGTAGAACGAGAAGAAATATGCCGCGGCAAACACTGCTTTCCCAGCAAGCGTCAGCCCCCAGGCCGGCAGCCGGTCGATCCTGGCGCCGATTTCCGCCGCGCGGTCCTCATCGGCATGAGTCATGGTCGCACTGTTCATTTATCTCCCTTTGCGGCAAAATGGTTCTGCTTCTGATTGCGGCCCCGAACAGGTTGTTACCTGGAAACCGTCTGTCCTATTCTGGACAGAATCGCATCGCCTCCTCGATCGGCATCGTCCGCGCCTCGACGATGGCGCGCAGCGCCTCCGCATCGGGCCCTCTGTCCTCCAGTGCGAGCGGGTCGAATGGCATCAGCCGGTGCCGGACGACCAGGTGGCCGAGGGCGAGGCGCTGGAAATCCGGCGCCATCCGCGCGGCTTCCCAGGCCATGAAGACGGCGCTGCAGAGATGGTACAGGGCGCTGCCGGCCTGGCGGACCCGCTCCGTATCCTGGCGCTCGGCAACCCTGGTGACGGCACCGATGGTTTTGCCGATCAGGCGCCGCATCAGCGCGTCACTTGGCTCCGGCAGCGCCGCCTCGTCGAGCAGCCTGGCCAGATAGGCCGAGAGCGGCTCGAGGCAGGCTTCGCGGCGGGCGGCGCGCGCGATATCGAGCGCTACGATGTTGCTGGTGCCTTCCCAGATCGATCCGAGATGCGAATCGCGCACCAGCCTCGGATCGGACCATTCCTCGATGTAGCCGACCCCACCACGGACTTCCATCGCATCACCGGTCACCCGGCGCGCGTCGCGGCAGGCCCGGAACTTGATCAACGGGGTGAGAATGCGGACCAACTTGGCGGCCTCGGCATCGCCGGCATCGGCGCGATCGAGGCAGCGCGCGGTATGCATGAACATCGAGCGCGCTTGCTCGGCCGGCAGCAGGATTTTCGTCAGCTGCCGGAGCATCAGCGTCATGTCGGCCAGCTTCTGGCCGAAAGCGTGCCGCTCGCGTGCGACATGCAATGCCTCGGTCGCGGCGCGCCGCATCAGCCCGGCGGCGCGAACGCCATTGGACAGGCGTGACATGTTGATCATGTCCGCCATCTGATGAAACCCGCGACCGACCTCGCCAATCAGATAGGCCAAGGCGCCATCGAGCACGATTTCGCCGCTTGCCATCGAACGGCTGCCGAGCTTGTCCTTGAGACGGACGATCCGGTAGGAATTCCGCGCGCCGCCCTCCAGCACCTTCGGCATCAGGAACAGCGCGATCCCGGCAATGCCGTCGGCGGCACCCTCGGGCCGCGCCAGAACCATCGCGAGATCCGCATCGGGGTTAGAGCAAAACCATTTTTCGCCGTAAAGGCGCCATTCCCCGCCTTCGCGCACGGCGCGCGTCGCGATCCGGGCGACATCGGAGCCGGCGGCCTGCTCGGTCATGAACATCGCGCCCTGAAAAGCGGTGTCCGAATCGCGCGAAATCAGAAAGGGCAGATAGCGCCGGACCAGCTCTTCCGAACCGAAACGGCGCAGGGTCCGGGCCAGCGAGTCGGTCATGCTGAGTGGGCAGCAAAGTCCGAACTCAGCCTGGACGAAAAGAAAGGTCAGCGCATATTTGACCAGCGAAGGAATTCGCTCGCCGCGATGGCTCATGCCGGCAAGCCCCAGCTCGCCGAACGCAACGCGTTCAAGCGCCGTGTAGCTCGGATGCTTGACGATGCTCTGGATCGCCTCGCCCCGGCGGGTGCGATGCCGCAGAACCGGCGGGTTTTTGTCGGCGGTCAGAGCCCATTGGTCGAGCTCGTCGGAGGCGCGCTGGCCGAGATCGATCAGCGTCGGCTCAAGCGCCGAAAACCGGTCTTCCCCGAGATAGAGCCTGAGCAGGCCGGAGAAGACCGGATCACTGCGATAGAGATTGATCCCGCTGGCATCGGGAACGTTGTCATGTCCCGCCTGGGGTAGCGTCATCGGATGATCCATGCGCCAATCTCCTTGCCAAGGCCGAATATCGCCGGCTTCCCACCCGGTTCCCCCACCATGGGATGCCGCGTTCCGACCGGTTCGCGAGCAGGTCCGATGGCGATGACCTGCCAGGGACGATCTGCCCGTGATGGCCGCGCAGCGGCGAAAATCCATTGCATTTCACCTGAAAACGGCTCATATCCTTCTCCATAAAGAATGTCAATCGGAATCAAGAATGAAGTCGGAAAACAAAGTGCAGGGCGAGGTTGGCGCAGTCGTCCACGCGATCCGCATTCTCCGCCATCTGGCGGCAACGACGACTCCGCTCGGCGTCGCCGCCATCGCGCGCGAGACCGGCATCAATCCGAGCACCTGCTTCAATATCCTGCGAACCCTGGCGCGCGCGCGCTTCGTCGCGTTCCGGGACGGCGACAAGACCTACACGCTCGGGATGGCGGTGGCGGAACTCGCCACCGGGCTGGTCGGGCTGCGCCATGCCGAGCTGATCCGGCCGGAGCTGGAACGGCTCGCGCTCAATTACGACATGCTCCTGGTCCTGTGGCGCATCAGCGAGGACGGCCATATCGCCCTGATCGACCGCGCGCATAGCGAAACGGCGGTGCGTGTCGAGATGCGCCTCGGGCTGCGTCTGCCCGCGCTGGTCGGCGCCGTCGGGCGCTGCGTCGCCGCGGCGCTCGACCTGCCGGTGGCCGAATTGCGGCGGCGCTTCGCCACGCTCCGCTGGCAGAACCCGCCGACCTTCGAAAGCTACCGGGCCGATATCGCCCGCGCCGGGATCGACGGCTGGGCGATCGACGACGGCCAGCTCTATCGCGGCCTGCAGACGGTGGCGTCGATCGTTACCGACGAGACCGGGCAGCCGCGCTTCGGCCTCAGCGGCATCACCATCGCGGACCAGCACGGGCACGAAATCCTTGTGCGGCTCGGCGCCGATCTCCACGAGGTCGCCACCATCACCAGCGCGTCGCTCTACCCGTCCGTCTCTCGCATCGCCGGAATGCTGCAATCGTAGGTGGTGCCGGGTGAGGGATTTGAACCCCCGGCCTTCGGTTTACAAAACCGCTGCACTACCGCTGTGCTAACCCGGCATCAGGTCGCTTCTTATCACGACCGCCTCCCGGTTCCACCCCTTGCAGGCCCGGCCAACCCGGTTTATACGCCCGCCATTGCCGGTGGGGCCATAGCTCAGTTGGGAGAGCGCCTGAATGGCATTCAGGAGGTCGGCGGTTCGATTCCGCTTGGCTCCACCAATTAAATCAATGATTTTTACCCCCTCTTGTATACAGGGCATTTGTCATTGCCCCCCGGCGGACCCGGTGAGCAGGCACAGTGTGACGAGTTTAAGCTCATCACACTCAACTCTTTGTTTGGGCGCGCAATTAAACGGCTGTGCTGGATCGCTCCGCGATGCCATCAAATGCCGTATTGCCAAGTGTTCCGTTTCGGAAATTCATAGCACGCTATCGGGCAATGCAAACGAATTTCCGAAACGATAGAACTTTACAACAAAATTACGCGGATCGGCGCCGAAGGACAATCGGATATGTGGGCAGGTCAGTCGCCGCTACTCGGCCGGACCACCAGGTTGGAGGATGGCAAATGGCATTCCTGTGCGGCGGAGGTGACGGCACCATTATCCACCCGATCATAAACCTCCTGCACGTGATTGCTGATCGAATTGGTCGACGAATTCGCCGTGATATCGCCGCTTTGCAGGCTCGGCGCCGCGACGACATACACCGTGCCGCCCAGCTTTTTCTGCAACTGGCTCTGACAATAGAGCACGGTCTGGCGGGAGGCCGGCTTCAGCCCCGACAAAAACGTGGCATTGTCGGCCTTGGCGGCACTGGCGGTTGTGGGGGCGCCGCCCATCCCCGAGGAGCAGGCGGCGAGAAGAAGGGCGGCCGGCAGGCCGAAGAATGTCAGTTTTGTCATGCCGTGACGATAACGCGGCGCGCATGGATTGCAACGAAAAAGGCGCAGCCGGAGCCGCGCCTTTCGCTAACCTCAAGCGTTCGTGAGATGGTCAGGCGGCCTGATCGGCCGCCTCACCCTCACCTTCCTTGGCTTCCGGCTTCGGCCCGCTATCCTGCCCCTTAGCCGCTGGATCGCGCTCGACCAGTTCAATCACCGCCATATCGGCGGCGTCGCCGTAGCGCATTCCAGCCTTGAGCACGCGGGTATAGCCGCCCTGCCGCGCCTTGTAACGCTCGGCCAGGGTGGCGAACAATTTGCTCACGATCACGTCGTCGCGCAGCATCGCGTGGGCCTGACGGCGCGCATGCAGCCCGCCGCGCTTGCCCAGAGTGATGAGTTTCTCCGCGACCGGCCGGAGCTCCTTGGCCTTCGGCAGGGTGGTGGTGATCTGCTCGTGCTTCAGCAGGGCCACCGCCATGTTGCGGAACATGGCAGCGCGGTGGGACGTGGTGACACCGAGTTTACGTCCTGCAACACCGTGACGCATTTGGGTTACTCCAGATCAGAAAAAAGTCGAAACCAACGACAAAGGCGAAAGCGCGATCAGAACGGCTGGTCGGACCGCTTGATCAGATCCTCGATATTCTCGGGCGGCCAGTCAGGCACCGACATCCCGAGGCTGAGCCCCATGGCGGTGAGCACTTCCTTGATCTCGTTCAGCGATTTGCGGCCGAAATTCGGCGTGCGCAGCATCTCCTGCTCGGATTTCTGCACCAGATCGCCGATATAGACGATATTGTCGTTCTTCAGGCAATTGGCCGACCGGACCGACAATTCGAGTTCGTCGACCTTGCGCAGCAGATTCGGATTGAACGGCAGTTCCGGGCGCGGCTCTTCCGAGCGCAGTCGCTGCGGCTCCTCGAAATTGATGAACATGCCAAGTTGGTCCTGCAGGATGCGGGCGGCCAGCGCCACCGCATCCTCGGGCGTAACCGCCCCGTTGGTCTCCACCTGAAGGATCAGCCGGTCATAGTCGGTCACCTGACCCACGCGGGTCGGCTCGATCCGGTAGGAAACCCGCCGCACCGGGGAATAGATCGCATCGACCGGGATCAGCCCGATCGGCGCATCTTCCGGGCGGTTCGCCGACGCCGCCACGTAACCGCGCCCGACATCGACGGTGAATTCCATGCCCAGGGTCGCACCGTCGTCCAGCGTGCACAGCACCAGATCGGGGTTCATGATCTCGATATCATGGCCAACCTGGATCTGCCCCGCGGTGACTTCGCCCGGCCCCTTCGCCGTCAGCGTCATTCGTTTCGGCCCGTCGCCATGCATCCGCACCGCGATCTGCTTGATGTTCAGGACGATGTCCGTCACGTCCTCGCGCACGCCGGCGATCGAGGAGAATTCGTGCAGAACCCCGTCGATCCTCACCGACGTCACCGCGGCGCCATGCAACGAGGAGAGCAGAATCCGGCGCAGCGCGTTGCCGAGCGTCACGCCGAAGCCGCGCTCCAGCGGCTCGGCGATGATCGTGGCGGCACGCATGTCGTCGGCGCCCGGCTCGATATCCAGCTTTTCCGGCTTGCGCAGCAACTGCCAGTTCCGCTGCATCGCCAAATGCGTATCTTTCAACATCAACCCCTCCGGTCGGACGACAGCATCGCCCCTACCTTCCGAAAACCCGTAACCTCATCCACCTGGCCGCGACAACCGAGCGCGATCAGGTCGATCGGTCCTGAATCAAACGCGGCGCCGTTTGCGTGGGCGGCATCCGTTATGCGGAATCGGCGTCAGATCGCGGATCGCGGTGATCGAGAACCCGATCGTCTGCAACGCCCGCAACGCGCTCTCGCGGCCCGAACCGGGACCGCTGACCTCGATTTCCAAGGTCTCCATGCCATGCTCGCGCGCCTTTCGCCCGGCATCCTCGGCGGCGACCTGCGCCGCATAGGGCGTCGATTTCCGGCTGCCCTTGAAGCCCTGGCTGCCAGCCGACGACCACGAGATCGCGTTGCCCTGCGCGTCGGTGATCGTCACCATCGTGTTGTTGAAGCTCGCGAGCACATGCGCGACGCCCGAGCTGATGTTCTTGCGTTCCTTGCGGCGGGGGCGCGTGGCGGCTGGTTTGGCCATGAAATATCCTGTCTTTCTCGCGATCCGGCCGGCACTGCGAAGCCGGGCCGGATCAATCCGTCATCCGTGTTGCGCCCATGCGTCGAGCACGGGCCGAAGGGCTACTTCGTGACCTTCTTCTTGCCGGCGATCGCCACCGCCTTGCCCTTGCGGGTGCGGGCGTTGGTGTGGGTGCGCTGGCCGCGCACCGGCAGCCCCTTGCGGTGACGCAGGCCGCGATAGCAGCCGAGATCGACCAGCCGCTTGATGTTCATCGCGACTTCGCGGCGCAGATCGCCCTCGACCCGGTAATCCCGGTCGATCAGTTCGCGGATTTTCAGGATCTCGTCGTCGGAGAGCTGATTGACGCGCTTGTCGTCGGCAATGCCGAGCGTGGCGCAGATACTCTGCGCCTTGGTGGGCCCGATACCATAGATATAGCGCAGGCTGATCAGCACGCGCTTGTTCGAAGGGATGTTTACGCCGGCAATACGCGCCACGCTTGCTGCTCCTCGGTCTCCGGCGGCAATGCCGCTCGGACTTTTGCGTCGATGAACGGCTTGGGTTTCACGCGGCGTAGCCGCCAAACCTCGGCCTGAATAAAGCGCGGCGCCCCGCAAGGGAGCGCCGCTGATGGCGTTCATTATCGCCGGGGGACGGTTGAGTCAATCGACGGACATCAATTTTTCGTGAAACCGCCGGTCCCGCCCGCACGACCGCCGGTTTCAGCCGGCGGTGGCGGCTTCGGGCTCGGCGACCCCGGCCTGGCGCAGCGCCGCCTCGATCGCCTCGGTCACCTCGTCGAGTTCCGCCATGCCGTCGACCGCATAAAGCCGTCCTTTCGCCTTGTAATACGGCAGGATCGGCGCCGTCTGCTCGTTATAGGCGGCGAAGCGCCGCTTCACCGTGGCTTCGTTGTCGTCCGCCCGATGCACGAACTCATGGCCGCCGCATTTGTCGCAAACTCCCGGCTTCGCCGGCGGGTGGAACCTCCGGTGATAGCCGGCGCCGCAATGCGCGCAGGAAAACCGCCCGGCGATCCGCTCGACCAGCATGTCCTCGTCGACCTTCAGCAGGATGACCGCGTCGAGACCGAGTTGCTTCTCCGCCAGCATCGCATCCAGCGCCTCCGCCTGCGGCACCGTGCGCGGAAACCCGTCGAGAATGAAGCCATGCCGGCAATCGGGCCGGGCCAGCCGGTTGCGCAGCATTTCGATAATCAGGTCGTCGGAGACGAGCTGTCCCGCCTCCATCACCGCCTTCGCTTCGCGCCCCAGCGGCGTGCCCGCCTTCACCTCGGCGCGCAGCATGTCGCCGGTGGCGATCTGCGCCGCGCGATACCGATCCTGCAGGATCTTCGCCTGCGTGCCCTTGCCGGCACCCGGTGGTCCCAACAGAATGATCTTCATCGCGTTCGCGCTCTCCCACGGCCCTTTCGGATCAGGCCTTCATATTGATGTGCCAGAAGATGAGACTGGATTTGCGCGACCGTGTCCATCGTCACCGACACCACGATCAGCAGCGAGGTGCCGCCGAAATAATAGCCGGCGGCAAGATCGAACTGGCCGATCAGGAATTGCGGGATCAGACACACGATCACCAGATACACCGCGCCGATCGTGGTCAGCCGGGTCAGCACCGTGTCAAAATATTTCGCGGTGTTCGCTCCGGGCCGGATACCGGGCACAAACCCCCCGTATTTCTTGAGATTGTCCGCGGTTTCCTCGGGATTGAACACAACGGCGGTATAGAAATACGAGAAGAAAACGATCAGGGCGGCATAAAGAAGCATGTAGCCCGGCTGGCCGTTGGACAGTTCGCGCGCGAGAAACTGCAGCCAGCCCGGTCCGGTGCCGTGGCTGAAGCCGATGATCGTCGCCGGAATCAGCAGCAGCGAGCTTGCGAAAATCGGCGGGATCACCCCCGAGGTATTCACCTTCATCGGCAGATGCGATGCATCGCCGCCGAACATCCGGTTGCCGACCTGGCGCTTCGGATACTGGATCAGCACCCGGCGCTGCGCGCGCTCCATGAACACCACGAAGGCGACGACCACCAGGGCCAGCACGAAAAACCCGATCACGAAGCCGGTGGACAATCCGCCGGTCGCGCCAAGCTGCAGCACGCTCGCGATCGCCCCCGGAAACGCCGCGACGATGCCCGAGAAAATGATCAGGCTCGACCCGTTGCCGATCCCGCGCGAGGTGATCTGTTCGCCGAGCCACATCAGGAACACCGTGCCTCCGGTCAGCGTGATCACCGTGGTGATCAGGAAGAACGCGCCGGGGTCGAGCACGGCGGGGCCGACCGAACTCCTGATATGTTCCAGTCCGATCGCGATGCCGTAGGACTGCATCAGCGCGATCAGCACGGTCAGGTAACGGGTATACTGGTTGAGCTTCTGCTGGCCGGACTGGCCTTCCTTTTTCAGCGTCTCCAGCGAGGGCACCGCCGCCTGCATCAACTGCATGATGATCGACGCCGAGATATAGGGCATGATGTTCAGCGCGAACACGGTCATCCGCCCCAGCGCGCCGCCGGTGAACATGTTGAACATGCCGAGCACGCCGCCGCCGTTCTGCGCGAGCATATGCTCCATCACCACCGCATCGACGCCGGGGATCGGGATGTAGGTGCCAAGCCGGAACACGATCAGCGCCCCGAGGGTGAACCAGATCCGTTTTTTCAGATCGGTCGCCTTGGACAGCGTCTCCAGGTTCAGGCTCGATGCAAGCTGCTCAGCGGCGGACGCCATGGATATCCCTCATCAGACGGGTCGCGAACCGACCCCGAAAAAGCGAACGGCGCCCCGGCCTGTGAAAACTCACGACCAGATGGCGCCGTTCGTCATATGCATTCTGCCGCAACCATGCGTGCGACGGCAAGAGCGGTTAAGCGGCGTCCTGTCCGGCCTTGGCAACCAGTGTCTTCACCGAACCGCCCGCCTGCTCGATCGCCGCGATCGCCGAGGCCGACGCGCCGGACACCTCGATCTCGACCTTCGCGCCGATCTCACCCCGGCCGAGCAGGCGAACGCCCGAAACTTTCGGGCCGCCGAACACGCCGGCCTCGCGCAGGATCGCTTCGGTGATCGGTTTGCCGGCATCGAGCTTGCCGGCATCGATCAGGGCCGCCAGCGTGCCGATATTGAGCGGCGCGTATTCGCGGCGGTTGATGTTGGTGAAGCCGCGCTTCGGCAGCCGGCGATAGATCGGGAGCTGACCACCCTCGAAGCCGTTCAGCGCCACGCCCTCGCGCGCCTTCTGGCCCTTGACGCCTTTGCCCGATGTCTTGCCCTTGCCCGAGCCGATGCCGCGCCCGAGCCGCTTGGACTTCGGCCGCGCACCCGCATTGTCGCGCAATTCATTGAGTTTCATTTACGCCAGCTCCTCGACCTTCAGGAGATGCGCGACCTTCTTGATCCGGCCGAGCGTCTCCGGCGTCGCCGCCATTTCGCGGCTTGCATGCATGTGGCGCAGTCCGAGCCCGACCAGGGTTTCCTTCTGGCCCGGCTTGCGGCCGATCGCCGATCCGGTCTGGGTGATCTTGACCCGCCTGACCGCGTCCTTCGTTGTTTCAGGCATCGACGGTCGCCTCCTTCTCGCGCTTGCCGAACAGATCGGCGACCTTCTTGCCGCGCCTTGTCGCCACGCTGCGCGGGCTCGCGCAATTGGTCAGCGCGGCAACCGTCGCCTTGACCATGTTGTGCGGGTTGCGGCTGCCGAGCGATTTCGCCACCACGTCGCCGATCCCGAGCGTCTCGAACACCGCGCGCATCGGTCCGCCGGCGATGATCCCGGTGCCGGCCGGCGCCGAGCGCAGCACGACATGCCCCGCGCCGTAGCGTCCCTCGACGTCGTGATGCAGCGTGCGGCCTTCCTTCATCGGCACCCGGACCATGCCGCGCTTGGCACGTTCCGTCGCCTTGCGGATCGCCTCGGGTACTTCCTTGGCCTTGCCGGCGCCGAAGCCGACCCGGCCCTTCTGGTCGCCCACCACGACGAGGGCCGCGAAGGCGAAGCGCCGACCGCCTTTGACCACTTTGGCGACGCGATTGATGGTAACCAGCTTGTCGATCAGCTCGTCGCCATCACGATCCCGTTCGCGCTCGCGCTCGCGGCCCCGGCCTTCTCTCGATTCCCGTGCCATGCAATGCTCCTCAGAAGTCCAAACCGCTCTCGCGAGCGGCTTCGGCCAGGGCTTTCACCCGGCCATGATACATATAAGCGCCGCGATCGAACACGACCTGGGTGATCCCGGCCGCCTTTGCGCGCTCCGCGACGAGCTTGCCGACCGCCGCGGCCGCCACCCGGTCCGCGCCGGTGCGCAACTCCACGCGCAGCCCGGCATCGAGCGAGGATGCCGCGGCGAGCGTGCGCCCGGCCGCATCGTCGATGATCTGGGCATAGATGTGCTTGCCCGAACGAAACACCGAAAGCCGGGGCCTGCCGCCGGATTTCTGGCGCAACTGATAGCGCAGCCGTTGCCGGCGCCGCGCCTCTTTGTCCTGAACAGCGCTCATTACTTCTTCTTGCCTTCCTTACGCCGGATCGCCTCGCCCTCGAACTTCACGCCCTTGCCCTTATAGGGTTCGGGCGGCCGGAACGCGCGGATCTCGGCCGCGACCTGACCGACGAGACGCTTGTCGATGCCCTCGACCTTGATCGTGGTCGGCTTCTCGCAGGTGATCTTGATGCCCTTCGGCACCGGATACACCACATCGTGCGAGAACCCCAGATTCATCACCAGGTTGCCGCCCTGCACCGAGGCGCGGAAACCCGTGCCGGTGATTTCCATGGTCTTGGCGTAGCCCTGCGACACGCCGTGAACCATGTTGGCGACGATGGCGCGGGTAGTGCCCCACATCATGCGGGACGCCGCCTCTTTCGATTTCGGCGTGACCGAGAGCTTGCCGTCCTCGACCTTCGTCTCGACCTTGTCGGACACCGGAACCGCCAGCTCGCCGAGCCTGCCTTTCGCGGTCAGAATGCCGTCGACGATCGTGATCGCCACACCCTGCGGGAGCATAACCGGATATTTACCAACGCGTGACATGATGCTGCCTCCTCAGAAGACGCGGCAGAGCACTTCGCCGCCGACATTGGCAGCGCGCGCTTCGACATCGCTCATCACGCCGCGCGGCGTGGACAGGATCGAAATCCCGAGTCCGGCATAAACGCGCGGCAACTCGCGGATCTTGGAATAGACCCGGCGGCCAGGTCGCGAAATCCGGGTGATTTCCTTGATCACCGGCTCACCCTCGCTGTATTTCAGCTCGATGCGCAACTGCGCGACACCGGGGCGCAATTCCTCCTTCGAGAAACCGCGGATGAACCCTTCGCGCTTCAGCACGTCGAGCACGTTGGCGCGCAAATGCGACGCCGGAGCGACGCACACCGTCTGGCGGGCGCGCTGGGCATTGCGGATACGGGTGAGCATGTCACCCAACGGATCGGACATCGACATGGCTTTGCCCCCTTACCAGCTCGCCTTGACCATGCCGGGGATCTGCCCGGCACTGGCCAAGTCGCGCAACGCAATGCGGCACAGCTTGAACTTGCGGTAATTGCCGCGCGAACGGCCGGTCAGCTCGCAGCGCAGCCGCACCCGCACTTTCGCGCCGTTGCGCGGCAGCCGAGCGAGTTTCAGCGTCGCGTCGAACCGATCCTCGACCGGCAGGCTGCGATCCATCACGATCGCCTTCAGCGCCGCGCGCTTGCCCTGATCGCGCGCCGCCAGCTTCGCCCGCCGATTATTCCGATTGACCTGAGAGGTCTTTGCCATCGTCTGTTACCCTCCGGAACCTGCCGGCATGACCCGGCGGTTTTCCATGAAACTGATTACGCGTTCGCCCACGCCGTTCAATTCGCGAACGGCAGGTTGAACCCCTTGAGTAGCGCCTTCGCCTCGGCGTCGCTCTTCGCGGTGGTCACGAACACGATGTCCATGCCGCGCACCGTATCGACCTTGTCGTAGGCGATCTCTGGGAACACGATCTGCTCCTTGAGGCCCATCGCGAAATTGCCGCGCCCGTCGAATCCCTTGCCGGTAATTCCACGGAAATCCCGCACGCGCGGCAGCGCTATGGTGACCAGCCGATCGAGAAACTCGTACATCCGGGCCTGGCGCAGCGTCACCTTGCAGCCGATCGGCAGGCCTTTCCGAATTTTGAAGCCGGCGATCGCCTTCTTGGCGATGGTCTTCACCGGCTTCTGCCCGGAAATCAGCGCGAGTTCGGCAACCGCCGAGTCGAGTTTCTTCTGATCGGCGGCGGCTTCGCCGACGCCCATGTTGATCACGATCTTTTCCAGCTTCGGCACCTGCATCACGTTGCCGTAACCGAATTCCTTCTGCAACGCCGCACGCACCACCTCGTTATAGTGCTGGTGCATCCGGGTCTTGGCACTCGCCTCGCTCATCGTTTCATCCTCAACCGTCGATCACGGAGTTGCTTTTCCGCGCAACCCGGACCTTGCGACCATCATCGAGCACGCGGAAACCGACGCGGGTCGGCTTCTTCGTCTCGGGGTCGATCAACGCGATATTCGAAAGATGCACCGGCATCTCCTTCTGGACGATGCCGCCCGGCTCGCCCATGCCGCGCGGCTTGGTGTGCCGCTTCGCGATCGCGACACCCTGCACCACGGCGCGGTTCTCCGCCGGCAGCACCCGCAGCACCTCGCCCTGGCGCCCCTTATTCGCGCCCGCGATCACGACGACCGTGTCGCCCTTACGGATTCGTGCGGCCATGGTCAGAGCACCTCCGGCGCCAGGCTGATGATCTTCATGAACTTGCGCGCGCGCAATTCGCGCGTCACCGGCCCGAAGATGCGGGTGCCGATCGGCTCCATCTGCTTGTTGATCAGCACCGCCGCGTTGCGGTCGAAGCGGATCACGCTGCCGTCGTTGCGCCGCACCGGATAGGCGGTGCGCACGATGACGGCCTGATGCACGTCGCCCTTCTTCACTTTGCCGCGCGGAATCGCATCCTTCACGGACACCACGATCACATCGCCGACCGATGCCGTGCGACGCTTCGATCCGCCCAGCACCTTGATGCACTGGACGCGGCGCGCCCCGGAATTGTCGGCGACATCGAGATTGGATTCGACGATGATCATGTCAGGCCCCCTGCGGCGCTTCGGCCGGCGCTGCGGCCAGCGTCTCGCCGTTCCGCGCCGTCACCAGCCAGGTCTTGCGCTTGCTGATCGGCGGGCATTCCTCGATGCGCACGAGGTCGCCGATCGCGCACAGATTGGCTTCGTCATGCGCCGCGTATTTCTTCGAGCGGCGGATGAATTTCTTGTAGAGCGGATGCATGACGCGACGCTCGACAAGAACCGTCACGGTCTTGTCCATCTTGTCACTCACGACCCGCCCGGTCAGGACGCGCTTCGGCATCGTATCGAACCCCTCAAGCCTTCTGGGCGGCGCGCGCGCGCGCCGCCATGATCGTCTTCACCCGCGCGACATCGCGCCGGATTTTCCGCACCTGGCTGGTATTCTCCTGCTGGCCGGTGGCCCGCTGGAACCGCAGGTTGAGCTGCTCGCGCTTCAGGTCGAGCAGCATCGCATCGAGTTCGTCCGGCGTCTTGACCCGGATATCGGTCGCCTTGGTCATCTCACGCCTCCCCGATCCGGGTGATGATCTTGGTCTTGACCGGCAGCTTCGCGGCACCCAGCGTCAGCGCCTCGCGCGCGATTCCCTCGGGAACGCCGTCGATCTCGAACATGATCCGGCCCGGATGCACCCGCGCCACCCAGAATTCCGGGCTGCCCTTGCCCGAGCCCATGCGCACCTCGGCCGGCTTGGTCGAAACCGGCACATCCGGGAAGATCCTGATCCACACCCGGCCCGCGCGCTTCATCTGGCGGGTGATCGCGCGGCGCGCCGCCTCGATCTGGCGCGCGGTAATCCGCTCCGGCTCCATCGCCTTCAGGCCGAAGGCGCCGAAATTGAGTTGCGTGTTCCCCTTGGCCAGGCCGTGGATACGGCCCTTATGCGCCTTGCGGAACTTGGTTCGCTTCGGTTGCAGCATTGTTCCCTAACTCCCGCTCAGCGCTGCGGCGCCTGTTCGGCGGCCCGCTTGTCCTGCGCCAGCGGATCATGCGCCATGATCTCGCCCTTGAAGATCCACACCTTGACGCCGCAAGTGCCATAGGTGGTCTTCGCCGTCGCCGTGCCGAAATCGATATCCGCGCGCAGCGTGTGCAGCGGCACCCGCCCTTCGCGATACCATTCCATCCGCGCGATCTCGGCGCCGCCAAGCCGTCCGCCGCAATTGATTCTGATCCCCTGCGCGCCGAGCCGCATCGCCGACTGAACGGCGCGCTTCATCGCGCGGCGGAACGCGACGCGGCGCTCCAGTTGCTGGGCGATGTTCTGCGCCACCAGAACCGCGTCGATCTCGGGCTTGCGGATCTCGACGATATTCAGCGACACATCGGCTTTCGCCATCGCCGACAATTCTTTTTTCAGAACGTCGATGTCCTGGCCCTTCTTGCCGATCACCACGCCCGGCCGCGCGGCATAGATCGTCACCCGCGGCTTCTTCGCCGGGCGCTCGATCAGCACCTTCGAGATGCCCGCGCCGTGCAAACGTTTGGTCAGATGGTCGCGCAGCTCGAGATCGTCGTGCAGCAACTTCGCGTAATCCGCGCCGGCGAACCAGCGGCTGTCCCAGGTGCGGTTGATGCCGAGCCTGAGCCCGATCGGATTGACTTTATGACCCATTACGCCTGCGCCCCTTCATTCGTCTCCGCACCCGGCTTGGTCCGCCCGGCCGCAGATCCCTTTATCCGCGCGCTCTCCGCACGCCGCTCCGCCTTCGTCACGATGTCGCGCTCGGCGACGACGATGCGCAGATGGCTGAACCATTTCTCCACCCGCGCCGCCTTGCCGCGGCCGCGCGCCTGGAACCGGCGCATGACGATGCCGCGCCCGACCTCCGCCGTGGTGACGACCAGCCGGTCGACATCGAGCTGATGATTGTTCTCCGCGTTGGCCACCGCGCTCTGCAGCAGCTTCTTCACGTCCTGGGCGATGCGCCGCTTGCTGAAGGTCAGCGCCGCGATCGCGCGTCCGGCCGGCAGGTTGCGGATCGATGCCGCGACCACGTTCAGCTTGCGCGGGCTGACGCGAATATTGCGCAGCACCGCCTCGGCCTCGGTCTCGGCGAGCATGCGCGGATGATTGGGCTTGCTCATGTCAGCCTCGCTTCGCCTTCTTGTCGGCCGAGTGGCCGGTGAACGTGCGGGTCGGCGAGAATTCGCCGAACTTGTGGCCCACCATGTTCTCGTTGACCTGAACCGGCAGAAACTTCCGGCCGTTATAGACGCCGAAGGTCAGGCCGACGAATTGCGGCAGGATCGTCGAGCGGCGCGACCAGATCTTGATGATCTCGTTGCGGCCCGAAGCGCGTGACGCTTCCGCCTTGTTGAGCATATACCCGTCCACGAACGGGCCTTTCCAAACCGAGCGTGCCATCGATCAGCCCTTTCCGCTCTTGCGGCGCCGGATGATCAGACCATCCGTCCGTTTGTTCGAGCGCGTCTTGTATCCCTTGGTCGGCTTGCCCCACGGCGTCACCGGATGACGGCCGCCCGAGGTCCGGCCCTCGCCGCCGCCCAGCGGATGATCGACCGGGTTCATCGACACGCCGCGGTTATGCGGCCGGCGGCCGAGCCAGCGATTGCGCCCGGCCTTGCCGAGCTGCTGGTTCGAATGATCCGGGTTCGACACCGCCCCGATCGAGGCCATGCATTCGCCGCGCACCAGGCGCAGCTCGCCGGACATCAGCTTGACCTGGGCATAGCCCTGATCCTTGCCGACCAGCTGGGCGAAGGTTCCGGCGGAACGCGCCATCTTGCCGCCCGCGCCCGGCTTCATCTCGATATTGTGGATGATCGTGCCGACCGGGATTGCCGACAACGGCATCGCATTGCCCGGCTTGATATCCACCCGCGCGCCCGACACCACCTGGTCGCCCACCTTCAGGCGCTGCGGTGCCAGGATATAGGCCAGCTCGCCGTCGGCATATTTGATCAGGGCCAGAAACGCCGAACGATTCGGATCGTATTCCAGCCGCTCGATTGTCGCCGCCACGTCGAACTTGCGGCGCTTGAAATCGACCAGGCGATAGGTGCGCTTATGTCCGCCGCCCCGGAAATAGCTGGTCGTGCGGCCATGATTGTTGCGCCCGCCGGTGGAGTGCTTGCCCTCGGTCAAACCCTTGACCGGCTTGCCCTTCCACAGCTCGCTGCGATCGACCAGAACGGTGCCGCGCAGGCTCGCCGTCACCGGCTTGAAATGCTTGAGTGCCATGGTTCAGCCCCGCCTCACGCCAGCCGCGTGGTGAAATCGATCGACTGGCCCTCGGCCAGCGTCACGAACGCCTTCTTCACATCCGAGCGCTTGCCCGGACGCCCCTTGAAGCGCTTCGCCTTGCCCTTCTGGATCAGGGTGTTCACGCCGGTCACCTTGACGCCGAACAGCCCTTCCACCGCCGCCTTGATCCCCGGCTTGGTCGCGTCGATCGCGACCTTGAAACCGACCTGATTGCGCTCGGACAAAGCCGTCGCCTTCTCGGTGATCAGCGGCCCGCGAATGATGTCGAACATCGCCTCGCGCGACAGCGCCGGCTTTTTCGCCGACGCGGTCTTTTTTGCGGTCTCGCTCATGCCGCGATCTCCTCATGCCCGGCATCGCCGTTCAGGCGGCGCTTCAGCCCTTCGAGCCCGGCCGTGGTGATCGCCAGAATATCGTGGCGCAGAATGTCGTAGACATTCGCCCCCACCACCGGCAGCACGTCGATGCCGACCAGATTGCGGCTGGCTCTGGCGAATCCGTCATCGACCACCGCATCGACGATCAGCGCGCGGCCCCAGCCCAGCTTCTTGATCTTGCCGTTCAGCTCACCGGTCTTGGTGACGCCGGCGACCGTGTCGAGCACCACCAGCTTGCCCTCCGCCGCCTTCTGCGACAGCGCCGAAATCAGGCCCAGCCGGCGCACCTTCTTGTTCAGCGAATAGCCATGGTCGCGCACCACCGGCCCGTGAACCACGCCGCCGGTGCGAAACTGCGGCGCGCGCAGCGAACCCTGACGGGCATTGCCGGTGCCCTTCTGGCGATACGGTTTCTTCGTGGTGCCCTGAACCTCGCCCATGCCCTTGGTCTTGTGGGTGCCGGCGCGGCGTTTCGCGAGCTGCCAATGCACCACCCGCGCCATGATGTCGGCACGCGGCTTCGCGCCGAAAAACGCGTCCGGCAGGTCGGCCTTGCCCAGCTTGCCTTTATCGTCGGTCCCGGCATCGAGCGTGGTGATATCGATTTCCATGACGCTCTCCTCAATCCTTCAGCGCGGCGGGATAGGCCGCATCGGCCGGACGCGGCTTCTTGATCGCGTCGCGCACCAGCACATAGCCGTCCTTCGCGCCCGGCACCGCGCCCTTGATCATGATCAGGCCGCGCGCCGCGTCGACCGCCGCGATTTCGAGATTGAGCGTGGTGATGCGTTCCTGCCCGAGATGCCCGGCCATCTTCTTGTTCTTGAAGGTCTTGCCGGGGTCCTGGCGGTTACCCGTCGATCCCAGGCTACGATGGCTGATCGACACGCCGTGCGACGCTTCGAGGCCGGCGAAATTCCAGCGCTTCATGCCGCCGGCGAATCCCTTGCCCTTGCTGATGCCGGCAACATCGACCTTCTGGCCGACGCTGAAATGCGCGGGCGAAACCACCTGGCCCGCTTCCAGCACCGCATCCTCGGCGACGCGGAATTCGACCAGCTTCATCGCCGGCTCGACCTTCGCCTTCGCGTAATGGCCTTTCATCGGCTTCGACACGTTCTTGGTCTTGGCATGGCCGAACCCTAGCTGAACCGCCGCATAGCCATCGGATTCGACGCGCTTCGCGGCAACCACCCGCACCTCATCCATGTGCAGCACGGTCACCGGCACATGCGTGCCGTCTTCCCTGAACAACCGGGTCATCCCCAGCTTTTTCGCGATCACTCCGGTGCGCATCACACTCTTCCAGACTTAAATCTTGATCTCGACATCGACGCCGGCGGCAAGGTCGAGCTTCATCAGCGCATCGACCGTCTGCGGTGTCGGCTCGACGATGTCGAGCAGTCGGCGATGGGTCCGAATTTCGAACTGCTCGCGGCTCTTCTTGTCGACATGCGGCGAACGGTTCACGGTGAACCGCTCGATATGCGTCGGCAGCGGAATCGGCCCCCGCACCTGAGCGCCCGTGCGCTTCGCCGTGTTCACGATTTCCTTGGTGCTGTTGTCGAGCACCCGGTGATCGTACGCCTTCAGGCGAATGCGGATATTCTGATTGTCCATCGTCAAAACCTTGTTCGCTCCGTTCCTGGAATTCCCTCAAGGAATTCCAGGACAAAGCATTGGTCAGTCAGCTTACTTGGTCACTTTCGCGACGACGCCCGAACCCACGGTCCGGCCGCCCTCGCGAATCGCGAAGCGCAGGCCCTCGTCCATGGCGATCGGTGCGATCAGCTCGACGCTGACCGTCACGTTGTCGCCCGGCATCACCATCTCGACACCCTCCGGCAGCGTGACCACGCCGGTCACGTCGGTGGTGCGGAAATAGAACTGCGGACGGTAATTGGTGAAGAACGGCGTGTGACGGCCACCCTCCTCCTTGGTCAGGATATAGACCGAGCCGCCGAAATTGGTGTGCGGCGTGATCGAACCGGGTGCGGCGAGCACCTGGCCGCGCTCGACATCCTCGCGTTTTGTTCCACGGAGCAAAGCGCCGATGTTGTCGCCTGCTTCGCCCTGATCGAGCAGCTTGCGGAACATCTCGACGCCGGTCACGATGGTCTTCACCGTCGGCTTCAGACCGACGATCTCGACTTCGTCGCCCACCTTGACGATGCCGCGCTCGACACGGCCGGTCACCACGGTGCCGCGGCCCGAAATCGAGAACACGTCCTCGACCGGCATCAGGAACGGCTTGTCCTTCGGACGCTCCGGCTGCGGGATATAGGCATCCACCGCCGCCATCAGCTCGATGACCGACTGCTCGCCGATCTCCGGCTGCTTGTCTTCCAGCGCGCACAGCGCCGAGCCCTTGATGATCGGGATGTCGTCGCCCGGAAACTCGTATTTGTTGAGCAGGTCGCGCACTTCCATCTCGACCAGCTCGACCAGATCGGGGTCGGCCATGTCCATCTTGTTCAGATAGACGACCAGCGCCGGCACGCCGACCTGACGGGCGAGCAGGATGTGCTCGCGGGTCTGCGGCATCGGGCCGTCGGCGGCGGACACCACCAGGATCGCGCCATCCATCTGCGCGGCGCCGGTGATCATGTTCTTCACGTAGTCGGCGTGGCCGGGGCAATCGACATGCGCGTAGTGACGGTTGGCCGTCTCGTATTCCACGTGCGCGGTCGCGATCGTGATGCCGCGCGCGCGCTCCTCGGGAGCGGCGTCGATGCTGTCATAGGCGCGGAACGTCGCCCCGCCCGACTTCGCCAGCACCTTGGTGATCGCCGCGGTGAGCGACGTCTTGCCATGATCGACGTGGCCGATCGTGCCGATGTTGCAGTGCGGCTTGGTCCGCTCGAATTTAGCCTTGGCCATGTTCGGTCTCTCCGTAACGTGTCCTGCCCCGCGCCGTCATCCGCGTCGGGTCAGAGGGGTCAACTTTACCAGCGATAGTGGCTGAACGCCTTGTTGGCTTCGGCCATGCGGTGGGTGTCTTCGCGCTTCTTCACCGCCGCGCCGCGATTGTTCACCGCGTCGAGCAGTTCGTTCGACAGCCGGTCCTCCATCGTGTGCTCGCCGCGCTTGCGCGCCGATTCGATGATCCAGCGGATCGCCAGGGCCTGGCGCCGCTCGGTGCGCACCTCGACCGGCACCTGATAGGTGGCGCCGCCGACCCGGCGGGACCGCACCTCGATCGCCGGCTTCACATTGTCCAGCGCCTCGTGGAACAGCCGGACCGGATCGGCATTCTGGCCGCCCCGGCGCTTCAGGCTGTCCAGCGCGCCGTAGACGATCGATTCGGCGGTCGATTTCTTGCCGTCATACATCAGCACGTTCATGAACCGGCTGATCACGACATCGCCGAATTTCGGGTCCGGCAAAACTTCGCGCTTGACCGCGCGGTGACGTCTGCTCACGAAATCTCTCCTTACTTCGGCCGCTTCGCGCCATACAGCGACCGGCGCTGACGGCGCTTGGCGATGCCCTGGGTATCGAGCACGCCGCGCAGAATGTGATAGCGCACGCCCGGCAAGTCCTTCACGCGCCCGCCGCGGATCAGCACGACCGAGTGCTCCTGCAGATTATGCCCCTCGCCGGGGATGTAGCTCACCACCTCGTATCCGTTGGTCAGGCGTACCTTGGCCACCTTGCGCAGCGCCGAGTTCGGCTTCTTCGGCGTGGTGGTATAGACGCGCGTGCAGACGCCGCGCTTCTGCGGACACCCCTCAAGCGCGGGCACCTTGTTGCGCTTGGCCCGGACTTCGCGTCCCTTGGCGATCAACTGATTGATAGTCGGCATGCTCGATCCTGATCCTTCTTGCCGGTTCCGTCCTGCCGCGCGCTCATAAAAACACCGCAGGGCGGAGTGGTGCTCCGCCTGCGGCAAACCCAGACCCGCGACCTGAGCCGACCCGAAGCCGGGCGACGGCGCCGCAAGCGTGAGACTGAATGAACGGCGCGGCCGGGCGTTACCCAGGCCTCGCTGAGGCCGCCACCCTTAAGAGCAGCCCTGCCCCAAGTCAAGCGCCGCACGCCCCGGATCGGGCCCCGGCGCCAAAGAAAAACGCCGGCGACACAAGGCCGCCGGCGTTCAATATATGCCCTCAAACGCCGGGCGGACGCGCGCCCGCATTCGCGGTCGGCAGCGGAACGAGCCAAAAGGCTACGTTCCGCTGTCAAGAGCCAAACGTGACGCAGCTATGCGAGACGCACTACTCGGCGACGACCTCGCGGCGCGATGGCAGCGCGGGACGGGACTCGGCCAGCGTATGCTTGTCGCGCCCGGCGGCGATCGCCCGCAGCCGGCTCATCACGCTGCCGGTGCCGGCCGGAATCAGCCTGCCCACGATCACGTTCTCCTTCAGCCCGAGCAGATTGTCGGTTTTGCCGGCAGTCGCCGCCTCGGTCAGCACCCTGGTAGTCTCCTGGAACGAAGCCGCCGAGATGAAGCTCTGGGTCTGCAGGCTCGCCTTGGTGATGCCCTGCAGCACCGGCAGCCCCTGGGCCGGCCGCTCGTCCGCCGCGAGGCGCCGGTCGTTCTCGTCGTCGAACTCGATCCGGTCGACCAGTTCGCCCACCAGATAGGTGGTATCGCCCGGCTCGGTGATCTCGATCTTCTGGAGCATCTGCCGGACCACGACCTCGATATGCTTGTCGTTGATCTTCACGCCCTGGAGCCGGTAGACGTCCTGGATCTCGTTGACCAGGTATTCCGACAGCGCCTCGACCCCGAGGACGCGCAGAATGTCGTGCGGCACCCGCGGGCCGTCGACCAGCGGGTCGCCCCGATGGACGTAGTCGCCCTCCTGCACCGAAACGTGCTTGCCCTTCGGCACCAGATACTCGGTTTCCTCGCCGGTCTCGTCGTTTTTCACGATCACCCGGCGCTTGGCCTTGTAATCCTTGCCGAATTCCACGCGGCCATCGGTTTCCGCGATGATCGCGTGATCCTTCGGTCGGCGCGCCTCGAACAATTCGGCGACCCGCGGCAGACCGCCGGTAATGTCGCGCGTCTTGCTGCCTTCGCGCGGCATCCGCGCCAGCACGTCGCCGGCATGCACCGTCGTGCCGTTCTCGACCGACAGGATCGAGTCCGGCGGCAGGAAGGATCGCGCCTCCGCTCCAGTCGCGAGCCGGACGATCTCGCCCTTGGCGTCCTTGAGCAGCAGGCGCGGCCGCAAATCCGCCCCTTTGGCCGACTGCTTGTAATCGACCACGACTTTCGAGGTCAGGCCGGTCACCTCGTCGATCCGTTCGATCAGGGTCACGCCTTCGAGCAGATCGGCGTACTCCACCACGCCCGCGCGCTCGGTGATGATCGGCAGGGTATAGGGGTCCCATTCGGCGAGTTTCTGGCCGCGCGTCACCGCCTCGCCTTCATCGGCGATCAGCCGCGCGCCGTAAGGCACCCGGAACCGCGCGCGTTCGCGCCCGGACGCATCGACGATCGCGAGTTCGCAATTGCGGCTCATCACGATCGGCGATCCGGCGCTGTTGGCCACCACGTTGCGGTTCTTGATCGTCACCGTGCCGTCGTGGCTGGCTTCCACGTTCGACTGCTCGGCGCCGCGCTGCGCCGCGCCGCCGATATGGAAGGTGCGCATGGTGAGCTGGGTGCCCGGCTCGCCGATCGACTGCGCCGCGATCACGCCGACCGCCTCGCCGGAATTGACCGGCGTGCCGCGCGCCAGATCGCGCCCATAGCACATGGCGCAGACGCCGACTTTCGATTCGCAGGTCAGCACCGAACGGATTTTCACCCCTTCGACACCCGCCTGTTCGATCCGGTCGGCCTCGATCTCCTCGATCAGCGTATTCGCCGGCACCAGAACCGATTGATCCACCGGATCGAGAATGTCCTCGGCCGTGGTGCGGCCGAGGACGCGTTCGGACAGGCTGGAAATCACCTCGCCGCCATCCATCACCGCGCGCACGGTCAGGCCGCGCTCGGTGCCGCAATCATGGGTCACCACGATGCAGTCCTGCGCGACATCGACCAGGCGCCTGGTGAGATAGCCCGAATTCGCCGTCTTCAGCGCGGTATCCGCGAGGCCCTTGCGGGCGCCGTGGGTCGAGTTGAAATATTCGGCGACGGTCAGCCCCTCCTTGAAGTTCGACAGGATCGGCTGCTCGATGATCTCGCCGGACGGCTTGGCCATCAGCCCGCGCATCCCGGCCAGCTGGCGCATCTGCGCCGGCGACCCGCGCGCGCCGGAATGGCTCATCATCCACACCGAGTTGGTCGGCTTGCCCGGCTCCTGCCTGGAAATCTCGCGCATCATCGCCGCGGCCACCGCGTCGTTGCAGCGCGACCACGCATCGACCACCTTGTTGTAGCGCTCGCCCGCTGTGATCAGACCGTCGTGATACTGCGCCTCGAACTCCTTGACCTCGGCCTGGGTCTGCTCCAGCAGCGCGTGCTTCTCCTCGGGGATGACCATGTCGTCCTTGCCGAACGAAATGCCCGCCTTCGCCGCCTGGGTGAACCCGAGCGCCATCAGCCGGTCGCAGAAGATCACCGCCTCTTTCTGGCCACAATGGCGATACACCGCGTCGATCACGTCGGAGACCGACTTCTTGGTGAGCTGCTTGTTGACCAGCGCGAACGGCACATCCTTGTGCCTGGGCAGCAACTGGCCGATCAGCATCCGCCCCGGCGTGGTCGCGACGACCTCGCGGACCGACGTGCCGTCGGCGAGCGTCCGCGTCACACGGGCGCGGATCTTGTCGTGCAGCTTCACCCGGCCGACCGCGAGCGCATGCTCGATCTCGCCCGGCGTGCCGAACGCCGGCGCGTCCTTGTCCTCGACGCCGGTGAATTGCGGGCTCTCCAGCGACAGATAATACAGCCCGAGCACGATATCCTGGCTCGGCACGATGATCGGCTTGCCGTTCGCCGGATTGAGGATGTTGTTGGTGCTCATCATCAGCACGCGCGCCTCGAGCTGCGCCTCGATCGACAGCGGCACGTGAACCGCCATCTGGTCGCCGTCGAAATCGGCGTTGAAGGCGGTGCAGACCAGCGGATGCAACTGGATCGCCTTGCCCTCGATCAGGATCGGCTCGAACGCCTGAATCCCGAGCCGGTGCAGGGTCGGCGCGCGGTTCAGCATCACCGGATGCTCGCGGATCACCTCTTCGAGGATGTCCCACACTTCCGGCCGCTCCTTCTCGACCATCCGCTTCGCCGCCTTGATCGTGGTGGCGAGGCCGTATTTTTCGAGCTTGGCGTAGATGAACGGCTTGAACAATTCGAGCGCCATCTTCTTCGGCAGGCCGCACTGGTGCAGCTTCAGCTCCGGCCCGACCACGATGACCGAACGGCCCGAATAATCGACGCGCTTGCCCAGCAGGTTCTGGCGGAACCGCCCCTGCTTGCCCTTCAGCATGTCCGACAGCGATTTCAGCGGCCGCTTGTTGGTGCCGGTGATCGCCCGGCCGCGCCTTCCGTTATCGAACAGCGCATCGACCGATTCCTGCAGCATGCGCTTCTCGTTGCGCACGATGATGTCCGGCGCGCGCAATTCGATCAGCCGCTTCAGGCGGTTGTTGCGGTTGATGACGCGACGATAGAGATCGTTCAGATCCGAGGTGGCGAACCGGCCGCCGTCGAGCGGCACCAGGGGCCGCAACTCGGGCGGGATCACCGGAACCACGTCCAGGATCATCCATTCCGGCCGCGTGCCGGACTCGATGAAGCTCTCGACCAGCTTGAGCCGTTTCACCAGTTTCTTGCGCTTGGCCTCGGAGGTGGCCTCCTTCAGATCCGCGCGCATGGTGACGCGCTCGGTCTCCAGATCGACCTGCATCAGAATCGACTTGATCGCTTCCGCGCCGATCCCCGCCTTGAACCCGTCATCGCCGAACTCGTCCTGCTTGGCGTACAGGTCGTCCTCGGACAGTAACTGATAGCGCTTCAGGTCCGAGGTGTACGGGTCGAGCACGATGTAGCTCTCGAAATACAGAACCTTTTCGAGATCCTTCAGCGTCATCTCCACCATGGTCGCGATCCGGCTCGGCAGCGACTTCAGGAACCAGATATGCGCGACCGGCGAGGCGAGCTCGATATGCCCCATGCGCTCGCGGCGCACTTTCGCCAGGGTGACCTCGACGCCGCATTTCTCGCAGATGATGCCGCGGAACTTCATCCGCTTGTATTTGCCGCACAGGCACTCGTAGTCCTTGATCGGCCCGAAGATGCGCGCGCAGAACAGCCCGTCACGCTCCGGCTTGAAGGTGCGATAGTTGATGGTCTCTGGCTTCTTGATCTCGCCGTAGGACCACGAGCGGATCTGCTCGGGCGAGGCGATCTGGATTCTGATCTGGTCGAACGTCGCCGCCTGACCGGTCTGGCCGAGAATCTTCATCAAATCATTCATCGATAGTCCCTTTCATCAGCCCGCGACGTCATCGCCGCCGCGCGCCATGATCAAACCCTGCGCTGAGTTCAGTTCCTGGCCGTCATGCGGCCGACTGGTCGAGATCGACATTCAGTCCGAGCGATTTCAGTTCCTTGGTCAGCACGTTGAAGCTTTCGGGAACGCCGGCCTCGAAATTATCCTGCTCGCGCACGATCGCCTCATAGACCTTGGTGCGGCCGGACACGTCGTCGGACTTCACCGTCAGCATTTCCTGCAAGGTGTAGGCCGCGCCATAGGCTTCCAGCGCCCAGACCTCCATTTCGCCGAAGCGCTGGCCGCCGAACTGCGCCTTGCCGCCCAGCGGCTGCTGGGTCACCAGGCTGTACGGTCCGATCGAGCGGGCATGGATCTTGTCGTCGACCATGTGTCCGAGCTTGAGCATGTACATGTAGCCGATCGTCACCTTCCGCTCGAACTGATCGCCGGTACGCCCGTCGAACACGGTCATCTGGCCGGACACGTCGAGCCCCGCCTTCGCCAGCATCGCGTCGATATCCGGGATGCGCGCGCCGTCGAACACCGGGGTCGCGATCGGCACGCCCTTGCGGATATTGCCGCACAATTCGGCAAGTTCCGCATCGTCCATGCCGGCGATCTGCGCGCGATAGATCTCCTCGCCGTAGACATCCTTGAGCATCGCGTGCAGCCGCTCGCGCTCGGCGCCGCTGCGCCGGTATTCGTCGACCATCTCGCCGATCTGCCGGCCGAGATTGGCGCAGGCCCAGCCCAGATGCGTCTCCAGGATCTGCCCGACATTCATCCGCGACGGCACGCCGAGCGGATTGAGCACGATATCGACCGCGGTGCCGTCCTCCAGGAACGGCATGTCCTCGATCGGCACCACTTTCGACACCACGCCCTTGTTGCCGTGCCGTCCAGCCATCTTGTCGCCCGGCTGCAGCTTGCGCTTCACCGCGATGAAGACCTTGACCATCTTCATCACGCCCGGCGGCATTTCGTCGCCGCGCTGCAGCTTCTCGACCTTGCTCTCGAACCGCGCCTGCAGGCGATGCACCGCCGCGTCGAACTCGCGCTTCAGCGTCTCGATCTCGGCCATCACCGCGTCGTCCTGCACGGTCAGGTTCCGCCACGCGCCGCGCGGGATCTCGGCGAGCAGTTCCGCGTTGATCTCGCTGCCCGACTTCACCCCCTTGAAGCCGGAACCCGCCATCTGGCCGAGCAGCTTCTCGCGCAGCCGGTTGAGGAAGGCGCGCTCCTGGATCGCCCGCTCGTCGTCGCGGTCCTTGGCGAGCCGTTCGATCTCGGCCCGCTCGATCGCCAGCGCGCGCTCGTCCTTATCGACGCCGCGCCGGTTGAACACCCGCACATCGACCACCGTACCCGACACGCCGGGCGGCAGCTTCAGCGAGGTGTCGCGCACATCGGAGGCTTTTTCGCCGAAAATCGCGCGCAGCAGCTTTTCTTCCGGCGTCATCGGGCTCTCGCCCTTCGGCGTCACCTTGCCTACCAGAATGTCGCCGGGGTTCACCTCGGCGCCGACATAGACGATGCCCGCCTCGTCGAGGTTGCGCAAGGCCTCCTCACCCACGTTCGGAATGTCGCGGGTGATTTCCTCCTGGCCGAGCTTGGTGTCGCGCGCCATCACCTCGAATTCGTCGATATGGATCGAGGTGAACATGTCGTCGCGCGCCACCCGCTCGGAAATCAGGATGGAATCCTCGAAGTTGTAGCCGTTCCACGGCATGAACGCGCAGAGCACGTTGCGCCCGAGCGCGAGTTCGCCAAGCTCGGTCGAGGGGCCGTCGGCGATGATGTCGCCGTCGCCCACCCGGTCGCCCACCCGCACCAGCGGCCGCTGATTGATGCAGGTCGACTGGTTGGAGCGCATGAACTTGCGCAGCCGGTAGATATCCACGCCTTTGGTCGTGCCGTCCTCGTTGGTCGCCCGAACCACGATGCGCGCGCCGTCGATCTGATCGACCACGCCGGCCCGGCGCGCCACGATGGTCGCCCCGCTATCCTGCGCCACCGCCGCTTCCATGCCGGTGCCGACCAGCGGCGCGTCCGACTTGATCAGCGGCACCGCCTGGCGCTGCATGTTGGAGCCCATCAGCGCGCGGTTGGCGTCGTCATTCTCCAGGAACGGAATCAAGGCGGCAGCGACCGACACCAGCTGCTTCGGCGACACATCGATCGCCGTCACCTCGTCCGGGCGGACCAGCCGGAAATCGCCGTTGCGGCGCACCGAAACCAGATCCTCGGTCAGCGTGCCGTCGGCAAGCTTCGGCGCATCGGCCTGCGCGACGGTGAGCTTCTCCTCCTCCATCGCCGACAGATATTTGTATTCGTTCTGGACCTTGCCGTCCTTCACCATCCGGTACGGCGTCTCGATGAAGCCGTATTTGTTCACCTTGGCATAGGTCGCGAGCGAGTTGATCAGCCCGATATTCGGCCCTTCCGGCGTCTCGATCGGGCAGATCCGGCCGTAATGGGTCGGGTGCACGTCGCGCACCTCGAAGCCGGCGCGCTCGCGGGTCAGCCCGCCCGGCCCGAGCGCCGACAGGCGGCGCTTATGCGTCACTTCCGACAGCGGGTTGGTCTGATCCATGAACTGGGACAATTGCGAGCTGCCGAAGAACTCGCGCACCGCCGCCGCCGCCGGCTTCGCGTTGATCAGGTCGTGCGGCATCACCCCGTCGATATCGACCGAGCCCATGCGCTCGCGGATCGCTCGCTCCATGCGCAGCAGGCCGATGCGATACTGGTTCTCCATCAGCTCGCCGACCGAGCGCACCCGCCGGTTGCCGAGATTGTCGATATCGTCGATCTGGCCGCGCCCGTCCTTCAGCTCGCACATGATCTGGACCGTGCGCAGGATGTCCTCCTTGCGCAGCACCCGCATCGTGTCGTCGCACTCGATGCCGAGGCGCATATTCATCTTCACCCGGCCGACCGCCGAAAGATCGTAGCGCTCGGAATCGAAGAACAACCCGCGGAACAAGGCTTCCGCCGTCTCGCTGGTCGGCGGTTCGCCGGGGCGGATGACGCGGTAGATGTCGATCAGCGCATCCTCGCGATTGGAATTCTTGTCCACCGCCAGGGTGTTGCGAATCCACGGTCCCTTCGATTGGTCGATCGCGAGCGTCGGAATCGTCTCGAGCCCGGCTTCCTCGAAGGCGGTCAGCTTCGCTTCGCTGATCTCCTCGCCGGCATCGGCGAAAATCTCGCCGCTACTCGGGTCGAACAGATCCTCGGCGACAAAGCGCCCCACCAGATCGGCGCGGCTGACCAGCACATGCTTGGTCGTCTCGGCAATCTTGCGGGCGGCGCGCGCGGTCAGCTTGTCCTCGGCCTTCGCGACGACGGCGCCGGTCTCGGCGTCGATCAGATCCTCGACCAGCTTGGCGCCCCGGAACGTCTCCGGCTCGAACGGCCGCGCCCAGGCGGTCGCCCCCTCGGCGTCCTTGGTGCGGGTGAACGCGACCTGGCCGTAGAAGGTGTTGAGAATTTCCTCAGGGTCCATGCCCTTGATTTCGGCAATCTCCAGCGTCTCGCCCTTGGCCGCGCGCGCCGCGCGCAACGCCTCGGTCGCCCTGCTCTCCAGGGCGTAGAGCAGCGTGGTGACCGGCAGCTTGCGCTTGCGGTCGATGCGCACATAGACGAGGTCCTTGGCGTCGAATTCGAAATCGAGCCACGAGCCGCGATACGGAATCACCCTCGCTGCGAACAGATACTTGCCCGAGGCGTGGGTCTTGCCCTTGTCGTGGTCGAAGAACACGCCGGGGCTGCGATGCATCTGGCTGACGATGACCCGCTCGGTGCCGTTCACCACGAAGGTGCCGTTATCGGTCATCAGCGGCATGTCGCCCATGTAGACGGGCTGTTCCTTGATGTCGCGGATCGAGCGCGCGCCGGTATCCTCGTCGAGATCCCACACGATCAGGCGCAGCACCACCTTCAGCGGCGCCGCATAGGTCATGCCGCGCTGGATGCACTCCTCGACATCGTATTTCGGCTCTTCCAGCTCGTAATAGACGAATTCGAGCCGGCCACGGCCGGCGAAATCGTCGATCGGGAAAACCGATTTGAACACTTCCTGCAGCCCGGAATTGGTACGCGAATCCGGCGAGACATGCATCTGCAGAAACGCGTCATAGCTCGCCCGCTGCACGTCGATCAGGTTGGGCATCGGCGTATTTTCGGGAATTTTGCCGAAACTTTTGCGAATGCGCTTGCGATTCGTAAAGGAAATCCTGTTCATGCCACCAGAAATCGCATTCATGCTCAGACCCCGACCTTCAACTCTGTAAGCGAACGCCGCCACCGGGCGGCATCAAGACCGCGGCGCGCCGGAAACGGCCCGCCTCGGCATCGCCGGTGCCGCCCATGCTCGGGCGCCACGGCAAACAGGCGGGGGGCCGCAAGGCTCCCCGCCATATTCAGGCTCGTAACGTCCCGCTCCCGAAGGGAACGCGACGCGCGGACGAATTACTGGATTTCGACAGATGCGCCCTGCTCTTCCAAAACCTTCTTGATCTTTTCCGCCTCGTCCTTGTTCACGGCTTCCTTCACCGTCTTCGGCGCGCCCTCGACCAGGTCCTTGGCTTCCTTCAGCCCAAGCCCGGTGATCGTGCGGATTTCCTTGATCACATTGATCTTCTTGTCGCCGCCGGCCTTCAGCACGACGGTAAACTCGGTCTGTTCCTCAACCGGCGCGGCAGCCGCACCGGCGGCCGGTGCCGCGGCGACGGCAACCGGAGCCGCAGCGGACACGCCCCACTTTTCCTCAAGCAGCTTGGAAAGTTCCGCCGCTTCGAGGACCGTGAGGCCGGAGAGTTCGTCAACCAGCTTCGCTAGATCAGCCATGTTCGTGTATCCTTATATTAGCGTTCATTTGGTTCCATGCAAGCCGGCTCCGGCCCGCATCGTGATTTCGAGGCCGTCAGGCCGCCTCACCCGTCTTGGCAAAGGCCGCGAAGACCCGCGCGAGCTGTCCGGCCGGCGCCTGCACGACACAAGCGATCCGCGTGGCGGGGGCCTGAATCAGCCCCACCAGTCTGGCGCGCAGCGCGTCGAGCGACGGCAGTTCGGCCAGGGCCTTGACGCCGGATGCATCGAGCATCTGCGTTCCCAAGGCGCCGCCGACCAGCACGAACTTCTCGTTGGTCTTGGCGAACTCGACGGCGGTTTTCGCCACGGCCACCGGGTCGCGCGACCACGCAAGCGCGGTCGGTCCCTTCAGCAGCGGCGCGATTCCGTCGAATCGGGTCCCTTCCAAAGCGAGGTGAGCCAGACGGTTCTTCGCCACCTTGTATTGTGCGCCCGCCGCCCGCATGCGCCGGCGCAGCTCCGTGACATCGGCAACCGTCAACCCGTCATTGCGGGTGATGACAATCATCGATGTCTCGGCGAACACCGCGGCAAGCTGGTCGACGAATTCACGCTTCTGTGCGCGATCCACGTCGGTCTCCACTCGTCAGGCAGCGCGCGTTTGGACCGCGCCCCGCCGGGTTGCCCATGGCGGCCAGGACCATCCCGGCCGCCGGTTCGCCTGTCCTCAAAGTCGGAACCATCGAAGCGCTATCTGCTCCGACACCCCGTCTCCGGCTCGCGGGTCGCCCCATTAAAATCCGGTCGCCCGGATTGCGCGCCGTCTTGGACAGGTCGGGACGGCGCCGGTCATGCAACCGGCGCATCCCGTCATGGCCGAACCGAAGTCCGGCGCATTTCTCTCAAGCCGAAAGGCTGCTCACATCCACGCGCACGCCCGGCCCCATGGTCGAGGACAGCGCCGCTTTCTGCAAATACGTGCCCTTGGCGCCGGCCGGCTTGGCTTTCTGGATTGCATCGACCAGGGCGCGGGCGTTCTCGATCAGCTTGTCCGCCTCGAAGCTCGCCTTGCCGATCCCGGCATGGATGATCCCCGCCTTTTCGGCGCGGAACTCCACCTGGCCCGATTTCGCCGCGGTCACCGCGCCTTTGACATCCATGGTCACGGTGCCGAGCTTCGGGTTCGGCATCAGCCCGCGCGGCCCGAGAATCTTCCCCAGCCGCCCGACCAGCGCCATCATGTCCGGGGTCGCGATGCAGCGATCGAACTCGATATTGCCGTTCTGCACCTGCTCGGCCAGATCCTCGGCACCCACCACGTCGGCACCCGCCGCCTTCGCCTCGTCGGCCTTCGGCCCGCGCGCGAACACACCGACGCGCAGCGTCTTGCCGGTGCCGTTGGGCAGTGAAATCAGCCCGCGCACCATCTGATCGGCATGGCGTGGATCGATACCGAGATTGAGCGACATCTCGACCGTTTCGTCGAATTTCGCGGTCGCATTGCGCTTGACCAGCGCCATCGCGTCGGTCAGGGCATAGGATTTGTTGCGATCGACGGTCTCGCTCGCCTTGGTCAGCCGCTTGTTCTTCGCCATGATCAGCCCTCCACGACCGAAAGACCCATCGAGCGGGCCGAGCCGATCAGCATGCGCACCGCGCCGTCGACATCGTTGGCGTTCATGTGAACCATCTTGGTCGCCGCGATTTCGCGCAACTGGCTCATCGTCACCTTGCCGACGGTCGCACCCTTGCCTGTTGTCGTCGAACCCTTGGCGATGCCGGCGGCCTTCTTCAGGAAATAGGTGTTCGGCGGCGTCTTGGTGATGAAGGTGAAGCTGCGATCGGCATAGGCGGTGATCACCACCGGCACCGGCATGCCCACTTCCATCCCCTGGGTCGCGGCATTGAAATCCTTGCAGAACTGCATGATGTTCAGCCCGCGCTGGCCGAGCGCCGGACCCACCGGCGGCGAGGGATTCGCCTTGCCCGCCGGGATCTGCAGCTTGATATAGCCGACGATTTTCTTCGCCATGCGGCGCCACTCCTGATCCGATGGCATCCCGAAGCCCGGAAACGCCAATGGACCGCGGTTCAACCGGCCGAACCAGCCGTGGTTCAACCTCCCGCGTTCCGATGAAGCCGCGCCTATACAAGACCGGCGCGCGCCTGTCGAGTCGGCAATCCGCCCCTCATGGCAGGTTTGCCGGGCTTGGGGAGCGGCCGCGCACGCCCCATCTGAGCCCTCAACCCTTAAAGGAGCAAAAAATGAAAACCCGCAACCTGGGCGGCTTGACCGTCTCCGCCATCGGGCTCGGCTGCATGGGCATGTCCGATTTCTATTCCGGCCGCGACGAGGCCGAAGCCCGCGCCACGCTGGACCGTGCGCTGGACCGCGGCGTCACCTTCTTCGACACCGCCGACATGTACGGCTTCGGCGATAACGAGGTTCTGCTCAGCCCTTTCGTCAAGGCCAACCGGAGCAAAATCGTCCTCGCCACCAAATTCGGCAACGAGTTCAGCGCGGACCGCAAACGCCTCGGCGTCAACGGCAAACCGTCCTACGTGAAATTCGCCTGCGACGCCTCGCTCAAGCGCCTCGGCATCGACACGATCGACCTCTATTACCAGCACCGGGTCGATCCCAACGTGCCGATCGAAGACACTGTCGGCGCGATGGCCGAACTGGTCAAAGCGGGCAAGGTCAAACATCTCGGCCTGTCCGAAGCCGCCCCCGAAACCATTCGCCGTGCCGCAAAGGTGCATAAGATCAGCGCCCTGCAGACCGAATACTCGCTCTGGTCGCGCGACCCGGAAGGTGAATTGCTGGAAACCGTGCGCGAACTCGGCATCGGCTTCGTGCCCTATTCGCCGCTCGGCCGTGGTTTCCTGACCGGCGCCATCACCAAACCCGAAGACCTCGAAACCGATGACTGGCGCCACAACAACCCGCGCTTCCAGGGCGAGAATTTCGCGAAGAACGTGAAACTGGTCGAGGAAGTCAAAAAACTGGCGGCAGCGAAGAAATGCACCGCGAGCCAGCTCGCCCTCGCCTGGGTGCTGGCCCAGGGCGACGACATCGTGCCGATTCCCGGCACCAAGCGCCGCAAATATCTCGACGAGAACGTCGGCGCCGTCGATGTTACGCTGACGAAAGAAGACTTCGCGGCGATCGACCGCATCCTGCCCGCCGGCGCCGCCGCCGGCACCCGCTACCCGGAAGCCGGGATGAAAGCCGTCAGCCTGTAACGGCTTCGATCCGCGCGATGGTGGCGTTCCGACCCAGGGATGCCATCACCGCGTCGATCGGCGGGCTGGTCGTGCTGCCGGTCAGCGCCGCGCGCAAGGGCTGCGCCACCTCCCCGAGCTTTTTCCCTTTTGCCGTCGCGAAACCGGCCATCGCGGCGTGCAGCGCCTCGGCCGAAAAATCAGTCGCGTTCAATTCGGCCGCGAGAGCGGCCAGATCCGCCTTCGCTTCATCGGTCAGGAGCAAAAGCGCCTTCTCGGTCATCGGCAAAGGCGGCTCGCGCACCAGGAACAGCGCCGATTCGGCCAGTTCCGCCAGGGTCCGCGCCCGCTCCTTCAGCGTGGGCATGATCGCGGCGATCCTTCCGGCCGCCCCGGTGCTCACCGCCAGCCCGTGATCGCGCGCGATCCGCCCGACCACATCCGCCGCCAACCGCTCGTCTTCCGCCGCGCGCAGCCACACCGCATCGACGTGCAGCAGCTTGGCGTAATCCATCCGGCTCGCCGCGCGCCCCACCCCGTCGAGATCGAACAGGGCGATCTGCTCGTCGCGCGATAGAATTTCCGCATCGCCATGGCCCCAGCCGAGCCGGAGCAGGTAGTTGCACAACGCCTCCGGCAGATAGCCGTCCTCGCGGAATTGCAGCACCGACACGGCACCGTGGCGCTTCGACAGTTTCGCGCCGTCCGGCCCATGGATCAGCGGAATATGCGCGAAGTCCGGCCGCGCCCAGCCCATCGCGTCGTAAATCTGCGCCTGCCGGAACGTGTTGGTCAGATGATCGTCGCCCCGGATCACATGGCTGATCGCCATGTCGTGGTCATCGACCACCACCGCGTGCAGATAGGTCGGCGTGCCGTCCGAACGGAGCAAAATCATGTCGTCGAGTTCAGCATTCGCGACCCGCACCTCGCCCTGCACCAGATCGCGCACCACCGTCTCGCCGCCGCGCGGCGCCTTCAGCCTGATCACCGGATCGACCCCAGGCGGCGCTTCCGCCGGGTCGCGATCTCGCCACCGCCCGTCATAGCGGAACGGTTTTTTCTCCGCCTCGGCCGCGGCACGCATCTCGGCCAGTTCCTCGCGGGTGCAGAAACACCGATAGGCGGTCCCCGCCGCCAGCATCTGCTCGGCAACCTCGCGATGCCGCGCGTAGCGGGTCGACTGGAACACCGGCGGTTCGTCCGGCGTCAGGCCAAGCCAGTCCAGCGCATCCAGGATCACCTGGGTCGCTTCCGTCGTGCTGCGGTCCCGATCGGTGTCCTCGACCCGCAGCAGAAACCGCCCGCCATGGCGCCGCGCGAACAGGAAGTTGAACAAAGCGGTGCGGGCGCCGCCGATATGCAGCATCCCGGTCGGGCTCGGAGCGAAACGGACGCGGATTGTCATGCGCCCCCGCTATCACGATGGGGCGCTATCACGAAACCCCTACCAGGCGAAACCCGGCAGGATCGCGACCGGCGCCAGCCCCTCATCCGCCGCCGCCGCCGAAGCCTGCGCCATGGTCAGGGTATGAATGCCCGACAGCACGAACACCCCGTCGATGCCCGCCGCCTTGGCGCCGGCGAGATCGGTGCGCAGCGAATCGCCGACCGCGACGCTCCGCGCGCGATCGGTACCGAGCAGTGCCAGTGTCGGCGGATAGATCGCCGGATCGGGCTTGCCGCGCAGAATCACCCGCCCGCCTTGCGCGGCGTAGCGTTCCGCCAGTGCGCCGGCGCAGACGATCCGCCGCCCGTCGCGAATCACTTCGAGATCGGGATTGGCGCAGACCATCGGCAGCCCCGTCGCCAGCGATTCGGCCAGCACATCGTCGAACGCCGCCGGGTCGTCTTGCGGCGCCAGGTCGTCCGGCCCGGTATTGAGCAGGAAATCCGCCTCGGCGGGCCGCGCGACCTCGACCAATCCCAGGTCGTCGAACAGATTGCGGTCCCGCTCCGGCCCCAGATGATACAGCCGCGTCCCCAGCCCCGCGAAATCGGGATCGGTGCGGGCGATCAGCGCCGCGCGCACCGCCTCGCCGCTGGTCATCACCCCGTCATAGAAGCCGCGCGCGATGCCCATCGCCGCCAGCGCATCCGCCACCGCGCCGGCCCGGCGCGGCGCGTTCGACAGGAACGCCACGCGCTTGCCGGCATCCCGCAGCCGGGCGAGGCAGTCGAGCACGCCCGGATAGGGCCGCACCCCGTCATGCACCACGCCCCAGAGATCGACGATGAACCCGTCATACCGCGCGGCGATATCGGCGATGCTCATCGGGTGTGCCCTAGCTCCAGCTCCGACAGCCGGTCGGCATCCCGCCCGATCGTCTCGGCCAGTGAAGCGCAGCCATATTGATCGAGCAGACGGCCCAGCCCGGTGACGATCCGCCCGATCACCGCCGGCCCCTGATAGACGAAACTCGTGTAAACCTGCACCAGGCTCGCCCCGGCGCGGAACTTGGCGAAAGCCTGCTCCGGCGTCGCCACGCCACCCACCCCGATCAGCGTCAGCCGGTCGCCCGCCAGCAGCCGCACCCGTGCGAGCATCCGGGTCGAACGCGCGAACAGCGGCGCGCCGGACAAGCCGCCCGCCTCGCCGCGCGCCGCCCCGCGCAGGCTCTCCGGCCGCGCCAGCGTGGTGTTGCTGACGATCAGCCCGGCAATCCCCCGTCCGATCGCCATGGCAACCAGCTCGGGCAACGCCGCCTCGTCGAGATCGGGCGCCAGTTTCACGAATAGCGGCGGATGCGCTCCGGCGCCGCGCGCGATCGCATCGAGAATCGCCGCCAGCCGGTCCGCCGCCTGCAAATCCCGCAGCCCAGACGTATTCGGCGAGGACACGTTGATCGCGATATAATCGGCATGGGGTGCGACCGCGCGCACCAGCGCCGGATAATTAACCAGCGGATCGGCGCCGTCCTTGTTGATCCCGAGATTCGCACCGATCGCCACCCGCGCCCGATCCTGATAGGCAAGATTGGCCGCCCGCGCGAGATTGCGCGAAAACGCCTCGATCCCGCGATTGTTGAACCCCATGCGGTTGATCAGCGCCTCGTCCTCGGCAAGCCGGAACAGCCGCGGCCTGGAATTGCCCGGTTGCGCGCGCGGTGTTGCGGTTCCCGCCTCGATGAACCCGAATCCCAGCCGGGACAGGCCGGCGAGTGCCGCCGCATCCTTGTCGAACCCGGCGGCAAGCCCGATCGGGTTTTTCAGGGTCCGCCCGAACGCGGACACGGCCAGGCGCGGATCGGGCGCGATGTCCCACCCGCCGGCAACTCCGAAGCGCAACCCGGCGATCGCGATGCGGTGCGCGGTCTCCGGCTCCAGCCGCCGCAGCCACGGCAACACGAAGCCTGAAAGACTCATGATTACTTCGCGAACACCACGATTTCCGGCGCCTTGGGTGTCGGCACGTGCGGCAGCTTGGTCGAGGCGCCGAGCGAGACATTCCCCGGCAGCACCCCATCGGCGGCGATCGCATCGGCTACCGCGGCCGCCTCGGGGGCGAGCTTCGCCATCTGCTGTTCGGACACGGAGGGGATCGCCGCCGCCGGCCCGGTCACATAGACGCGGAATTTCGCGTCCTTGTTGATTTTCAGCGCCTCGGCCACCGCGTATTTCACCGAAGGCGCCCAATTCTGCGCCCCTTGCGGGATCGTCACCAGCGGCAACTGCCCATTGAACTTGGTCAGCGCCGCGACATCGACCAGCGACGGCGCGTTGGCATAGGGCGAGAGGGTCTTGCGGCCGAACAAGGCGCAGCCGGCAAGGGCGAGCGGAAGCAGCAGGGCGGGAATCAGGATACGGCGCATGACCCGCCTTTAGTCGAGAGGTGCGCCGCCCGCAACGGGTAGGCCGCCGCCGCAACGACCCGTGATCACCCGCCGATCGTCTTCTGCGCCTGCTCGCCGAGCCCGGCAATGCCGAGCCGCATGGTCTGGCCGGGCCGCAGAAACACCGGGTTCGGCTTGATCCCCATGCCCACGCCCGGAGGCGTGCCGGTGGCGATGATATCGCCCGGCAGCAGCGCGATGAACTGGCTGACATACGAAACCAGGGTCCGCACCCCGAAAATCATCGTGCGCGTATTGCCGTTCTGCATCCGCCTGCCGTCCACCTCGCACCAGAGGTCAAGGCTCTGCGGATCGGGCACCTCGTCGCTTGTGACCAGATACGGCCCCACCGGGCCGAAACTCGGGCAGCCCTTGCCCTTGTCCCAGGTGCCGCCGCGCTTGATCTGGTACTCCCGCTCGCTCACGTCGTTCACCACGCAATACCCGGCCACATGGTCGAGCGCGTCGGCTTCGGTCACGCAATGCGCCGCCGTGCCGATCACCACGCCCAGTTCCACCTCCCAGTCGGTCTCTTTCGAGCCGCGCGGAATCACCACGTCGTCGAACGGGCCGGAATAGGCGCTGCCCGCCTTGAGAAAAATGATCGGCTCCTCGGGAATCGGCAAATTGCTCTCCGCCGCGTGATCCGCATAGTTCAGCCCGATGCAGATGAAATTGACCGGGCGCGGCACCGGCGCGCCGATCCGCGCCCCGTCCGGCACCATCGGCAGCGCGGCGGGATCGATCGCCGCGATCCGCGCCAACCCCTCGGCCGACAACGCCGCCGCATCGAACCCCGCGAGATGCGCCGAAAGATCGCGCAAGCCGCCCTTGGCATCGACCACACCCGGACGCTCGGCCCCCGCCGCACCATGCCGAAACAGTTTCATGCCGTCGCTCCTTGTCCCCGATTTATAATATGCTTCTAAGGCGCGACACCGCCCCCGCCAAGACCGCGCGGCCACAAACCCCGCTCAACCGAACGTCACGATCGAAGGTGGCAAACCGATCAGCAGCAGCGGGCACGGATTGCCCACACCTCGGTGAACTCGATCTTCCAGTTTCTTCCAGTGCGTCGTCGCCTCGCCGAATTTGTCAGACACGAATTTGTCCGTGAACGCGGCGCGAAACGGAATGGGGTTGTTGGCCCGACCAACCCGGCTCTGAATATCGCGGCGCTGTTTCGGCGTAGGAACGTAATCGAACGATTCCAATGCGGGGAAATCGTCAATTCCGTGCCGATCCAGAAAACGTCTTACAAAACCATGCATGGCCGCATGCAACGCCCGCCCGCGCGTGACGATGACCCCGATCGAAATCGCCCCATCGGCGTGCAGCCGTTTGAAGTTCTCAAGGTCACGATCATAGAATGGATCTTTGTTGTTCCACTCGATTTCGAGAGCGATCCGCGCACCAGACTCGAATGCCCGGACGTGATCGACCTCGTGGGACTGGCTTTCCCGCTGAACGCCGTTGATGATCTTTTCGACCACGAAAGTCGTTTTGACCCAGCCTTTTTCAGCCAGCGCCTTGCGCAGCCGTTGGGTTCCCTTTGCTTCGCCCCCGCCACCGGCGATAATCTCCTCTATCGGGATCGAAGCATTGACCAAAGCCGATTCCAGTTCCTGGGCGGCCTTGGGAAAATCCACGCTCATGATCGCTTCGGCGTGGGACAGGAAATGGATCTCGAACCCGCGCGCTTTCAAACGATCGAACATATCAATGCTGACCCGATGCTAATCTGCGCCCAACGGCAAGACCGACTGCCGATCGCTCGCCGAATTATGCGCATAGGTCTCCCAGCTCGGCGCATAACCCTCATCCGCTTGGCTGCCCCACGCAGTCCAGTTCGGGCGCACGCCGCGCGCGAACAGTTCGAGGCGCGGGGCCGGGCTGCACGCCTCGATGATATCGTAAATCTCATCGGGTTTGCGCGAATGTTCGCGTTTGCGCGTCGCGAGATAGTTCACCTGCCGTCGCCCCGCGGCGAGCGTGCGCGCATTCTTGCCGCGCGTCCCGAACAGCACCATCTCGGTTACGTTGCGGAAATAGAACCCCACACCCCGCCCGTCGCTACCGCCATCCTTGCGGATTTTGTGCCAGACGATGTTAGACTTGTACTGAAACCCCCACGCGCTCATCACCCTAAACCCCTCGGGCAGCAGCGCGTTCGGCACCCAGAGATAGAGATGCGCGGTCGAAGCCGTTACCTCGGCGACTGGAAGGGCGCAGATGTCGTCGAGCGACATGGTCCCGTAGCGCGCCAATCGGCGATGCTCGGGTGCGACCTTCCCGGTGCGATTGGCGAATTGCCATGGCGGATCGGCCAGAATCGTAGCGAAACGCTGTCCCTCGACGGACGAGAGAAGATCTGCGGCAGGGTCCGGGATGAATTGCCTGGGCATCGTGCCAACAACCTTCCTTGGTGAACGCAAGAATAGTGACAAATACTGAACGATTCGGTCCAGTCTCATAGCCGGATCGACACATGACAAGCTATGCGCGCGGTCCAGCCGTCGAACAAGATCGGGCGCCAAGTGATAAGAATAATCGACAGTCTGCGTTGAATTGCCCTTAAAAAACAGGCCTTGCCAAAAATACGCTTAAAATATTAAGCTTGCTCAAACCAAGGAGGGTCCGATCATGAGCCAGGCCGCATCACGCTCCAACGAGCCGCTGATCCATCACTGGATGCCGTTCACCGCCAACAAGCAGTTCCAGGAGGCGCCGCGCATCATCGCCCGCGCCGAGGGCGTCCATTACTGGAACACCCTGGGCGAACAACTGCTCGACGGCGTCTCCGGCCTCTACACCACACCCGCCGGGCATGGCCGCCGCGAAATCCGCGAGGCGGTCACCCGCCAGCTCGAGGAGCTCGACTACGCGCCCGCCTTCCAGTTCGGCGTGCCGGGATCGTTCCGCCTCGCCCATGAACTCGCACAGATGCTGCCCGAGGGGCTCAACCGCGTGTTCTTCGCCGGCTCCGGCTCCGAAGCGGTGGAAACCGCGCTGAAAATCGCGATCCAGTACCATCGGGTGCGCGGCCAGGGTCAGCGCCAGCGCCTGATCGGCCGGGCGCGCGGCTATCACGGGGTCAATTTCGCCGGCTGGTCGGTGGGCGGCATGGTGAAGAATCGCGACGCCTTCGGCCTCGGCCTGCCCGGCGTCGCCCATATGCGCCACACCCACATCCCGGAAAACCGCAACGTGATGGGCCAGGGCGAACACGGCGGCATCGACCTCGCCGACGATCTGCAGCGCCTGGTCGATCTGCACGGCGCCGACACCATCGCCGCCTGCATCGTCGAGCCGATCGCGGGGTCGACCGGCGTTCTGGTCCCGCCGAAGGGCTATCTCGAACGGCTCCGCGCGATCTGCGACAAACACGGCATCCTGCTGATCTTCGACGAGGTGATCTGCGGTTTTGGCAGAACGGGCCACGCCTTCGCCGCCGATGCGTTCGGTGTCACCCCCGACATCCTGACCATGGCCAAGGCGATCACCAACGGCAATATCCCGATGGCGGCGATCGCGGTGCGCGAGGACATCCAGCAGGCCATCCTCGACGCCGCCGGGCCCGACGCCGTCGAATTTTTCCACGGCTACACCTATTCCGCCCATCCGGTCGCCTGCGCCGCGGCCCTCGCCACGCTGAAGCTCTACCGCGACGAGGACCTGTTCGCCCGCGCCGCCGCGCTCACCCCGAAATTCCTTGAACGCATCGCCTCGCTCGCCGATATCCCGATCGTCACCGACACGCGCGGCTACGGATTGCTGGGCGCCGTCGACCTCGCGGTCGACGGGTCGGCCGGCAAGCGCGGCTTCGCCGTGCTGCGCCGCTGCTTCGAGCAGGGCTTGGTGATCCGCGTCGCCGGCGATACGGTGGTGTTCGCGCCGCTGTTCATCACCACCGAGGACGAGCTTGACCAGATGTTTGCGCTCCTGCGCGGCGTGCTAAAGACGGTCTGAACGACAAGACCTTACGGACAGGATCAAAAATGTACCAGGATGTGATGCTGCATATCGGCGGCGAATGGACCGGCGCGAAATCGGGCCGCACGCTCGATGTCCTCAACCCGGCAACCGAGGAAAAAATCGGCACCGCCGCCCACGCCGAGCGCGCCGATCTCGACGCCGCGATTGCCGCCGCCGAGACCGGCTTCGTCGCTTGGCGCAAGACCAGCCCGCAGGCCCGCGCGAAAATCATGCGCAAGGCCGCCAATCTGATCCGCGAGCGTGCCGACACCATCGCCCGCACCATGACCATGGAACAGGGCAAACCGCTCCCCGAGGCGAAGGGCGAAACCCTGCTCGCCGCCGACGTGATCGACTGGTTCGCCGAGGAGGCCCCGCGCACCTATGGCCGGGTCATTCCGGCCCGTGCCGACGGCGTCTATCAGCTCGTCGTCAAGGAGCCGGTCGGCATCGTCGCCGCCTTCACGCCGTGGAACTTCCCGCTCAATCAGGCGGTACGCAAGGTTTCCGCCGCCATCGCCGCCGGCTGCGCGGTGATTCTGAAAGGCCCCGAGGAAACCCCCGGCTCCTGCGCCGAACTGGTGCGCGCCTTCGCCGATGCCGGGCTGCCCGCCGGCGTGCTCAACCTCGTCTATGGCGTGCCGGCCGAGATTTCGGAATATCTCATCCCGCATCATTCGGTCCGCAAAATCTCCTTCACCGGCTCGACCGTGGTGGGCAAGCACCTCGCCTCACTGGCCGGCAAGCACATGAAGCGCGCCACCATGGAGCTTGGCGGCCACGCCCCCGCCATCGTGTTCGAGGACGCCGATCTCGACGCCGCCGCGAAAATCCTCGCCGCCAACAAGTTCCGCAACGCCGGGCAGGTCTGCGTCGCGCCCACGCGGTTCCTGGTCCAGGACAGCGTCTATGACGGGTTCATGGAGCGCTTCCTCGGTGCTGTCGCCAAAATCAAGGTCGGCGACGGGCTCGAAGCCGGCACCACCATGGGCCCGCTCGCCAACGAGCGCCGCATCCCCGCCATCGAGGGCTTCATCGCCGACGCCAGGCAGCACGGTGCCAAAGTCGCCGCCGGCGGCGAGCGGATCGGCAACAAAGGGTATTTCTTCCAGCCCACGGTGATGACCGACGTGCCGGTCACCGCCCGCGCGATGAACGAGGAGCCGTTCGGCCCGCTCGCGCTGGTCAACCGTTTCGCCTCCTTCGACGATGCGATCGCCGAGGCCAACCGGCTCGATTTCGGCCTCGCAGCCTATGCCTATACACGCTCGACCAAAACCGTCACCGCTCTGGGCCACCGGATCGAGAGCGGCATGGTCTCGATCAACCATCACGGCCTCGCTCTGCCCGAAACCCCGTTCGGTGGGATGAAGGATAGCGGCTATGGCTGGGAAGGCGGCGCGGAGGCGATCGACTCATACCTCGCCACCAAGTTCGTCACCCAGGCTTCGTGACAGGGGCTTCGTGAGCAGCGCCCTCGCCGGCAAGACGGCGATCGTCACCGGCGGCGCCAGCGGCATCGGCCGCGCGATCGCCGCTGGGCTCGCCGCCGAGGGCGCTTCGGTCATCATCTGCGGGCGCGACGAGGCGAAACTCGCCGAAGCCGCGCGCGCGATCGGCAGCGAAACCGTCTCGATTTTCACCGCGGACATCACCCGCGAACCCGATGTCGAACGGTTGTTTGCCGCCGCCGAAGCCCGCTTCGGCGGACGATTGGACATTCTGGTCAACAATGCCGGCCGCGCCACCCACACCCGCACCGAAGACCTGCCGATGGCGGATTTCGAGGCGGTCATCGCGGTCAACGTCACCGCCGCGTTTCGCTGCGCCCAACGCGCCTTCCGCATCATGAAGGCGCAGAAATCGGGCCGGATCATCAATATCGGCTCGGTCTCGGCCCGCGTGCCGCGCCGCAATTCGGTGCCCTACACCACCTCGAAATTCGCCCTCGAGGGCATGACCCGAGCGCTGGCCCTCGACGGACGGATGCACGGCATCGCGGTCTCCATCCTGCATCCCGGCAACACCGAAAGCGCCATCTGGCCGGATCAGGAGGCGACACGGCGCGAGGAAGGGCTCATGCCCGCCGATCAGGTCGCCCGCGCCGCCGTGCTGATGGCGACCCTCCCGCCCGGCATCAATTTGTTGGATGCAACGATTTTGCCGTTGACCATGCCGCTGTTGGGTCGTGGCTGAGGCGGTCACTATAAAACAGGCCGTCGCGTTTCGCCTGCGGCGGCATCATCTGATCGACCCCGTTTCCGCCGACCAACTCCCCGCAATGATCGGGGACATCTGCGGCCTCCAGGCGCAAATCCCCTCAGCCACCGAACAAGCCGCGTCGGTCAGAACCACAAACCTCCAATCCGGCACCCTCACCAAAGCGCTGGAAACCAGCAGAACCCTGGCCCGAACCTGGCTGATGCGCGGAACGGTGCATATCATCCCGTCCGCCGATCTGCCGCTCTACAGCGCCGCGATCGGCCCGGCCGGACTCCGCGAACTGCATCGCTGGCTCGGCACCTATGGGCTGACACCAGATCAGATCACCCGCGCCAGCGATGCGGTGTGCAAGGCGCTCGAAACCGGCCCGCTCACCCGGAAAGACCTCGCGGATCGGGTGGTCGCGCTGGTCGGCGATCAAGCACGCGCCTGGATCGACCACGGCTGGGGCGGCATCGTCAAACAGGCCGCGCTGGAGGGCGCGATCTGCTTCGGACCAACCAAAGACCGCGACATCAGCTTCGTCCGAACCGACACATGGTTCAAAGCCAGCCCATTGCCAAAACGCCCGCCCGGCCCGGAAGCGCGCCGATGCCTGCTCGACCGCTATCTCCGCGCCTACGGCCCCGCCACCATCCAGGGTTTCGCGCGCTGGGCCGGCATCCCGTCCGGCGAAGCCAAACAGGCCGGCCACGATCTCGCCGACGACCTGATCGACATCACGGTCTATGACCGGCCGACGATCGCCCGACGAGAAGACCTCGACGACCTCGCGACCATCGCGCCAGCAAGCCGGGTGAGTCTGCTCCCGGCGTTCGATCCCTATGTGCTGGGCTGTTCCGTCAAATCCCATCTGGTCGATGAGCCGCACCAGACACTGATCTATCGAAAAGCCGGCTGGGTCGCGGCGACCATTCTGATCGATGGCCGCGCCGCCGGCACCTGGGAAGCGAAACCGCGCGGCAAACGCTTGAATATCACAATCACGCCGTTCGCATCATCGCTCGCCAAACACGCTACCGACATCGAAACCGCCGCCGCGCCGCTCGGCCGGCTGCACGGCCTCCCAACCGCGATCCAAATCAATGCGGCCGCTGCTTGATCAAATCGCGATCTCCATCCCGCATCCTGATAATATCGAAAGCTCCATTTGGCCGGACCAGGAGGCGGCGCGGCTTCCACCTTAATTCCACCCGGGGCTGGTCCTCACTGCAGGGTCCAGTTCAGTGACCGCGCCGCCGGGCAACCGTCGCACCGATCCAACGCCATCGACACGATCCGGGTTTACAATCCGACGATCGGGTGCAAATCCGGGGCAACTTGTCTCACGACTGAAGGATCGATCGATGGCGTCGCAGACCGCCGCCGGTATCGCCATGAACCAGAGCCGGGCCGCGCGCGCCGCATCGCCGGAAAACCGCCGGCTGGTGGCCGCGTGGCTGTTCGTCAGTTTCGCCCTGATCGTCGAGATGTTCGGGATCGGCGCCTATGTGCAGAACGACAATGCCGGGCTGTCGATCATGGCGTGGCAGCCGGTTTCCGGCATCATCCCGCCGCTGACCCATGCGGCGTGGGAGCGCATGTTCGCTCTCTACAAGACTATCCCGCAATACCAACTGCTCAACAGCCACATGGACCTCGCCGGGTTCAAGGCGATTTTCTGGCCGGAATGGATTCATCGCCTGTGGGGCCGCCTGCTCGGCCTCGATTTTGGAATCCCGCTCGTCTGGTTCTGGTGGACCGGAAGGCTGGAACGCCGCCTGCGCCCGTGGCTTCTGCTCCTGTTCGTCCTCGGCGGCATTCAGGGGCTGATCGGCTGGTGGATGGTCGCCTCGGGCTTTCACCCCGGCATGACCGAGGTTTCGGTCTGGCGCCTGTCGATCCATTACTGCTTCGCGACCGCGCTGGCGATCGCCGTTTTCTGCTCCGGCCTCGTCGTGCTCAGGCCCGAGTCCGAACGCCTGCCGCCTGCCGAAGCCGCGAAATACCGCACGGCGCGCGGCTTCGCGATCGCCTCGATCGTGGCGATCTGCATCGCGATCGTCGCCGGCACGTTCCTCTCCGGCACCCACGCCTACACCATCGACAACACGTTCCCGCTGATGCAGGGGCGCTGGATTCCGCCCGGTTACGCAACGCTCCACCCGTTCTGGCGCAACTGGGTCCTGAACAAGGCGGCGGCGCAGTGGGATCACCGGCTGCTCGGCACCGTGGCGGCGCTGGTGGTCATCGCCGCCGTGGTCGCGGCGATCCGCGCCGATCTGCCGCCGCGCGCCCGCGATGCGTTCCTGGTGATGGGCGGCCTTCTGATCGTGCAGTATATTCTGGGCGTGACCACGCTGGTTTCGAAGATCCTGGATATCGGCATCGTGCATCAGATGAACGCCGTTCTGCTGCTGGCGGCCGCGGTATGGGCGTATTTCGAGCTGCGGGGACGCCGCTCAGCATGAACGCCAGGCCCGACCGCCTTGTCGGCAACTGGCTGCTGCTGATCTGCGTCATGATTTTCGGCATGGTCGTCGGCGGCGGTCATGTGCGCACCATCGGCGCCGGATTTTCGGTCCAGCTCTGGCAGCCGGTGATGGGTTTCGTGCCGCCGCTGACCCATCGCGCCTGGGAACGCCTGTTCGCGCTCTATCAGGCAACGCCGCAATTCCAGGCGCTGCATCCCACCATGACCCTCGCCCAGTTCAAATCCCTCGCCTGGCCGATGCTGCTCGACCGCGACTGGGGACGGCTGATGGCGCTGGTGTTCATCGTTCCGCTCGCGGTTTTCTGGTGGCGGAGCAGAATCTCCAGCCGGCTCGCGCTGTGGCTCGGGTTGCTGTTCGCCGCCGGGGCCGGCGAAGCGGTGATGGGCTGGCTGATGACCTATCAGGGGCGCTATGGTGGCGTCCTGCACCCCTCACCGCTGTTTCTGGCGCCCCACCTTATCGTGGCGATGCTGATTTTCACCGCGATGCTATGGACCGCGCTGACCATCCGCAACCCCGAACCGGCGCCGATCGCCGGGCACACGGTGCTGCGCGCCCTGCTGACCGCCTCGATCGTGCTGATCATCGCGACGATCGGGCTCGGCGCGCTGGTCGCGGCGACCCATGCGAACAAGGTGTTCAACACCTTTCCGTTGATGGACGGCCATGCCCTGCCGCCGCACGCACTGAAACTGCATCCGCTCTGGCTGAATTTTCTTGCCAATAAATCCACGGTGCAGTTCGATCACCGGATCGTCGCAACCATCACCACCCTGGTCGTGGTGGTCGCAGCGGTCATGGGCCTGCGCGCATCGCTCGGCCCCAAAGCGCGCGATCTGTTCCTGCTCCTGGCGGGGCTGGTCTCGCTGCAATATATACTGGGCATGACAGCGCTGCTCTCCGGCATGGGTTCGATCGGCTATCTCCACGAACTCAACGCCGTTCTGCTGCTCGCCGCCTGCGTCGCCTGCCGCCACGCGCTGCGCGGTGCCACCGCCATCCGCGCCGAAACCCTCGCCATGAAGGCCGCTGAATAATGTCCGAAGCACTCGCCACCGCCGACCGGCTGTTCCACCACAACGAGGGGCTGGATGTTCACGAAGCGCGCCGCGCCATCGCGCCGGTGCTCGACCCGGCGGATGACGGCGAGTTGTTCCTCGAATATCGCGAGTCCGAGGTGGTCAGCCTCGACGACAGCCGCATCCGCAATGCCAGCTTCGATTCCCGGCGCGGCTTCGGCCTGCGCTCGGTGACCGGCGAGGCGGCGGTTTACGCTCATGCGGGCGAGATTTCGGATGCGGCACTTGCCCGCGCCGTTGCCACCCTGCGCGACGCCCGGTCCGGTGAAGCCGGCATGGCCTCGGTCGGCCCCGCCACAGCCTCGGCCCCGCTCTACAAGGCACTGAACCCGCTCGCCGAAATGCCGTTCGCCGCCCGTGCCGGCCTGCTCGGCGAGATCGACGCCTATGCGCGCGGCAAGGACTCTCGCGTGGTTCAGGTGATGGCCAGCCTTGCCGGCGAGTGGCAGGTGGTGGAAATTCTCCGCGCGGACGGGGTGCGCGTCGCCGATATCCGGCCGCTGGTGGTGCTGCATGTCTCGGTGGTGATGGAGCAGAACGGACGCCGCGAATCCGGCGGTCACGGTGCCGGCGGCCGCGAGACCTATTCCAGCGTCACCGCGCCGGATTTCTGGCGCGCTTCGGTCGATAAGGCGATCCGCAACGCGACACTCAATCTTGAAAGCATCGCGGCGCCCGCCGGCGAGATGCCGGTCGTGCTCGGCGCCGGCTGGCCCGGCATTCTGCTGCACGAGGCGATCGGCCATGGGCTGGAAGGCGACTTCAACCGCAAGAAGACCTCCGCTTTCGCCGGGCTGATGGGCAAGCGGGTGGGCTCCAAAGGCGTCACCGTCATCGACGACGGCACCATCCCCGACCGGCGCGGTTCGCTCACCGTCGATGACGAAGGCACGCCCACCAACCGCACCGTGCTGATCGAGGACGGCATTCTCACCGGCTACATCCAGGACCGCCAGAACGCCCGGCTGATGAGCATGCGCGCCACCGGCAACGGCCGTCGCCAATCCTACGCCCATCTACCGATGCCGCGCATGACCAACACCATCATGCTCGCCGGCGACGCCTCGCGCGACGACATGATCCGCTCGATCAAGCGCGGGCTCTACGCCGCCAATTTCGGCGGCGGCCAGGTCGATATCACCTCGGGCAAATTCGTGTTCTCGGCCTCGGAAGCCTACCTGATCGAAGACGGCAGGATCGGCGCGCCGGTGAAGGGGGCCACGCTGATCGGCAACGGGCCGGACGCGCTGACCAAAGTGGAGATGATCGGCGCCGATCTCGAACTCGACCCCGGCATCGGCACCTGCGGCAAGAACGGCCAGGGCGTGCCGGTCGGCGTCGGTCAGCCGACGATCAAGATCTCCGGCCTGACCGTCGGCGGCACGGCGGCCTAAGCCCCGTTATTCCGCAGCAACTTGCGCGGGCGCGTTGCGATCGGCCAGGATCATCCGCGCCGCTTTTTCGCCGATCACCATGGCCGGCGCGTTGGTGTTGCCGCTGATGACGGTCGGCATGATCGAGGCATCCGCCACCCGCAGCCCCGCCACGCCATGCACCCGCAGCCGGTCATCGACCACGGCCATCGGGTCGCTGCCCATCTTGCAGGTGCCGACCGGGTGGTAGATCGTCTCGGCCTGGGCGCGGATCGAGGCGATGACCGCAGCATCGCTGACATTGCGCGGGCCCGGTTCCACCTCGCCGCCGGAAATCCCCGCCATTGACGGTGCCGCCATGATCCGCCGCCCCAGCTTCACGCCCCCGAGCAGTTCGGCGACATCGTCATCGTGCGACAGATAGTTCGGGTCGATCAGCGGATCGGCCAGCGGATCGGCGGATTTCAGCCCGATATATCCCCGGCTTTTCGGCCGCAACTGGCAGACATGCAGGGTCATGCCGTAGCCCAGAGTCGGCTTGCGGCCATGGTCGCGCAGCATGGTGGGCAGAAAATGAAACTGGATTTCCGGGACCTCGCTCTCCGGCGTCAGTTTCGCGAAACCGCCCGCCTCGGCGGCGTTGGAGGCGAACATGCCCGAGCCCTTGCCGCGAAACTCGAAGAAGGCGCGCACCAGGCGCGGCAGCATCCCCGGCCCGACTCCCACCGCCTGCTTGGTCCGGTCACGCACCAGGATGGCGTAGTCCAGATGATCCTGCAGGTTCCGCCCCACCCCCGGTAACTCATGGCAGAGCTGGATGCCGGCGCGGGCGATCTCCGCGCGCGGCCCGATCCCCGAGAGCAGCAGCAGATGCGGCGAGTTGATCGCGCCGCCGGCCAGGACCACCTCGCGCCGCGCCATCACCCGCTCGGTGCCCTGCGGCGTTTTGATCTCGACGCCGATCGCCCGGTTGCCGTCCATCAGCACGCGCAGCGCCCGCGCCTCGGTCCTGATGGTGAGGTTCGGCCGCGCCTTGATCGCATCCAGATAGGCGCGCGCGGATGAAAATCGCTTGCCGTCCTTCTGCGTCACCTGGTAGGCGCCGGCACCTTCCTGCCGCGCGCCGTTGAAATCGGGGTTGCGCGGCAGGCCGGCCTCGATCGCGGCCTGGATGAACACCGGCCCCAGCCCGTTCGGATTGCGCAGATCGGCGACGTTCAGTTCGCCATCGGCGCCGTGATACTCATCGGCGCCCCGCTCGTTGCGCTCAAGCGCCTTGAAGATCGGCAACAGGCTCGACCATCCCCAGCCCGGATTGCCCTGCGCTTCCCACCCATCGTAATCCGCCGGCGCGCCGCGCATATAGATCATCGCGTTGATCGACGACGATCCACCCAGCGTCTTACCGCGCGGCCAATAGAGCCTGCGGCCGTTGAGTTGCGCCTGCTTCTCGGTGTTGAAATACCAGTTATAGGTCTTCGTCCCGAGCAGCCCGACGATGCCGAGCGGCGTGTCGATCATCAGCGATTTGTCGGCCTTGCCCGCTTCGAGCAGGCAGACCCGGTCGCCCGGATCGGCCGATAGCCGGTTCGCGAGCACCGCACCCGCCGAACCCGCACCCACGATGACGTAATCGAACTCGGACATCGTATTCCTCCCAATTTTCCCGTCATGGCGGGTATTATCTCTAATAGAACCATTTATTGACGTTTGCGGCAATATGGACTGTCTGAAAATTCAAATTTCGGGCAATATCACGGTTACGCGATCACCCGGCCGACGCGCCGCTTTGCGCATCTCATTGTTTCGGCTAGCTTCAGAGCTGAAGCTGCCCCCGCGAGATGATCGAAGGCGCTGGACGCAGTACGAACAAATTGCCACCAGGTCCGAAATATCAAACGGGGGCACTACCCGCCGGTCGTTTCACAATTGCAACCCGATCGCCGAGCCGGTTTTCAGGGGCACCAGCCGCTCCGCGAGGCCGAGTGCCGCGAAGGCACGTTCGAGTTCCTCCCGGCTTTCGGTGAAATGCGCCCAGCCATCGGTATGAACGGCGACGATCCGTGCATTCGGGAAGGCATGGGCGGTCTCGATCGCGTCGTTGCTGTCCATGGTCAGATGAAACGAGCCGCGCGTCTTGGCGGAACCGGCGAACAGGATGACGAGGCGCGGCCGGTAGCGGCGCGCGACCTCGGCAACGCCGTCGTACCAGACGGTATCGCCGGTGACGTAGATCGCATCGCCCGGCTGATCGAAACCGATCAGGAATCCGGTGACATCGCCGGAAAGCGGCTCGATTCCGGCGGGACCATGCCGCGCCGGGGTTGCCGTGATGTGGATCGGCCGGCCGTTCGTACCGGCGAGCTCGACGGTTTGCCACGGCGCGAGCCCTTGCGCCACACCGCCGAGCCGCCCGGCGCCGGCAAGCGTGGTGAACACGGCGGGAACCGCGCCGAGCAAGGCGCGGCCGGCATTGTCGAGATTGTCGGCATGCTGGTCGTGGCTGAGCAGAACCGCGTCGATCCGGCCGAGTTCCGCCGCCGCGAGGCCCGGCCCCGCCAGTTTTTCCAGCGTGACATGCGGTAATGTGTAGCGTCCCGGCTCATCGAACGTAGGATCGGTGAGAAGCCGGACATCCCCGATCTCGATCAATACGGTGGGGCCGCCGATCAGCGTCAGCGCCACGGGCAACAGGCTCATCGGCATAGTCTCTCCGGCTGAAGCAGGAAATCAAAAATCCGAACAGCGGCCGTTGCGTTCCCAGTCGCCGTAGCGCGTCGGCTCGGGGCCTTTCGGGCCGCCGATCTCTTTCGGCCAGGTTTTTTGCTCCTCCGAATCGGTTTTTGCAACGGGAGCATCGGTTTTGTCTGTCTCGGTCATGGGCTGGATGTGGCGTCCGGCGCTGGTTTCGGCAAGGGTTTCGCCGGCAGCGTCACCGCCGCCTCGCGCAGTCGCTGTTCCGCGAGCTTGCGCCACGGCGCGTTTGCCGGCGCGCGATCCAGCGCCCGATGGAACAGATGCGCCGCGTTGGGCGTCACATGGCCGGCCGCTTCGGTCTCCGCCTCGGCGGTTTCGGCGGCGAGGGTCGGGTCGAATTTCTGATCGAGCGCGATGGTCCATGCCTTGGCGGCGGCGGCAAGTTTGTGCTGCGTCACCAGCACCTGACCGAGAAGCAGGTAACCCTGGCGCGCCCGTGCGGTGTTCGGCGGGATTTCGGCAAGTTTCCGTTCCAGCCTGGCGATCAGCGCGTCGTCCTGCTTGCGCGCCGCCGATTCCGCGCGCACCATGGCCGCGTGCGGCTCGGACGGCACCATCGGCAGGCTGCCCGGCAGGAACAGGGCGAGCGCGCCGACGGGAATCAGCACCACCACGGCGATCAGCAGACCGCGCGCGCTGCGATTCGCCTCGGGCTCGGGCAGCGCATCCGCCGCCAGCAGCCGGCGCTCCACTTCCAGCCGCGCGCCCTGATATTCCGAGTCCGGCAGCCGCCCCTCGTCGCGTTCCCGCGCGATCTCGTCGAGCTGCGCGCGATGCAGCGCGAGCGCGGTGTCCCGCCGGTAGCGGATCTGTCCGCGCCGCACCCACACCACCACGATCGGCGCCACCGCGACCAAGGCGAGAACCGCCATCCAGAACCAGATCAAGAGAGAATGTCCTTCAGCCGGTCGCGTTCCGCTTCACTCAGCCCCGGCAGCGACGGCGGCGCGCGGCGGCGGCGCGCGATCAGCACCACCATGAGTCCCGCCAGCAGCGCGATCACCGGCGAGAACCACAGCAGCCAGGTCAGCGGGATCAGCGGCGGCTTGAGCAACACGAAAATTCCATAGCGATGCACCATGAAATCGACGATCTGCGTATTGGTCTCGCCACGCACCACCCGCCGGCGAATGATCCCCCGGAACTGCTTGGCAAGGCCGGCCTGCGAGTTCTCCACCGTCTCGTTCTGGCACACCAGGCAGCGCAATTTGTTGCCGATATGCTCGGCGCGTTTTTCCTGCGCGATCGTCAGCGTCACCCCGTCGCGCAGGATCGTCACCGGCGTATCGGCCGCCGCGATGGCGAAGGTGACCGCGAGGCCGAGGAAGCACAGGATCAGGACGCGTTTCATCGGATCAGGTCACGACAGCCGGCGCAAAGCGGGCTTGAGCTGACTTTCGATGATCTCGGGCACCAGCGGCCCGGCGATATGCCAGCGCACCATGCCGCCGGGGGCGATCAGGAAGCTCTCGGGCACGCCGTAGACCCCCCAGTTGATCGCGACCCGTCCGCTCAGATCGGCGGCGATCCGCCGATACGGATTGCCGTATTTGGCTAGATACAGCGCGAGCGGTCCGGGCTTGTCCTGATAGGCGATGCCCCAGATATCCAGCCCGGATTTCGCGATCGCGCGCAGATAGGGCGCCTCGCCCACGCAGGGGATGCACCAGGAGGCGAAGAAATTGACCAGAACCGGCCGCTTCCGTGCGATCAGCGCCGCCCGGTCGAAGCCCTGGTTGCCATCGACCCCCAGCAGGGTGAAATCCGGCACTTCGTGACCGACCAGCGGGTTGTTGAATTCCTGCGGGTTGTAGGCGCCGCTGCGCATCCGCTCCAGCAATGCGTAGAACCCGATCCCGCCCACGGCCACTGCCGCGAGCGGGATGCCGAGCATCAGGCGGCGCGAAACGCGTGGCGTATCCATCGGATCGTTCAGACCGTCGCCGAACCGGCCGGCTTGCGCAGCTTGCTCCGCACCGGCGCGCCGATGCGGAACCGCCGGTCGCTCAGCGAAATCGCGCCACCCAGCGCCATGATCAGCCCGCCGAGCCAGATCTCCGGCGCGAAGGGATGCACGTTGAAGCGGAACTCGCCGCCGCCGGAATTATCCTCGCCGGCGAAAGTCGCGAACATGTTGCGCACGCCGTTGGTGCGGATCGCGGCAGCCACCGTCTTGACCTTCTGCGCGGTGAAGAACCGCCGTTCCGGCCGCATCGTCATCACCAGCCTGCCATGGCGGGTGACGGTGATCGTCGCCCGCCGTGCCTGATAATTCGGCCCCTGTGCCGGGCTGATCCTGTCCAGCGTCCAGCGATAGCCGCCGAGATCGACCGACTGGCCCGGATGCAGCACCGTGACGGTATGCACCCGGAGCGTCATTCCCGCGATTCCGAGCACCGTGACACCGAAGCCGAGATGGCCGAGCGCGGCGCCGACCTGCGCGCGCGGGAGGGTGAACAGCCGGGCGAAGGACTGGCCGGGCGGCACCCGGAACAGCCGCACCCGCTCCGCGAGATCGACCAGCGCGCCGACGATCACCCAGGCGGCACCCGCGAGCCCGAGTGCCGCGATCGCATGACCCCTGAACAGGACGAACGCGAAAACGATCAGGGCCAAGACCGCGCCATACCATATTTTCGCCAGGGCCGGCCCGATCGCGCCGCGCTTCCAGGGCAGCATCGGCCCCACCGCCATCGCCAGGATCAAGGGCGCTGTCAGCGGCAGCACCGCCTGGTCGTAGAACGGCGCCCCGACCGACAATTGCAGCCCGAACAGCAGATCGACGAAAGGCGGATACATCGTGCCGGTGAACACCACCGCCGCGATGACGCACAGGAATATATTGTTCAGGATCAGCGCGCCTTCGCGCGAGACCGGTGCGAACACCCCGGTCGCGGCAAGGCCGGGCGCGCGGAACGCGAACAGCAGCAGCGAGCCGCCGATGGTCAGCGCCAGCAGAACCAGGATGAACAGCCCCTGATTGGGCGAGGCGGCAAAGGCATGAACCGAATTGAGCAGGCCCGAGCGCACCAGGAAGGTGCCGCACAGGCTGAGCGAAAACGTCGCGATCGCGAGCAGGACGCTCCAGGTTTTCAGCGCCTCGCGCTTTTCCACCACGATCGCCGAATGGATCAGCGCCGTGCCGGTCAGCCAGGGCAGCAAAGCGACGTTCTCCACCGGGTCCCAGAACCAGAATCCGCCCCAGCCCAGCGTGTAATAGGACCAGAGCGAGCCGAAACAGATGCCGGCGGTCAGAAACACCCAGGATACCAAGGTCCAGGGCCGCACCCAGCGCCCCCAGGCGGCATCGACCCTTCCTTCGATCAGCGCGGCGACCGCGAAGGCGAAGGCGATCGAGAAGCCGACATAGCCGGTGTAGAGGATCGGCGGGTGCACCGCCAAACCAGGATCCTGCAGGATCGGGTTGACCCCGGCGCCATGCAGCGGCGGCGGCCAGATGCGCCGGAACGGATCGGACACGGTGAGGGTGAACAGCAGGAACCCGCCCGAAACCAGCCCGAGCACACCCAGCACGCGCGAGCGCAGGCTGGACGGAATATTGGTGCCGAACACGCCGACGGTCGCGCCGCAGAGCGAGAGGATCAGGCACCAGAGCAGCATCGAGCCGTCGTGGTTGCCCCAGGTTCCGGTGATCCGGTAAAACAACGGCGTGGTGCTGCTGGAGAACTCGGCGACGTTGCGCACCGTGAAATCCGACACCACGCCGGCCCACACGAGGGCGGCGAAGGCCGCGCCGAGCATCAGAAACTGAGCGATCGCCAGGGCAGGCGCGGCGCGGAGCAGAATCCGGTCGCGCAACATCGGCCCGAACAGCCCGATCACCGCCTGCGCCGCGGCGATCGCCAGCGCCAGTGCCAGTGCGAAATGACCGAGGGTCGGAATCATCCCTTGCTGTCCGCCTCGATGGCGCGGGGCGATTTATCGTCCCAGGCGGCGGCATTCGGCGGCGGCCCGAATTTCGGATTCCATTTGCCGGCCTTGCGCAGCGCCATTTCTACATCGCGCGGCATGTAGCTCGCCCCATGCTTGGCGAGCACCGTGCTGGCGACGAATTCGCGGTCGCCCCGCGTCATCGCACCGATCGTCACCACGCCCTGGCCCTGGCGGAACAGCCCCGGCAGAACGCCGGTGAACACCACCGGAATCGCCGTCTGACCGTCGGTGATGCGGAAAGTGGTATAGGGCTTGCCGTCTCGTGTGCCCATGACCACGGTCCCCGCCTGCACGATCCCGCCGAGGCGGAATACCATGCCGGGCGCGGGACGCTTGGCGAGAACCTGCTGCGGCGAGAGAAAAAACGACAGGCTGGAGCGGAACGCGACCAGCATCAGCGCGACGGCGCTCGACAGCCCGATGCCGCAGGCGACCACGATCCACAACCGCCGCTTCTTCCGGCTCATCATGGATTTCCGCTCCGGCGCGGCTCGACCGCCGCCAGACGCCGGCGCGCGCCGCGATAGCGCAGCAGGGCCGAGAGGGCGAGAAAGCCGAGAACCAGCAGCGCCGCGCCGTAGCTGCCGGCGACGAAGGGCATCGCGTCCCTGATCATGCGCCGCCCCGTTCGGCGCGGGCGAGCAGCAGGGAGCGCGCCCGGTTTTCCATGATCGCGCTCGAAATCCGCGCCAGCACCATCGCGAGGAAGGCCAGATAGAAGCCGATGGCGCTGACCAGCAGCGGGTAGAGCATGGTCACGTAGATCTTCGACGGCCCGGTGATCGAGATCGTGTTGCCCTGATGCAGCGTGTTCCACCAATACACGCTGAACACGATGATCGGCAGGTTGATCGCCCCCACCAGCCCCAGGATCGCCGCCGCCCGATAGCCGTGCTGCGGGTTGTCGAAGGCGCGGATCAGCGCCATGTGCCCGAGATAGAGGAAAAGCAGGATCAGCACCGAGGTCAGCCGCGCATCCCACACCCAGTAGGTGCCCCATTCCGGCCTGCCCCAGAGCGAGCCCGAAATCAGGCACAGAAGGGTGAATCCGGCGCCCACCGGGCCGATCTCCTTGGCGGCGATGTCCGCCAGCGGATGGCGCCAGACGATCGAGAGCAGCGAGCAGATGGCCAGTGCCGCATAGCCGTTCATCGCGACCCAGGCCGCCGGCACATGCACATACATGATGCGCGAGGCGATACCCTGCTGCCAGTCGGCCGGCGCGAAGGCAAATCCCCAGACCAGGCCGGTAACGGTGACGACGAAGGCGGCGGCGGCAAGCCACGGCAGGATCGGCTGGATCAGCCGCTGGAACCTGCCCGGATTGGCGAAGCGATGCAGCCACGCGCCGGCCTTCGATTGCGGCACGCCGATCGAACCCGCTGCTATCTGCCCTGGATAATCCGAGGTGCCTGTCCGTTCCATTCTAGGGTGTGTCCCCAATGGCGGTGTGGCCGCGACCGGGGGCTTTTGGCCGCTGGCTGTGTCGTTCGTCGCTCATGATCGGCAAGATCACTTCACTCCTCTCTCCTGGCCAGCGGCCAAAAGCCCCCGGTCGCGGCCACACCGCCATTGGGGACACACCCTGGTGGTTTAATACAACGCCCGTGCTTTGCCATCCCCTGTCTTCCGCGCGAAACAAGGCATTCCGATCACATCTTGGCATTGTGATGTATTCCATGGTCGTGGCAGAACAGGGCTCATCGCCTCGACAGGGAGTTTCGCCATGCAGTTCATCCTGATCGCCCATGACCGCGACGGCGGCCTCGCGCTGCGCAAGCAGATCCGCCCCGATCATCTCGCCTATCTGACCGAAATCGCCGGGAGCATCGTGTTCGGCGGACCGCTGATCGACGATGCCGGCGATCCGTGCGGCTCGATGATCGTCTATGAGGCGCCGGACCGCGCAGCCGCCGAGGCGCTGATCGCGAACGACCCCTATAGCCGCGCCAATCTGTTCGGCCGGACCGAAATCCGCGCTTTCCGCACCGTGGTGCGCGACGGCAGGGTCACGGCGTAACCCGATGCAATACTGGCTGGTCAAATCCGAGCCGGAGGCGTTTTCCTGGGACCAGCAGGTGGCGAACGGCGTCGAACCCTGGACCGGGGTGCGCAATCACACGGCGAAGCTCAATCTCAGGGCGATGCGCCGGGGCGATCGGGCGTTCTTCTACCATTCCAACACCGGCAAAGAGATCGTCGGCATCGTCGAGGTGGTGCGCGAAGCCTATCCCGACCCGACCGCGGAGACCGGCGACTGGGTGGCCGTGGACATGAAAGCCGTGGCGCCGATCCCGCGGCCGGTCACCCTGGCCGAGATCAAGGCCGATCCCGCGCTCGACGGCATCGCCCTGATCCGCCTGTCGCGCCTGTCGGTCTGCCCGATCGGCGCCGAACATTGGCGCCATATCTGCGCGCTTGGTTTGGCCGCAGAGTAACGGCTCCTTGCGCCGCGTGGTGAAATTCGCCGTTCTTGCCGTGGTCACGCTGCTCATCGCCGCGGTCGTGGCCGCGGGCACGCTGATCCTGGTGACGATGCCTGGCCAGAGTGGCCGGTTCCGCCTGCCAGGATTGACGGCGCCCGTCACCGTCACCTTCGGGCCGCGCGGCGTGCCGTTCATCCGCGCCGCCGATACCGACGATGCCGCCGAGGCGCTCGGCTATCTCCATGCCCGCGCGCGGCTGTTCCAGATGGAGTTGTTGCGGCGTGCGGCCGAGGGGCGGCTGTCCGCATGGTTCGGCAAAAGAACGCTCGGCGTCGACGAACATATGCGCACGATGGGGTTCGAGGCGGCGGCGATCGCGTCCGAGCGGCATTTGAGCCCCAAGGCACGGTCGCTGCTCGCCGCTTATGCGCGCGGAGTGAATGCCTGGATCGCGCAGCGCGGCCGGCTGAGCGCCTGGGAGTTCCTGATCTACGGCAAACCCCGGCCCTGGCGGGTGCGGGATTCGCTGCTGTGGGGCGAATTGCTCGCCGACGAGCTTTCGGGAAACGCGACGGTTGAGCTGGAGCGGCTGGCGCTGTCGCGCCACATGCCGCGCGCGAAAATCGGCCAGCTCTGGCCGAAAGTGAGCCCGCCGCCCCCTGACACGGCGCGCCTTGACCACACACCGGGCGAGGCGCGGGCGGCGTTGGCGGCATTGGCGGCGATCCCGCGATTCCCGACGCCGTTCACCGGGCCGCGCACCGCATCGAACGAATGGGCGGTCGCCGGCCCCCGCTCGGCGACCGGTGCGCCGCTGCTGGCCGGCGATCCGCATCTCGGGTTCCAGTTCCCTGGGCTGTGGTATCTCGCGCGGATCGATGCCGGCGATGAAACCCTGGCCGGGGCGACCGCGCCGGGCGCGCCGTTCCTGGTGTTCGGCCATAACCGCCGTATCGCCTGGACCTTCACCAATAACGGCGCGGCGGTGCAGGATATTTTCGCCTTCAGGCGGGTGGGCAAGACCCACTATCAAGGCCCGAGCGGGGTGCTCGCGTTCGGCATCGAGCGGGAGACGATCAAGGTTGCCGGCCATAAACCGGTGCCGTTCGTGGTGCGCACGACGATCGACGGGCCGGTGGTCGGCCTGCGCAAGCATACCGCCCTCGCGCTCAAGGCGGCCAACCTGACGCATGACGATCGGGCGGCGGACGGGCTGATGCGGCTCGACGCGGCACCCTCGCTGCACGACGCCGAGGACGCGGCGGCCGCGATCACCACGCCGGTCGAAAATCTTCTGGTCGCGAGCCGCCGGCGCATCGGGCTGATCGTGACCGGCTGCGTGCCGCTCCGCGGCGCGGGGGACGGCGCGTGGCCGCTCGACGGCGGCAAATCCTCCGACCAATGGATCGGGCTCGCCTGCGGCAAGGCGCTGCCGCGCATCATCGCGCCGCCGAGCAACGTGCTGGTCAACACCAATGAGCAGGTCGCGCCGAAGGGTTTTCCAGTCGATATGGGCGCGGATCAGTTCGGCGACTGGCGGTCGGCCGCGATCCGCGCGGCGCTTGCGCGGCATCGCACGCTGACCGTGGCGGAGTTCGTCGCGATTCAGCATGATGTGGTCAGCGCCTATGCACAGCAGCTTCTGCCGGTGCTCGACGCGATCCGCCCGAACACCGCACTCGCGCGGCGCGCCGTGAATTTGCTGCATGGCTGGAACGGCACGATGCGCCGGCGCATGCCGCAGCCGCTGATTTTCAATGCCTGGCTGCGCGCGTTCCGTCACGATGTGCTGGCGCGCAACCATGTGCCGCTCGCCCTCGCCGGGCCGGCGCATATGCAGTTCGTGCAGGCCCTGCTGACCGCACGGCGCGTCGCGAAAAACTGGTGCGGCGGCGATTGCGGGACGCTTCTGGCGCAATCGGCGGATCGCGCGATGGCCGCGCTGGCGAAGCATTACGGCGGCGATCCTAAGCGCTGGCGCTGGGCCGGCCCGCATCGCGCGGTGTTTCCCGACATGCTGCTCGGTCAGCTGCCTTTGATCGGGCGGTATATCTCGCCGTCGATCGCGGTACCGGGCGATGGCAGCACCGTGGACCGTTCGGTGCCCGCGCCGAATAGTTGGATCGCGGTGCAGGGGCCGAGCTATCGCGGGGTGTATGATCTGGCGGATCTCGACCGCAGCCGGTTCATCATGACGCCCGGCCAGTCCGGCGATATCTTCAGCCCCGAGGCGCGGGATTTCCTGAAACCGTGGCGCGACGGGCGGACCATCGCCCTGCCGGCGAAACCGCTTCAGGTGCGCGGAACCATGACCTTGATTCCCTAGGTGGCGCGGATCGGCCAGCTCGCGCTATAATGGTAGCGACAGGACGGGAACCGGAAATGGACGAGATACTGGCCGGGTTTGCGGCCGATAGCGGAGCGCGGCAGGCGGTGGACTACGCGTCGTTGCGCCAGATCGAGCGCAAGCTGCTGTGGCTGTCGTCCTGGACGATCCACCACGCCAACCACATCCGCCCCAATCGCGACGGGCTGAAAGTGGGCGGGCATCAGGCGTCCTGCGCGTCGGTGGTGTCGATCATGACGGCGCTGTATTTCCATATGCTGCGCCCGCAGGATCGCGTTGCGGTCAAGCCGCACGCCGCCCCGGTGCTGCACGCGATCAATTTCCTGTTCGGCCGCCAGACCGTGGAAAAAATGATGGGGCTCCGCCAGTTCGGCGGGGCGCAGGCCTACCCCTCGCGCGCCAAGGACGGCCCGGAGATCGATTTCTCCACCGGGTCGGTCGGGCTTGGCGTGGCGATCACCTCGTTTGCCTCGCTGATCCAGGATTATCTGCGCGCCCACGGCATGACCGACCCGAGCCGGTCGCCGGCGCGGCACGTCGCGATCGCCGGGGACGCCGAACTCGACGAGGGCAATATCTACGAAGCCTTGCTCGAAGGCTGGAAGCACGATGTCCGCGACGTGTGGTGGGTGGTCGATTACAATCGCCAGAGCCTCGATTCGGTGATGCCGGACCGGCTGTTCGGCCGGTTCGAGGGCCTGTTCCGCGACATGGGCTGGAACGTGATGAGCCTGAAATACGGCAAGGCGCTGGAGACGGCGTTTCGCCAGCCGGGCGGTGCCGCGTTACGCGCCTGGATCGACGATTGCCCGAACAGCCTGTATTCCGCGCTGACCTTCCAGGGCGGTGCGGCGTGGCGCCAGGCGCTGGTCGCCGATCTCGGCCGCTCGCGCGGGGTGCGCGCGATCATCGACCGGCTGGACGACGACGCCCTGGCCACGCTGATGACCAACCTCGCCGGGCACGATCTGCCGACCCTGATCGAAGCGTTCGAGACCGCCGCGCTGTCTGACCAGCCGACCTGTTTCCTGGCCTATACCACCAAGGGCGCCGGCCTGCCGTTCGCCGGCCACAAGGATAATCATTCCGGGCTGATGACCGAGGACCAGATGGGCGCGTTCCGCAGCGCGATGCGGGTGCGCGACGGCCATGAATGGGACGCGTTCGAGGGGATCGACGAGCCCGACCGGCTGCGCCGCTTCGTCGCCTCGGTGCCCTTTGCCGGGCGGCTGGCGCCGCATGGGCGTACCCTTGAAGCGCCACTCGTGAACGTGCCGGCGCAATTGCCGCACGCGCCGTTCGCCGGGCGGCGTATGTCGACCCAGGGCGGGTTCGGGGAGCTTCTCTCGGAAATCGGCCGGGGCAAGGGCGACTGCGCGGAACTCGCGAAACATATCGTCACCATGAGCCCGGATGTGACGGTTTCGACCAATCTCGGCCCCTGGGTGAACCGGCGCGGCGTGTTCGACCGGCACACCCGCAACGACGTGTTCCGCGATTCCAAGCTCGCCTCCGCGCAGCGCTGGGGCATGAGCCCAGACGGCCAGCACATCGAACTCGGGATCGCCGAGCAGAACCTGTTTCTGCTGCTCGCCGCCGCCGGACTGGCCGCACCGATGCAGGGCGCGCGGCTGCTGCCGATCGGCACCGTATACGACCCGTTCGTCAATCGGGGCCACGACGCGCTGGTCTACGGCTGCTATCAGGATGCGCGGTTCCTGCTGGTCGCGACCCCTTCGGGGATCACGCTGGCGCCCGAGGGCGGCCAGCACCAATCGACCAACACGCCGCTGCTCGGCATGGTGCAGGACCGCATCGCGGCCTACGAGCCCGCCTATTCCGACGAACTCGCGATCCTGCTGCGCCACGGGCTCGATTGGATGCAGCGGCCGGAAGGCTCCTCGGTCTGGCTGCGCCTGTCGACCCGGCTGCTGGCCCAGCCCGAGCGCACGCTGGACGAGGCATCGGTGATCGCCGGAGCGCATTGGGTGGTGCACCCCAAGCAAGGTGCCCGCATCGCGATATTGTATCAGGGTGCGGTCGCGCCGGAGGCCGAAGCGGCGTTTGCGGCGCTGATCGAGGACGAACCCGATGCGGGGCTGATGGCGCTGACCAGCCCGGACCGGCTGTTCGCCGCGTGGCGGGATGCGCAGCTCGCCCGCCGGTCCGGCGATGCGCGGGCATCCGCGCATATCGAGCGTCTGCTCGCCCCGCTCGCCGCCGATGCCGCCCTGGTTTCGGTGCTGGATGGCCACCCGAGCACCCATGCCTGGCTCGGCGGGGTGCGCGGGCAGCGCGCCTATACGCTGGGGCCGAACCATTTCGGCCAGTCGGGCGACATTCCCGATCTCTATCGCGCCTATGGCATCGATACCGACGCGATCCTGAATGCCTGTGCGGAGGCTCTGCTTGAGCTTGACTGAATCTCAGCTCGTCGTGCTGGAATCGATCCAGCCGATATGGCCGTCGCTGCGCCGGTAGATCACGTTGAGCGCCCGGTTGGCGGAGTTGCGGAACATCAGCACCGGCTGATCGGCGAGATCCATGCGCATCACCGCTTCGCTGACCGAGAGGAAGGCGATTTCGGTCGGGGTTTCGGCGACCACCGCGGCGTGCGGGCCGGTATCCGGCTCGGTGCTGCCGGCACCGTTGACGGCCGGCTTGTCGTCCCGCTCATAAACCTCCTGCAGCACATATTGGCGTGCCGCTTCCGGCCGGTCGCGACCGGCGATTTCGCGGGCGTGCTCGTTCACCCGGCGGCGATAGCGGCGCAGCCGCTTGGCGATATGTTCGGCCGCATCGTCGAACGCGGCATGGGCGTCGGCCGCTTCGCCCTCGCCGCGCAGGGTCAGCCCGCGCGCGGCATGGACATTGATGTCGCAGGTGAAAAAACTGCGCGCCCGGCTGAAGGTGACGTTCGCTTCCAGCGCATAGTCGAAGTACTTGGTGGCGATCGTATCGAGATGGTTGGCAACATGGACGCGCAAGGCATCCGATAGATCGACTTGCTTGCCGGAGACCGTGATCTGCATCACCAGTGATCCTTCTTGTTAGCCAGTGTTGCCGGCTCGCAGCGGAGGCGAAGGGGATAGCGGCTCGGCGATGCCGAGCGCCTTGTCCCGCTTGCGCTGCGCCGAGCCGGGAATACGCAGCGCCTCGCGGTATTTGGCCACAGTTCGGCGGGCAATGTCTATGCCTTCCTTCTGTAACAATTTGGCCAGAGCATCGTCGGATAGAATCGCGGCGGGCGGCTCGGCCTCGATCAGCGCGGCGATGCGGTGGCGCACCGCTTCGGCGCTGTGGCTCTCCCCGTTCGCGCCGGCAAGAGCCGTGGTGAAGAAGAACTTCATTTCGAAAACGCCGCGCGGGGTCGCGATCACCTTGTTCGAGGTCACCCGGCTGACCGTGCTTTCGTGGATGTCGAGTGCCGCGGCCACCTCACGCAAAGTCAGCGGTTTGAGAAACCCGATCCCGAAGCGGAAGAACGCGCCCTGATGCTGGACGATTTCGCCGGCGACCCGCAGGATCGTTTCGGCGCGGGATTCCAGCGCGCGCACCAGCCAGTTGGCGCTTTGGATGCGGTCGGAGAGGAATTGCCTGGTCTCGCGCGACGCCTTGGCCGCCATGCGGGCGTGAAATCCGCGCCGGATCAGCACGCGCGGCATGGTTTCCGGGTTGAGTTCGAGCATGTAGTCGCCGTCCGGCGCCGGGCGCATCAGCACGTCGGGAATGAGCGGGGTGATCGGCGACGCGTCGAACCCCGCGCCGGGTTTAGGGTTCAGACGCTTCAGCTCCGCGATCATGTCGCGCAGATCTTCGGCATCGACGCCGCATATCTCCATCAGGGCCCGATGATCGCGCCGGGCCAGCAGGTCGAGATGGGCAAGCAGGGCATCCATCGCGGGGTCGAGCCGGTTGCGCTCGGCGAGCTGGATCGCGAGGCACTCGGCGAGGTCGCGCGCGAACACGCCGGTGGGATCGAACCGCAGCATCACCTGCCGGACCGGCTCCAGAACCTCGAACCCGATGCCGAGCGCCACGGCGATCGCCTCCGGCGTATCGGCGAGCCGGCCGGAGGGGTCGAGCGCCATGATCAGCGCCGCCGCGATCCGGCGCTGCGCGGGATCGGGGAAGGCAAGCCGTGCCTGCTGTTCGAGATGTTCGCGCAGATCGGGCGGGCGATCGGCGATCTGGCCGATCCCGTCGTCATCTTCGAAGCCGATGCCGGAATCCCGGCCGCCGCCATCGGAGGTTCCGCCGAAATCATAAACATTGGAGAAATCGGTATCGAGCGGAGTCTGCGCGCCCGGCGCGTCGGCATCGACCGTAACCAGCCCGTTCGCGCCGTATTCGGAGGCGGGGATGGGGGCGGCTTCCATCTGGGCGATCGCCATGCCGTCGGACGCGGCAGCGAGCGGGGCGGTGGCATCGGATTCCGAGTCCGCGCGTTCGATCAGCGGATTTTTCAGCAGCTCGTCCTCGATGAACTGATTGACTTCGACATTGGTGAATTGGAGAAGCTGGATGGCCTGCCGCAATTGCGGGGTCATCACCAGCGACTGGGTCTGCCTTAGATCGAGACGCGGTCCAAGTGCCATGCATGGATCATACCAAGCAATTCAAACAGACGGAATACGCCACGGCACGATTTGGTGCGCTTTTTGCATAAATTCGCCGGCGCGATGTTTGCCCGACGTCAGAACACGGCCATCACCTTGAGGATTGCCGGGCCGCCAACCACCAGAAACACGCAGGGCAGGATGAAAACGATCATCGGCACGGTCAGGAGCACCGGCAATCGGGCCGCGCGCTCCTCGAACCGGGTGAGCTGCTCCTGGCGGAGCTCGGCGGACAGAATCCTGAGCGCCTGGGTCAGCGGCGTGCCGTATTGGATCGTTTGAATCAAGGTCGAACCGAGGCGTTTGAGACTATCGAGCCCGGTGCGCGCGCCCAGCGCGGTCAAGGCCTCGCGGATATTGGTTCCGATGCGCATCTCGTTCGCGGTGATCGTCAGTTCCTGAGAAACCGCATCGTGCGATTGCCGCACCTCCTGCGCGACGCGGACGAGCCCGGCTTCGAGGCTGAGCCCGGCATCCGCGCAGATCACCATCAGATCGAGCGCATCGGCAAGCCCGGCTTCGACGCGCTTGATGAAGCGTTTGCGCCGCCGCTGGATGATCATGTCAGGCGCAAGCAGGCCGACGACCGCACCGCCGCAGGCAAGAACCAGTTCCGGCAGTTCAACCATGCCGGACAGGCGCGCGAAACCCAGCGTGACGCATGGCAGCACGATGAGGGTAAGAAGTTTCGCGCCGACAAAAAAGCCAAGTGCGCCCTGGTCGCGGATGCCGGCCATCCGCAATGTGTGGTGCAGCTCGGCGAGGGTTCTGGTGCTCAGCAGACCGCTGCGGGCCACCGCGAAGCCGAGCCCGGTGACGACCCGGATATGCAGAGGCTGTAGAGTCGATTTATCGTCGGCAAGCGCCGAAATCCCCGCCGCCCGGCCAATCCGGCGCGCGAGCTTCTCCTCCTCGATCACCAGTTTCAGCATCAGGAAGGCGATGACCGAAACCACCAGGAAGAAGGCCGGCACGCCGATATAGAGCGCGTTCATTGCTGGATGCCTAACTGAGGCTGCGGCGAATGATCGTGCGCATGGTCAGCGTGCCCATCATCAACATGCCGACCGCCGCGCCGAAGATGAAGCGCCCTTTGCGACTGATGAACAGGACGGCCATGTATTTCGGCTGGAGCAACTCGATCCCGAGCCCGGCGACGATCGGGATGGCACCGAGGATCATGGCGCTGGTGCGTGCCTCGGCGGCAAGCGCGTAGCCTCGCGCCTTCATCGCAACCCGCTTGCGAATCACTTCGGCCAAAGTTTCCAGCGTCTGCGCGAGACCGCCGCCGGACCGCGCCTGCAGGCTGAGCGCCGTCGCGAAGAAGCCGTATTCGGGCAGTCTGGACCGTCCGGCGAGTTCCTTCAGCGCCTGATCGAGCGGCGTCCCGATCGAGACCTGATCCGCGATATGGGCAAATTCCACCGCGGTCGGCCTGGGCATGTCGCGGGCGATGATGCGCAGCGCCTCCTGCACCGGAATTCCGACCCGGACGCAGCGCACGATGGTCGCCAGCGCGTCGGGAAACTGGTTCAGCAGGACCGAGGACCGGCGCGCATGGATGGAGCCGAAAACGAAGCGCGCGATCATGATGGTCGCGAGCGGCCAGAGCGCGGTGCCGATGCCGCCGAACATCATCGACGCCAGGAACGCAACCGCGCGCCCGGCAGCGCCCACGCCGATCAGGATCGCCCACCAGGGCGCCGGATAATCCAGCGCCCGTTTCCGGTCGATTCCGATGCAGCTCAACGCCAGGTCGAACGGGCGGTGAAATCGTTCCAGAATCTTGGCGGATTCCGGCCTCCGGTCGGTGTCCTGGACGATCAGGCCGGTGGTGACGCGGCTGAGCCGCAAACCCATCCGGCGCTCGTGCCGGTCGGCATGGACGACATTGACGGCCAGAAAAACCAGGCCGATCGTCATGATCAGGCTCAATGCCAGAAGGACCGGCAGATCGGTCATGCGCCGCATGCCTCTTCGAGAGCGGCCGACCAGGATCGCAACAGGCCGAAATAGGTCAGGCGTTCGTGGAAGCTCGACCGCATGCGCGAGACGATGTAGCGGCCGAGCAGCCGCCCCGTCGCGTCCTCGCCCTGCATTTCGTATTTGAAGATGTCGTTCAGCAGCGGAGTTTCGCCCTCGATTCCCGACATTTCGGTCAGCTGCACGACGCGCCGCCCGCCATCGCGCTGACGTTCGACCTGAACGATCAGGTTGACCGCGGAGACGACCTGCATGCGGATGGCCCGCAGCGACAGGCCCATGCTGGCCATCTGAACCATGTTTTCGATCCGCGCCAGCGCATCGCGCGTATTGTTCGCATGAATCGTGGACATCGAGCCGTCATGCCCGGTGTTCATCGCCTGGAGCATGTCGAACGCTTCCGGCCCGCGCACCTCGCCGATGATGATCCGGTCCGGCCGCATGCGCAGCGCGTTGCGCAACAGGTCACGCTGATTGATTTCGCCCTTGCCTTCGAGATTGAGCGGCCTGGTTTCCAGCCGGACCACATGGGGCTGCTGAAGCTGCAATTCGGCGGCGTCCTCCACCGTGACGACCCGCTCCGCCGGGTCGATGAAACTGCTCATCGCGTTCATCAAGGTGGTCTTGCCGGAGCCGGTCCCGCCGGAAATCACCACGTTGAGCCGGCACCGCGCGGCGATTTCCAGAATGCGCGCGATCGGCGGCGTGAGCGAGCCGTATTCGATCAGCCGCGCGAAACTGATCGGCTTTTTCGCGAATTTGCGAATCGACAAACAGGGGCCGTCGAGCGCGAGCGGCGGCAGCACGATGTTGACGCGCGAGCCGTCCTTCAACCTTGCGTCGACCATCGGGCTCGATTCGTCGACCCGCCGCCCGACCGAGGCGGCAATACGCTGGCAGATATTGGCAAGATGCGCGGAGTCGCGGAATCGCACTTGCAACTGGTCCAGCTTGCCGCTGCGCTCGGCAAACACCTTCTCGGGGCCGTTCACCATGATGTCGGTGATCGTGTCGTCTTCCAGCAAGGGCTCCAGCGGGCCGAGGCCCAGCATGTCGTCGACCAGTTCCGCCGCAATCTGGCGCTGCTCGCGGCCGTTGAACTGAATCCGGTGTTCGGTTGCCAGTTCGGCGAGCAGAACCTCGACCGTATGGAGCAGCCGCGACTGCGACAGAGATGCGATCACCGACGCGTCGATTTTCGAAAGACAAAGCGCGCGGATCAGATCGACGTCTTTTTGCCGGACGCCCGCCTGGATTTTGCCTGAGCCGATCGACCCGTCGAATGGCTGGGTGGTCGAGCGGCGGCCGAATACCGGCGATGCGTCCATCACACGCCAACCGTGGCGGCACCCGCGCCAACCACATGCGCGAGTTCGATCAGCGCGTCGCGGAACTTGCCTTTCCTGGTCACGATGACCTCGCCAAGATCGGCGGCGCGTGACGCCGCCTGGGCGATATCGGGTACGACCACGGCAATCTCCGTCTTCAGCAAAGCCTCGATCCGGCTCGGCATCATCTGGCGCTGCCGCTGGTAGCGGTTGAGGACGAGAATGGGCCGGGTCGCCTGCATCGGTCCCGGCGGACGGCCGAGCCAGCGCCACGCATGGGCAAGGCTCTGGGATGTGGCGTCGACGACCAGGACACGCTGTTGCGCAAGCGCGAGAATCTCGGCGGCAAAACCGAAAGGACGCGCCGGAATATCGGCGATCACGAAATTATAGCGCTGGCGCAAGGCAGCCGAAAGCGCCCTTCCGCCGCCCGGCCGATAGGGGAATTTCTCGGTCAATGGTTCCTCGGCCGCCAGCACATGCAGGCGTTCGGCCGCGGGATGGGCGGCGCGCTCGATCAACAGCGGATCGATCCGGTCCGGCGCCTCGATCGCGGTTCTGAGGCCGGTACTCGGCGGCACGTTCATCGCCAGCGCGCCGCTGCCGCGATGCAGGTCGGCGTCGAGCAGGATGGTATGTCGGCGCGTCTCCGCCCCGACCAACCAGGCAAGATTGGCGGCAAGCGTCGTCACGCCGATGCCGCCGCGCGTGCCGCAAATGGCAATCATCGCACCGCCGCGGGCGGAGTCGATTTCAGGAATTCCACCGGCCGCCCAGGGCAGAAATTCCCGCGCCACCGCCGCGGCATCGAGCGGTTTCGGAAGATACTCCTTGACACCGAGATTCCGGGTGAGCGTGCGGTAGAAACTGACGCTGCGGTTATCGCCGATCACCAGCACCCTGGTCCCCGGATCGACCACGCTCTCAAGCTGAAGCATCGCGGTGAGCGGCTGGTCCTCTCCTGAAATATCGACCAGGATGGTCGCCGGCGTTTCGACCCGGCGCAGATGACCGACCGTCTCCCGGAACGAAAGCCGGTGCAATTCGAGCCCGGCCGGGAATGCGGGGCCGAACACCGTCCTCAGAATGTGGACAGTGTCGGCATCGCCGACGAAACCCGCAAAACCGGACCGTCCCGGATGCGCGCCGGACGGGCATGAGAAATGCGACACATCCAACACCTGATTTGGCGGAACGTTCATGAACGATCCCGCAGGATTTTGCCGCCGGGACGACTCATCGCGGAGTGAACTCGGTCTGCCGCGCCGGTCCCTGAAACACGGTGACGCTGTCGGCCGCCATCGGCGCGCTGACCGCGGCAAGCGCGGGGGAAACCTGACCGCTATAGACCGGCGGCGGTGCGGGACGCGGCAGCTTTGCCGCATCGGTCGGCCGGACGATCAGCGACAGCGGACCGAGATGGGCGGCGACGGCGACGCGCTCGGCCTGGTCTGGCGTGACTTCGAGCGTGACGGTGCGCGCGAGAGCGCGCGGCCGGGTTTTCGCGTCGGCACCCTGAACCAGGCGCTGATCGATCGCGATGACCCGCACATCGGACAGGACGGTTTCGGCGGCAACGCTTTTCGCGGGCGGCAGATTGGGCGCGCTGAGCTGCTGGGTGAGCAGAAGATCGACGTGATCGCCCGGCCAGATCAGCCCGGCGGTGCCGGTGACCGCATCGACCCCGACCGAGACGGCGCGCATACCGGGTTGCAGGACGGCGGCGAGAAAGCCGTGATCGCCGGGGCGGATCACGTCGCCCGCCACGATCGGCGCATCGGCGCCGAGCGGATGGCGCACCATGGCGCCGGTATAGGACGAACGGTTGAACGGCGTATCGGGCACGGTGCCGAGCGGCGCCCTGGCGCCGTGCTCGACCAGGGCGGTGAAATCGGCCGGCTGGATCAGGCTGCCCGCGCGCAGCGCATGCGCGGTCGCAAGAAGCAGGATTTTATGCGGCGCCGCTTCGTGCGGCCTGGCCGGATGCAGATCCAGCCAGGCCACCGTGCCGAAACCCGCGAGACCGATCGCCAATAGACAGAATAAAGAGACTCGCAAAAGCATGAGTGTTTGCCTCGATGAGGAACGATAATTTCTCGCCCCGCTCGTGCGTAATCAGAGATGCGTGCTGAGGTTGGTAAACAACGTACTCAGATCGGTTCCGAGGGTGGAAACGGCAGTAACGATCGCGGCGGCGATCAGCGCCGCGATCAGCCCATATTCCAGCGCGGTCACGCCGCGCTTGTCGTTGACGAGAGAAATCCCGCGTACGGCGAGCCAGGTTTTCGCATAGTCGAGCATGGTCGATTCTCCTGCACGCCGCGAGGCTGGCGCCCGAAGCGCGACGATGATGAATGGCATGGCGCCGGGATTTTCCCGGCGGCTGCGCGGCTTCAATTGAGAAGGCCGCGAAGCCGGTTTTCAGGCCTGCATATCAGCAGAAGAATCTTGCCAAATCGTTAACGGGCCACGCCGATTCGATGGCGGCGAGGCTTTATCGCATCAGCGCCGCGAGAGTTGCCGCATCCGGCCGCGCGCCGATCCGCGCGATCGCGGCCGAGGCGGTGCGGCTTGCCAGTGCGGCGCAGGCGGGAAGACTCTCGCCGCGCGACAGGGCGACCATGAATCCCGCCGCATAGGCATCGCCCGCGCCGGTGGTGTCGACGACGTCGGTGAGGACCGCATCGGCGCGATGGCGGGTCGCCCCTTCGACGATCACGCTGCCCATCTCGCTTCGCGTCAGCGCCGCGAGCGGCACCGATCGTGCCGCCGCATCAGCCGCGCTCTCGAAATCGTTCCGTTCGAACAGGGCACGGATTTCCGCTTCATTGGCGAACAATATATCCACGCCCTCCGCGATCAGGTCGAGAAACCCGGCGCGGTGGCGGTCGACGCAGAACGGATCGGAGAGCGACAAGGCGACAAGGCGACCCGCCGCGCGGGCGATGCGCGCCGCCTCGCGAAACGCTTCCTGCGCCGCCGGGGGGTCGAACAGATAGCCTTCGAGATAGAGGATCGCCGCCGAGCGGATCGCCCCGGCGTCGAGATCGTCCGGGCCGAACGCGCCGCCCGCGCCGAGATAGGTGTTCATGGTGCGCTGGCCGTCCGGGGTCACCAAAATCAGGCAGCGCGCGGTGGGATCGCCGCCGGCGAGCGGTTCGGTGGGGTAATATACGCCCATCGCCCGCATGTCGTGCGCGAACACGGCGCCGAGCTGGTCGTCCGCCACCTTGCCGAGAAAGGCGACCCGCGCGCCGAGACCGGCCGCCACCGCACAGCTATTGGCGACCGAACCGCCGGAGGCTTCCTGCCCGGCCGGCATCGCCGCATAGAGACGCTCCGCCATCCCGGCATCGATCAGCGCCATGGACCCTTTGCGCATATCGTGCCGATCGAGAAACGCATCGTCGGTGCGGGCCAGAACATCGACGATCGCATTGCCGATACCGATCAGATCGAGCCGCGTTGCGGTCATCGCCGTCTCCTGTGATGGATGGTCACGTCCGCCTAACATCCCCGGCGGCCCGCACCAAGTATCGGCCAAGACATGGCCGGTGCATTGCCGCGCGGATAATCGATCGGATTGCGGAACCTTGGGGAAAACTCGGGTTTTTTGGCCGCCCGGTCATTGTCCGGCGCGCGCCGTGCGTGCTAGCTGCCGAGACCGCGATGCGAGTGGAGGTTCCGTGATCAAGTTCCTGAAACGCGACGACCAGCAATCCGACCCGAAACATGACCAGGATTCGCAGGAAACCGGCACGCAATCGTCTCAGCAGGCTTCGGATGACGGGCTCAGCATGCCGCCATTCCGCCCCGCGACGCCATCTCCGAGCCCGCGATCCGCCGACATTACGCCTACCGAAAAGGAGACGCCCATGGCCCGTTCCCCCTTCGCTCCGACCCAGCCGCAACCCGCGCCGGCGACCCAGCCGGCCTCGCCGCTGCCCGGCGCTGCTTTCCGTCCCACCGGCACTCGTGCGCCGGAAGCCGCCGAGCGCCGTACCCTGGTCGTCGGCCGGGGCATCAGCGTGCAGGGCGTGGTGCAGGACGCCGAACGCCTGGTGGTCGAAGGCACCGTCGAAGCCACGATGATCAATGCGACCGAGCTCGCGATCGCCCAGGGCGGCGTGTTCAAGGGCGAGGTCGAGGTCGAGGAGGCCGAGATCGCCGGCACGATCGACGGCACGTTGACCGCGCGCCACGCGCTGATCGTGCGCGGAACCGGCAAGGTGCTCGGCACCGCCCGCTGCAAGCGCCTGCAGGTCGAGGATGGCGGCCAGATCACCGGCCGGATCGAAATGATCACCGATAGCGGCGCCAAGACCGACTGACGGAAATCGGACGCCGGATCGGCGAACCGTGAAGCGGACACGCCCAATTTGGTGGCTGATGGCCTCGGTGCCGCTGGCGCTGGCGGGATGCGCCGCCACTCCCGCGCCCCGTACGGCCGCAAACGCCGGATCGGCCGCCCCGGCGACCCTGGTGGGCGCCACGCCGTCCAGCCTGCAAGCCGAACTCGGCGCGCCCGCCTTGCGGCGGATCGACGGGCCGGCCCAGGTCTGGCTTTACGATTCGCGGGTCTGCCGGCTCGACGTCATTTTCTATCCGAGCAGTGCCGGCCAGCCGGAAGTCGCGACCGCGAGACCGATGCCGCGCGGGATATCCCAAGCCTCCTGCCTTGCCAGCCTGGAACAGAACCGCGCCTCCTGATAGAGGAGCGAGCCGAAGCAGGATGGAGTGGGCATGAGCGGTTTGCGGGTCGCGGTCCAGATGGACCCGATGGACAGCATCGATATCGACGGCGATTCCAGCTTCGCGCTCATGCTGGAAGCGCAAAAGCGCGGCCATCGCCTCTGGCATTATCTGGTGCGCGATATGTGGCTGGAAGCCGGCGTGCTGCGCGCGCGGGTGCGGCCGGTTTCGGTGCGGCGCGAGCCGGGCGCTCATTACACGATCGGCGAGCCTGAAATCGTCGATCTCTCGACCATGGACGTGGTGCTGATGCGTCAGGACCCGCCGTTCGACATGGGCTATATCACCGCGACCCATCTGCTCGAACACATCCATCCCAGGACTCTGGTGGTGAACGACCCGGCTTCGGTGCGCAACGCGCCGGAGAAACTGCTGGTCATGGAATTCCCCGATCTGATGCCGCCCACGCTGATCGCCTGGAACCGGCAGGCGATCAGCGATTTCCGCGCGCGCTACCAGGACATCATCGTCAAGCCGCTGTTCGGCAACGGCGGCGCGGGAATTTTCCGCATCCAGCCGAATGACGAGAATCTGGGCGCGCTGCTCGATCTGCATTTCGGCATCTCGCGCGAGCCGCTGATGGTGCAGCGCTACGAACCCGCCGTGCGCGCGGGCGACAAGCGGATCATCCTGATCGACGGCGAGGCCATGGGCGCGATCAACCGGGTGCCGGTCGAGGGCGATGCGCGTTCGAACATGCATGCCGGGGGCGTCGCGCAGCCGACCGAACTGACCGCGCGGGACCGCGAGATCTGCGCGCGCATCGGCCCGGTTCTGAAGGAGCGCGGGCTGCTGTTCACCGGCATCGACGTGATCGGGGAGTATCTCACCGAGATCAACGTGACCTCGCCCACCGGCATCCAGCAGATCGCGCGTTTCACCGGCGTGCATCTGGAACAGGCGATGTGGGACCGGATCGAGGCGAAACGGTCAGCGTGATACGCCGGAGCGTGAACGCCAGACCAAGGGCGATCAGCGGCGGGATACCAAGGCCGAGAAAGGCGAGTTTCCAGCCGATCAGCCCGATCAGCGTGCCGCCCAGCGCGTTGGACAGCGAAGCGCCGATCCCCTGCACCGTCATTACGAAACCGAGCACGGTCTGGGTGCGGCCCGATCCCCAGGACAGATCGGCGGCGAGCGGCGGGGTTATCACGCCGAGCGTCCCTGCCCCCATCGCATCGAGGATCTCGATCGGGAACAGCCAGACCGGTGCGATGCCGAACGCCGCGATCCCGGCGCGGACCGGCAGGATCGCACAGGCGCCGATCAGCAAAGGGATGCGCCCGTAGCGCTCGGCGAGCCGGCCAACCACGAGGGCCACCGCGATCATCGCGATCTGCGAAACGATCACGCAGATCGACATCCAGCGCGTCGCGTTGCCGGCAGCACCCTGGCCGCCGAAATGGGCGAGGCGCAGCCCGAGCAGCGGCAGCATCGCGGCATTGCCGAGATGGAAGAACATCAGGGTGAGGGCAAAGATGAATATCGGCCGCTGACGCACGAAATCGCGCCAGCCCATCGGCTTGCTCCCGGCGGCAAGCCCCATGCGGGCAATCGCGCCGGATGGCGGCCTGAGCAGCATCAGCGCAACCAGGGTGAGCGTCGCCATGCCGGCCAGAACCAGCAGCGGCATGTTCGCTCCGAACCGCTTCGCGCCGAGGAAGACCAGCAGGGCGGCGGAGACGTTGCCGGCATTGCTCCAGGCCGCATTCCGCCCCTGCTGGCTGGGAAAATGCTGTCTTCCGACATAACCGAGCGTCGCCGCCGCCATCGCCGGCCCTACAACGGCGGCGCCCACCGCCTGGATGATTTCGCCGGCCACCACGAACGGCAAGGCATGGCCGATCACCATGGTCGCGACCCCGAGCAGGATCAGCGCCGACCCGGCCATCACCATCAGCTTCGGCCGGCCAAGCCGGTCCACCAGCGCGCCGCCCGGCGTGTTGAATGCAAGACCGAACACGCCGCCCACCGTCATCAGCAGGCCGATGCCCTCGGGCGACCAGTGCAGCGCCTCGGCGAACCAGGTGGGCAGGAACGGGCCGAGCCCGCCGGCGACATCGGCGAGGAAGAAATTGACCGCGGCGAAGCCGGGCGGCGCCTTGCGCGGCGCGGTCTCGCGCAGCGTGCCGCCGGCGGCACGCGCATCGTTCGAGACCGCCTCCATGCGATGGACATGGGAGTTCGGACCGATCGCGCCAAGCTGATGTCGTTTGCGATCGACGCTTCACGCCGCATATCGAGACACAATAGAGCGCGATGATTTTCAGCCGATCACGCTCTGGTCCTTGTTTGGGCGAGCAATTTCATGGCTTTGCGGATCGATGAGGGTTTCGACGGGAACCCAGCCGCCGAAAACGCAAAAAAAACGACCCGAGGCAATCCCCGGATCGTTCTCCGATCGTCTTTTCGCACGTAGCCTGACTGAATGGGCGGTCAGGCGCGTCGCGGGATCAGGCCGCCTTGGCGTGCTGGCTCGACTTCTGATGGGCTTCGGTCGAGTGCTTGTGCGCCATCTCGGATTGGGTGAGGGCCTTCTGCGAATGCTCGAGCGATGCCTTGTGATCACCCTTGCCCTGGTGTTCCGCGGCGGTGTGATGGGCCTTGGCCGCATCTTCGTGTGATTTTGCTGCGTTCTGGTGACTGGTTTCGGCCATTTTGATATCCTTTATAGGGGTTTCCGCGCAGATCGCGCGGTAATTCGGCGCAATGCGGCTCCGAAAAACTACAAATAATGCGTGACAGGGTCAGATATTGTCTCGTCACAATTATCTGCGTTCCTACAGATTGGTCAAAATAATTCAAAAACAACCTGATTAAGTGCTATAAATTATTATTTATATTTTCTGATTACAGAAAACAATCGCCCGATACTTCGAATCATGCTTCGCCCTGGGGCCGCTCGAAGGCGTCCTTGCCGTCGAAACGCTGCAGTTTCTCGACATGCATCCAGGAATGTTCCTGCCCGATCGCTTTGACGAGATCGGAAATCCCCTGCGGCCCGTTGCCCTGCGCCGGTTCCTTCAGCATGAAGCGGCAATCGAAATGATCGACCAGGAAGGTCTGCCCGCCGGTGGAGGGCCAGACCTGCACGCCGCGATTCGAGATGGAGTCGAGCGTCAGCGCGCTGCCTTCGGCAAGCTGGGCCAGGGAAGCACCGAGTTCGGCGGCGGACAGGTCGCTTTCGATGAACACGTCCACGCCGAGCAGCTCACGGGTTTTCGGCTCGGTATGGGCGGTGAGGTTCGGCCAGGGCGTGAGGCTGAGCGGGTGATAGTCGCGCGAGGGCTGATTGCTGGCGCGCCCCAGATTCGCGATCACCTGGCCGACGAATTTGTCGGTACCCACACCGTGGCCGCGCGGCGAGAGATCGCCGGTCAGATTCTGCCCCTCGGCCAGGGTGATGAACAGGGCCTGCTCGATGGTCGCGGCGGTCTCGAACGCACCGATATGGCGCAGCATCATGATCGCCGCCGATAAGAGGGCCGTCGGGTTGGCGAGCCCCTTGCCGGCGATTTGCGGCGCGGAGCCGTGAACCGCCTCGAAAATCGCCGCGTGATCGCCCAGATTCGCCGACGGCGCGATGCCGAGGCCGCCCACCAGCCCGGCGGCGAGGTCGGAAATGATGTCGCCGTTCATGTTCGAGGTCACGATCACGTCGAACTGCTCGGGCGCGATCACCAGTTGGTGCGCGCAATTGTCGATGATGATGTGGTCGCGCGCGATGTCCGGGTAGTCCGGGCCGACCTGCTCGAAGACGCGCTTCATCATGCCCTCGGTAAGCTTCATGATGTTCGCCTTGGTGGCGCAGGTGACTTTCTTGCGATCCTCGGCGATGGCGAGGCCGAAGGCGGCGCGGATGATGCGCTCGCAGCCGGGGCGGGTCATCAGCTTGAGGCATTGCGCGACATCGGGTGTCTGCATGTGCTCGATGCCGGCATAGACGTCTTCGACGTTTTCCCGGACGATCACCATGTCGATGCCGCGCCCGGTGAACGGCGTCCTGATGCCCGGCAGCTCGCGCACCGGGCGGATATTGGCATAGAGCTCGAAATGCTTGCGCAGGGTAACGTTGGCCGATTTTTCGCCGTAGCCGACCGGGGTTTCGAGCGGGCCTTTCAGGGCGAGGCGGTTTTTGGCGATACTGTCGAGAGTTTCGCGCGGCGCGCCGGAAGCGATGCCCTTCTTGAACACGGCAGCGCCCGCCTCGGCCATCTCCCACTCGATCGGCGCGTTCGCCGCCTCGAAAATGCGCCGCGTCGCCTCGAACACCTCGGGGCCGATGCCGTCGCCCGGCAGGGCGGTGACGCGGGTTTTGCTGGCAGGCGTGGCACTCATCGATCGATCCCCGTTTCTGTTTCCGCGCCCTATACGCCGCCAATGCGACACGCGCCACCGCGCCCGCCACCCCGCCCCCGCTACCCCGCCCCCGCTACCCCGCCCCCGCTACCCCGCCATGTCATGGTCGATGCCGGGTTCGGGAATGGCAAAAAACTTCTTGACTTAACCGACTAGTTATTTAACTAATACGTTAAATGATAAATCTCGACACCACATTCGCCGCCCTCGCCGACCCGACCCGCCGGGCCATCCTGTCCCGCCTCGCCTTGGGCGAGACAACCGTGGGGGAACTCGCGGAACCGTTCAGCATCTCGCTGCCGGCGATCTCCCGGCATCTGCGGGTTCTTGAGGCAGCCTCGCTGATTACTCGCGAACGGAGCGGCCAGCACCGGCGCTGCCGCCTCAACGCCGATGCGCTGCGCGAGGCGCGCGACTGGCTGGAGCACTACCGCCGGTTCTGGACCGAGGCGTTCGACCGGCTCGATGAGCATCTCAAACAAACCGAAGGAGACGACCATGGACGCAACCGCTGATGCATCCCTTACCCTCGATCTGTCCCGCCGCTTCGCGGCTCCGCCCGAGCGGGTGTTCGACGCCTGGACCACCGGAATGCTGGGCGAATGGCTGGCGCCCGGCGGCGCGGCCTGCCGGGTCGTGCATCTCGATCCCCGCATCGGCGGCGGTTTCGCCGTCGCCATGACCATGCCGGACGGTCGGGAAATCGAGATCGCCGGCACCTATCGCGAGATCGACCGGCCCCGGCGGCTCGTGTTCACCTGGGTCGGCAATTACAACAACAAGGAGACGGTGATCGCGCTGGATTTCCGTCCCGACGGGGCCGGCACAATGATGACCCTGCACCAGACCGGCTTCGCCGATCTTTCCCTGCGCGACGGCTACGACAAAGGCTGGACCGGCCCTGGCGGCTCGTTCGACAAGCTCGCTGCCTTCCTGGCGAAGGCGGGTGCCTGAGTGTCCGTGCCCCGATTCACATGGCGAATGCAGATCAGCACGCCACGACGTTGACGAATCCAGCTTCGGCATAGGCGATGATTTTGCGGTCGCGCGTCACGATGGGTACGCCCAGATGGCGCGCGGTCGCGATGATCAGCCGGTCGCCCGGATCGCCATGCGGCTCGCCCGGCAGATACGAAGCGTCGATCGCGATGTCCGGCGTGATCGGCGCGTCGCGGATACCCGGCCCCGCCATGAGTCGGGTAAACCAGGTTTTCGGGTCGGGCAGGAACTGCAACGGCGCGTCCCGTCCCGGTCTTGACCGGCTGAGCATGCCGATTTCCCAGGCGGAGGCCGGCGAGACATGGATGGCGCCGTCGATGCCCGCCGCGATGATCGCGTCTCGTGCGGCATCGGCGATGGCATCCCCGTTGGCGAGCCAAATCAAAGCGCAGGTGTCCAGCAGAACGCCGGGCGTGGCGCCGTTCATCCGTGCAGGTCGCCCCGAGCGGCAATGAAATCTTCATCCGCGACCGGCGCGGTGAGGTCGAAACCGGATGGTATGACGACCGAACCGCGCATGAAGCCATGCAATCCGCGTACTGCCGCGACATCGTCGTCAGGCGGGGTCAGGACGGCGACGATGCGCCCGCGCTTGGTAATGGTGACGCGCTCAAGCTCATGGCTGGCCAGCCGATCCAGGATGTCGAGGCATTTGGCCTTGAATTCGGCGGCGCCGATCGTCTGAGTGTCGATCATGAATAGTCTCATACAGTCATGTTATATGACTAGTCATATCATATGGTCATGAATAATGCAAGTGCCATCAAGAGCCGAGCGGCAGGAGCACCATCGCGGCCGCCTGGGCGGCGATGCCCTCGCCGCGCCCGGTGAAGCCGAGGCGCTCGCTGGTGGTCGCCTTCACCGAAACCCGGTCGATCGGAATCCCCATCAGCTCCGCGAGACGCGCGCGCATTTCGGGGGCATGAGGGGTGATTTTCGGCCGCTCGCAGATGAGGGTGACGTCGGCGTTCGCGATCGCGCCGCCCTTATGCGCGACCAGCCCCGCCGCGTGGCGCAGGAATCGCGCGGAATCGGCGTCTTTCCAGGTCGCCTCGCCGGGTGGGAAATGCCGGCCGATATCGCCCTCGGCCATCGCGCCGTAGAGCGCGTCGCACAGGGCATGAATGCCGACATCGGCGTCCGAATGGCCGGCGAGCCCCTTGTCGTGCGGAATCTCGACGCCGCACAGGATGAGCTTGCGGCCTTCCGCCAGCGCGTGAACGTCGAAGCCCGTGCCGACCCGCGGCAGCGCGCCGGTGGCGATGAGCGATTTCAGGTCCATGCGTGTCTCCGGTAATGCGCGTAATGCAGGCGGCTTTGGCGATTGAACGATTGCGCGTCAATGCCCGCGCCTGTAGTGCTTAAATCATGAGCACGGACCAGCAATCCATCCCGCAACTCAAGCCGATCGTCCTGCGCGCGCCGCGCGGCGCCGTGACCATCGACGTGCCGGTGATCCTCGCGCCGATGTCCGGCGTGACCGACCTGCCGTTCCGCCGGCTGGTCAGGCGCATGGGCGCGGGGCTGGTGGTTTCCGAGATGATCGCGTCCTGGGCGATGATCCACGAAAACGCGGCAACGCTGCGCATGGCCGAAGTCGTGAGTGGCGGCGGGCCGTCCTCGGTGCAGCTCGCCGGCTGCGAACCCGAGGCGATGGCCGAGGCGGCGCGGCTCGCGGTCGATCGCGGCGCCGACCTGATCGACATCAATTTCGGCTGCCCGGTCAAGAAAGTGGCGGTCGGCCAGATGGCCGGCTCGGCGCTGATGCGCGACGAGATACAGGCCGCGCGCATCCTGACAGCGACGGTGCGCGCCGTCGATGTGCCGGTGACCTTGAAAATGCGCATGGGCTGGGACCGCCAGAGCCTGAACGCGCCGCGCCTCGCGCAAATCGCCGAGGAGTCGGGCATCGCCATGGTCACGGTGCATGGCCGCACCCGCCAGCAATTTTACGAGGGCATCGCGGATTGGGATTTCATCGCGGACGTGAAGAACGCGGTTTCGATTCCGATCATCGCCAATGGCGACATCACCACCGAGGATCAGGCGGCGGAGGCGCTGGCGCGCTCCGGTGCGGATGGGGTGATGATCGGGCGCGGCGCCTATGGACGGCCGTGGTTCCCGGCCCAGGTCGGAAGCTACCTGACCACGGGGCGGCGTATTCCGGCGCCGGATCTCGCCACCCAGCACGGCATTCTGCTGGAACACTACCGCGCGATGCGCGCGCATTACGGCGAACACGCCGGGCTGCGGGTCGCCCGCAAGCATATCGGCTGGTATGCGCGCGGGCTGCCAGGTGCCGCGGAGTTCCGCGCCGCGGTCAACCGGCTGGACGAGGCCGAAGCCGTCGAATCGCTGATTGCCGGATTGTATGAGCGGGTCATGGCGCATCAAGCCCCGTTGCGGGAGGCGGCATGAGCGGCCTGCGCGGTGCGTTTCGCCGCCGCGCACCGGCCATCGCCCGGCGATCCGAAGCGCCTGCCGAAGCCGGAAGGCTGCTCGACGCCCTGCCGCTCGCGGTGATCGAACTCGACGCCGACGACCGTTTCCTGTTCGTCAATTACGCCGCGGAGGAATTGTTCGGCTCCTCGGCATCGTTTCTTTGCGGCAAGCCGCTGCACGACATCCTGCCCGCCGATCATCCGATTTTCATGGTTCTCGACCGGGCGCGGCGCGACGGTGCGACGATCGCGGAGCATGACCTTGCGATCGAAAGCCACCGCCTCGCGCGGCGCGGCGTCTCGCTTCAGGCCGCTCCGATCGCCGAAGCGCCGGGGCATCTGGTGGTGACGCTGCAGGACAGTTCCGCCGCCCGTGCGCTCGACCAGCAGCTTTCCGCGCGCAATGCGGCGCGCAGCATCACCGGCATGGCGGCGGTGCTCGCCCACGAGGTGAAAAACCCGCTCTCGGGCATTCGCGGCGCCGCGCAACTGCTGGAGACCAACGCCGCCGCCGAGGACCGCGAACTCGCCGTGCTGATTCGCGACGAGGTCGACCGCATCCGCAACCTGGTCGAACGGATGGAAATGTTCGGCGACAAGAAGCTCGATCTGCACGCGGTGAACATCCATCGCGTGCTCGAGCATGTCCGCAAACTCGCGCAGCAGGGATTCGCCGCGCGCATCCGTTTCGTCGAAACCTACGATCCCTCGCTGCCGCCGGTGCTCGGCAATCGCGACCAGCTCGTTCAGCTCCTGCTCAACCTGATCAAGAACGCCGCCGAGGCGGTCTCCGAAACCGAACGGCAGGACGGCGAGATTCAACTCCTTACGGGATTTCAGCATGGCGTGCGGCTGGCGGCCTCGCCGGCACGGAGCCAGCCGAACCTGCCGATTTTCATTGCGGTGCGCGACAACGGCGCGGGCATCCCCGAGGATATCAGGCGTCATTTGTTCGAACCCTTCGTCAGCACCAAGGCGGCGGGCAGCGGGCTCGGTCTCGCGTTGGTCGCCAAAATCGTCGCCGATCATGGAGGATTGATCAACGTGGACAGCCGGCCCGGCCGTACCGAATTTCGTATCCATCTGCCGCCCTTCGAGGATCAGACGGAGAGTGACCGCGCATGACCACCCTGCCCACCATCCTGATCGCCGACGACGATCGTTCGATTCGAACGGTATTGACTCAAGCGCTCGGCCGTTCGGGCTATCAGGTGCGCACGACCTCCTCGGCGGCCACGCTCTGGCGCTGGGTCGAGGATGGCGAGGGCGATCTGGTGATTACCGACGTGCTGATGCCCGACGAAAACGGGCTCGACCTGGTGCCGCGCATCAAGCGCATCCGGCCCGAATTGCCGGTCCTGGTGATGAGCGCGCAATCGACCATCCTGACCGCCGTGCAATCGACCCAGCGCGGCGCCTTCGAATATCTGCCCAAACCCTTCGATCTCGGCGAATTGCTCGGCATCGTCGATCGCGCGCTGAAGCAGCCGGCGATGCAGACCCCGGCGGCGCCGGAACAATCGCCCGAGGACAATCTGCCGCTGATCGGCCGCTCGGGCGCGATGCAGGAAATCTACCGGGTGATCGCCCGGCTCACCACCACCGATCTGACCGTGATGATCACCGGCGAATCCGGCTCCGGCAAGGAACTGGTCGCGCGCGCGCTGCACGATTACGGGCGCAGGCGGCAAGGCCCGTTCGTCGCGATCAACATGGCGGCGATCCCGCGCGAACTGATCGAGAGCGAGCTGTTCGGCCATGAGCGCGGCGCCTTCACTGGGGCGACCAACCGGCATGTCGGGCGGTTCGAGCAGGCGGCGGGCGGCACGCTGTTCCTCGACGAAATCGGCGACATGCCGCCCGAGGCGCAGACGCGGCTGCTGCGCGTGCTGCAGGAAGGCGAGTTCACCACCGTCGGCGGCCGCCAGCCGATTCGTGCCAATGCGCGCATCGTCGCCGCGACGCACCGGGATTTGCGCGTGCTGATCCGCTCCGGCCAGTTCCGCGAGGACCTGTTCTACCGGCTCAACGTGGTGCCGATCCGCCTGCCGCCGTTGCGCGAGCGGCCGGGCGATATCGCGCTCCTCGCCAGCCATTTCCTCGCGCGCGCGCAAAGCGAGGGCCTGCCGGGCAAGACACTCACGCCCGAAGCGGTGGCGCGGCTCGCATCCTATCGCTGGCCGGGCAATGTGCGCGAGCTGGAGAACCTGATGCGCCGCTTCGCGGCCTTGGTGCCGCAATCGGTGATCACCGATGAGATCGTCGAGGCCGAACTCGCCGACCGCGCGATCATCGACGATGCGGCGCCGCACGGCACCGAACCCGCACCCGACACGCCACAGGCGATCGAGCGGGCGATCGAACGCCATGTCGCCCGGCTGATGGGCGAGGCGCGCGACAAGGGCGAGGATGGCGTGCTGTATGACCGTGTGCTCGCCGCCTTCGAGGAACCCTTGATCCGCCTCGTGCTCGCCGAGACGCGCGGCAACCAGATCCGCGCGGCCGCGCTGCTCGGACTGAACCGCAACACGCTGCGCAAGAAGATCCGCGAGCACGATATCGGCGTCTCGCGCCGGGTCGGCTGAAGGAATCGTCGTTTGGACCGGATGACCCAAGAGCTGAACAATCCAGTGCAGTCGCCGATCCGGGCGGGATTGCTGGACGTTCTGCTCGGCCGCGTCTCCACGCTGGTTCTCGCGGCCCTGGCCTTGCTGCTCGGCATCGGCAGCTTCGCCTATCTCGCGGGCGGCATCAAACTCGAACTCCATTCGGGCTCGGCATTCGGACTGGCGATCGGCGATATCGCGATCCTGCTCCTGCTCATCACGGTGCTGGTGGCGCGGGTCACCCGCGTGGTGATGGAAAGCCGGCGCGGCGCGGCGGGCGCGCGGCTGCATGTGCGCCTCGTGCTGCTGTTCGGCGGGGTCGCCGCGATACCGGCGATCCTGGTCGCGATTTTCGCCGCCGTGTTCTTCAATCTCGGCATCCAGGCCTGGTTCAATCAGCGGGTGCGCACAGCACTCGCGGAAAGCCAGCAGGTCGCGGTGGGCTATCTCGACGCGAAGAAGAACAGCATCCGGCTCGACGCGCTGGCGATCGCCAACGATCTCAATCAGAATGGGCCGATTTTCTACGGCGACCCCCAGAATTTCTTCAACCAGGGGTTTCTCAATCTGCTGGTCGCGCAGACCGCGCTTCACGGGCTGACCCAGTCGGCGATTTTCGAGCCCCTGACCAACAAGGTGGTGGCCTCCGCCGGATTATTCGCGGGAGCGGGCGTAACGTTGCCGCCGGAAGACAAGATCGCGGATGCCGAGAAACATCAGGTCGCGGTGTGGAGCGCGCCGAACTCGACCCTGGAGCGCGCGGTGGTGCAGCTCGACGCCACGCCGACCCTGATGCTGATGGTCGAACGGCCGATCGATCCCTCGATTCTCGCCCATGTCGACCGCACCCGCCAGGCGCTCGCCGAATATAACCGGCTGGAGCATCACCGCGCGCAGTTCGAGGTGTTTTTCGCGCTGATTTTCGCAACCGTCGCCCTTCTGGTGCTGTCCGGCGCATCGCTGATCGGGCTGGTGTTCGCCAACCAGATCGCCCGTCCGATCAGCTATCTGATCGAGGCGGCGGAGCGGGTACGGGGCGGCGATTACCTGGTGCGGGTACCGGAAGGCGACAGTGGCGACGATGTCGCCGGATTGTCGCGCGCCTTCAACCGCATGACCGGGCAGATCGCCGAGCAGCGCACCGAGCTGATGAGCGCCTACGGCCAGCTCGACGAACGGCGTCGCTTCACCGAAACCGTGCTTGCCGGGGTTTCGGCAGGGGTCATCGGACTCGACCTCAAGGGGCGGATCGAACTGCCCAACCGCACCGCCTCGATCCTGCTCAACCTCGATCTGCTCGCCCATCTCGGCAAGCGACTGGTCGATCTGTTGCCGGACTTCGCACCCTTGGTCGAGCAGGCACAGAACCACCCGGAAAAACCCGCGACCGGCGAAATCGAACATGGCACGGCCAACGCGAAACGCGTGTTCCTGGTGCGCATCGGCGCCGATCTGAAGGGCGAACGGGCCACCGGCTTCGTCGTGACGTTCGACGACATCACCGAACTGCAATCGGCGCAACGCAAGGCCGCCTGGGCCGATGTGGCGCGGCGCATCGCCCACGAGATCAAGAACCCGCTCACCCCGATCCAGCTTTCCGCCGAGCGGATGAAGCGGCGCTTCGCCCGCGAAATCACCACCGATCGCGAAAGTTTCACCCAGTGCGCCGACACCATCGTCCGCCATGTCGGCGATATCGGCCGCATGGTGGACGAGTTCTCCGCCTTCGCGCGGATGCCTCAGCCGATCATCAAATCCGAGGATCTGGGACGCATCGCGCGCGAGGCGGTGATTTTGCAGCGCAGCGCGCATCCGGGCATCAACTGGCGGGTGGAATGCCCCGATCCGGCGCCGCGCGCGCCCTGCGACGCAAGGCTGATCGGTCAGGCCCTGACCAATCTGCTGCAGAACGCCGCCGATTCGATCGGGATGCGCCCTGGCGACCCAGGCGGACATGTAACGCTCCAGATCACCAGCAACGGCGGGACGCGGCGTATCGCGGTGATCGACGATGGCATCGGCCTGCCGGATCATGATCGCGCCCGGCTGGTGGAGCCCTATATAACCCATAAATCGAAAGGCACCGGGCTTGGGCTCGCCATCGTGCGCAAGATCATGGAAGATCACCATGGTGGACTTGAACTGACCGATCGCGAGGACGGACCGGGCGCGATCGTGACGCTGACCTTGCCGAGCGAACAGGAGAACGATGTCTGAGATCCTGATAGTCGACGACGAGCCGGATATCCGGCTGCTGATCGAAGCGATCCTGCGGGACGAAGGGTATACGACGCGCAACGTAGGATCGTCCGACGAGGCGATCGCCGCGTTCCGCGACCGCCGGCCTTCGCTCGTCGTGCTCGACGTGTGGCTGCAGAACTCGCCGCTCGACGGGCTCGGCATTCTCGACGTGATGAAGGCCGAAGCGCCGGATATGCCGGTGGTGATGATCTCCGGTCACGGCACGATCGAGATGGCGGTGAACGCGATCCAGCACGGCGCCTATGATTTCATCGAGAAGCCGTTCAAGTCCGACCGCCTGCTGCTGATCGTCCAGCGCGCGCTGGAAGCGGCAAGGCTCGCCGCCGAGAACGCCGAACTGCGCCTGCGCATCGGCGCCGATTCCAGCCTGACCGGTTCCAGCGCCGCGATTCACGCGCTGCGCCACGCCATCGAGAAGGTGGCACCCACCGGCTCGCGGGTGCTGCTCTCCGGTGCGGCCGGCGCGGGCAAGGAAGTCGTCGCGCGGATGATCCACGCGCAATCCAAGCGCGCCGACAACCCGTTCATGGTGCTGAACTGCGCGATTCTGGCGCCCGAGCGCGTCGAGGTGGAATTGTTCGGCACCGAGGCGGGCGCCGATCCCAACGCCCAGCCGCGCCGCGCGGGCATATTGGAGCGCGCCAACGGCGGCACCCTGCTGCTCGACGAGATCGCCGACATGCCGCTGGAAACCCAGGGCAAGATTGTTCGCGTTCTGCAGGACCAGAGTTTCGAGCGCATCGGCGGCAGCCACCGCGTGAAGGTGGATCTGCGGATCATCGCGAGTTCGGCACGCGACCTCCAGGCCGCGATCGCAAACGGAAAATTCCGCCAGGATCTGTATTACCGGCTCGCCGTGGTGCCGCTGCGGGTGCCATCATTGCGTGAACGGCGCGAGGATATCCCGGAACTCGCGGCGCATTTCCTCAAGCGCGCCGCCGATACCTCGGGCCTGCCGCCGCGCGTGCTGTCATCCGAGGCATTGGCGGCACTTCAGGTCCATGACTGGCCGGGCAATGTGCGGCAGTTGCGCAACGTGATGGACTGGCTGATGATCATGCATCCGGGCGAAGCGGGTGAACCGTTCCGTGCGGAGCATTTGCCGGTCGAGATCGGCGCGCACGCGCCCCGCGCCCTGGCGATCGACCCGCTGGCCGACATCATGGCCTTGCCGTTGCGCGAGGCGCGCGACGTGTTCGAAACACAATATTTGCAGGCGCAATTACTGCGTTTCGGCGGCAATATCAGCCGCACCGCGAATTTCGTCGGCATGGAGCGCAGCGCGCTGCACCGCAAGCTCAAGCAGTTGGGCATCGGCGCCGAGGATCGGGTGGCGAATGCTTGATCATGTAACGATCGGCGTCAGCGACATGGATCGCTCAACAGCATTCTATGACGCCGCCCTGAAAATCGTCGGCATTGAGCGTCTTTATGCCGAAAGAGACGAATTTGCCGGCTATGGCGCCGATGGAAAGGCGTTCTTCTGGATCGACCTCAAGACGGAAACGATCACGGGTGTCCACGTGGCGTTCATGGTCGTGGACCGCGCGAGTGTTGATCGATTTCATGCGACAGCACTCGAAGCAGGAGGCCGCGACAACGGCAAACCCGGCCTGCGCCGGCATTATCACCCGCATTATTATGGGGCTTTCGTTCTCGACCCGGATGGTCACAATATCGAAGCGGTCTGCCATCGTTCGGCATGATCGAGGTAAACACAATGCTCCCTTACCGACGCGGCACCGCCGCGCGCGCCAGGCGCGCGACGTGTTCGAAACACAATATTTGCAGGCGCAATTACTGCGTTTCGGCGGCAATATCAGCCGCACCGCGAATTTCGTCGGCATGGAGCGCAGCGCGCTGCACCGCAAGCTCAAGCAGTTGGGGATCGGTGCGGAGGATCGGGTAGGGAGTGGGTGATTCGATGAGCGGAACGCAAGGTTTGTAACGGGTCGGCTTGAATGTCGGAGATGTATGGGGGATGTTCGTACCATGGGTATGCAACCGATAAATGCTTGTTTCCTTGCCCCCCCTTGTGGTGCATTTTTTTGTTAATTATGAACCTAACTGTGGTCAGCTTTCGAATTAGACAATGTTAGTTTCGGCTCTAATTCATGGATCGCCACGCCTGCTGTCTTGATCGTTGTTAAGTACACTGCTCCGATACTTGCAATAATGACTGCCAGAATCCCGGAGATCTGTCGGATCGATAGCATCTGACCGAGAATCAGAAATCCGAAGACAGCCCCAATCGCCGGCTCCAGGCTCATCAGGATACTGAACGCGCCCATGTCCATTCGCCGCAACGCCATCATCTCGAACGAGAAGGGGATCAGCGGCATCAGTAAAGCCAGCCCCGCGGCAGCCGGAAGCTGCCCAAGCGACAGCTCGGACGGCTCGATGGCAAACGCTAACGGCAAGGCTATCAGCGCCGCCACAACGAGCGACAGGCAGAGCCCCTCTTGCTCCGAAAAGAGCCGGCCGACATGCCGGGTCAGCACGATATAGGCGCCCCAACCAAACCCGGCGCCGAGCGCGAACAGCATACCGGTCGGGTCGAGCAGCCAACCCTTATCGCCATAAGTTATTGCCAGGACCCCGACCGCCGCGAGTAGTGGCAGCGCAAGCCTCGACCAGCCTTTGAGCGCAGTCGCGGCGACGGCCAGTGGACCGAGAAAGTCGATGGTTGTCGCCGGGCCGAGCGGGATGCGGATCACGGCCTCGAAATAGGTCAAAGTCATCCATGCCATGGTAACACCAAGTGCGATGGTGCCGATCCATTGCCGCCGATCGAAGCGGAAGATTTTCGGCTGGGCCAGCATGAGCATGACGACGGCGGCGCAGGCCAATCGCATGGCCGTGATACCGAACGAGCCGTGCGTAATCATCACCGGCACTGCGATGGCGGCGCCGAACTGAACGCTGAGCATCGAGCCTAAAGCGAGTCCCGAGCCTGTCAGTCGGTTCGATTGTCTGCGTAGCTGAAACGCCATCATCTTCACCCCTGAGGAAGTGGTGAGGCATATCAGATGATGCGTCCAAAAGGATCTGGCTAAAATTTACCGCCTCCTATAAGTTTTCATTATGGCCATAGACCTCGATACCGGATTGCTCAGGAATTTCCTCGTCTGTACGCGCCTCGGCAGTATCAGCCGTGCCGCACATGCGCTCGGGCGCACTCAACCGGCACTAAGCCAGCAACTTCGCCGGTTGGAAGATATTGTCGGCGAGGCACTTCTTCAGCGCGCGGCGACGGGTGTTTCGCTGACTGCGGCAGGTGCCGCATTGCTCCCCTACGCCGAGCGGATACTCGCACTTTCAGGTGAAGCCTTGGCCGGCGTTCCGCGCGCCAAACTTTCGGGACGGTGCAGCGTCGGCATCCTGGAGGATTTCACGGGAACGTCTCTGCCGGCGGCGTTCGCCGATTTCGGACGCCTGCACCCAGACACGACGCTGGAATTGGTCGCATTGCTCGGCTCGGAGACGCGGACAGCGCTCGATAGTGGCCGAATCCAGCTTGCCCTGTGTGATGCCGAATTCCTCGAACGCCCGCCGCGCTGGAGCGTTCGCGTTCCGTTGCTTTGGGCGGCGGCGGAAAATTTCGACGCGACGATCGACCCTCTGCCATTGGTCATGTTCTCCGAGCCATGCCGATGGCGTAGCCTTGCTTTCTCGGCTCTGAGCGTAGCAGGGCGATGTTGGCGGATTGCTTTTGAGAGCGGCAGCCTCACCGCCATCCATGCCGCCGTGCGCGCGGGCCTGGGCGTCACCACACTGCTGCCGACGGCCATGGCACAAGGCGTCGTCAGTGCGCCCGTTTCCCAGTCTCTCCCGGCGCTAACCGATATTGAAATCGGGTTGGCACGCCGGCCGGAAAGTGAAGGGGACGTTCTTACGAACGCTGTCGAGGGCATGCTGAAGCAGCTTGCGTAACCCGGCGTGACCTTAAATTCTTGATTTTTGCTCGGTGGCAACATCCCGCTTGGATTGAAAGCCGGCGTTACGCTCGCGGCGCCGCCGCGCGCGCCAGGCGGTCGTTAATGGCGAGGCCGAGCCCGTGATGGGGGATCGGAGCGACGGCGATGCGGGTCAGGCCGCGCGCGGTTCCCTCGGCGTCGAGTTGATGCAGCGCGCCGAACAGATTGGCGGCGGCCTCGGTCAGATCGCCCGATGACGAAAGATTAACCATGAGGCTTGCTTCGGGCTGAGCCGCGCCGAAACCGAGCCACGCCTCGCCCGGCTCCGGCGCAACCGCGTCGAGCCGCAGGGGCAGGCGCGGCGCGTAGTGCGATGCCATCATGCCGGGAGCGGTGATCGCAGAGGCGGCGTCTATCCGGCTGATCGGCCCGACGATCGCTTCCAGCGCCTCGACCGGCGTGCCGCCCGGCCTGAGCAGAACCGCAACCTCGGCGGTCAGGTCGAGGATTGTCGATTCGAGACCGACAGAAGTCGGTCCCGAGACCAGAACGGCATCGATCCTTCCATCGAGACCGGCCAGTACGTGTTCGGCCTTTGTCGGACTGATCCGCCCCGAGCGGTTGGCCGAGGGGGCGGCGATCGGCCGACCTACGGCAGCCAGGAGCGCCTGTGCGGCTGGGTGCGCCGGCACCCGCACCGCGAGGCTCGGTAATCCGGCGGAGGCGAGGCTGGAAATCCGCGAGGACTCCCGGCGCGGCAGAACCAGGGTCAGCGGGCCGGGCCAGAATGTTTCGGCGAGGCTGCGCGCCCGCTCATCCGCCACCGCATCGGCGAAGGCCGCTTCGGCATCGGGGTAATGGCAGATCAGCGGGTTGAAGCGCGGCCTGCCCTTGGCGGCGAAAATCGCCGCGACCGCTTCGCCGTTGGTGGCATCGGCGCCCAGCCCATAGACGGTCTCGGTCGCGAAAGCGACCAAACTTCCCGCGCGGAGCAGAGCAGCCGCCCGCGCGATGCCGGCGGCATCGTCGGGCAGCGTCTCGGTCATGCCTATTTGTCCGGCTTTTCGGACGTGCCGAGATCGCGCACGACATCCGGCGAATGCAGGATCTCGTTGATCCGGGTCGCGACATCCAGCGCGTGATCCGGCTGGAAATGCAGGTCGGGAACGAATTTCGTCCGCATTCCCTGGCCCACCGCGCCGCGCAGGAACGGCGAAACCCGCTTCAGCGCCGGTAGCAGACGATCGACATCGGCATGGCCGAGGTGGGAGACGAACACGGTGGCGTGCTTGAGGTCCGGGCTCATCCGCACCTCGGCCACGGTGAGGCGCACGCCGGCAAGGTCGGGGTCGCGGAATTCGGTGCGCGCGAACAGCTCCGCCAGCCGGTGGCGGATATCCTCGGCCACCCGGCGCTGGCGCTGCGACGGGCCCTGATCCGCCTTGCCGCCTAAAGCGGCACGGCTTACGCCGGAACGACTTCGGTCTCGTAGCATTCCACCACGTCGCCTTCGCGAATGTCACCGAATCCGGCAAAGGACAGGCCGCATTCATAACCGCGCGCCACTTCGCGCACATCGTCCTTGAAGCGCTTGAGCTGCGCCAGTTCGCCCTGATGCACCACCACCCCGTCGCGCAGCAGGCGCACGCCCGCGCCGCGCCTGACCAGCCCTTCGGTGACGTAACAGCCCGCCACCTTGCCGGTCTTGGTGATGTTGAACACCTGGCGGATTTCCGCGTAGCCGAGGAACTTCTCGCGATGCACCGGAGCGAGCTTGCCCTTCACCAGCGTCTCGATATCGTCGGCGACCTGATAGATGATGCTGTAGTAGCGGATATCGACGGCTTCGCGGGTCGCGAGCTGACGGGCCTGGGCGTTGGCGCGCACGTTGAACGCGATCACCACCGCGCTGGACGCGCGGGCGAGCTGGATGTCGCTTTCGGTAATCTGGCCGACGCCGGCGAGCAGCACGCGGACGCGCACTTCATCGTTGCCGAGTTTCTGCACGGTCGCCTGGATCGCCTCGGCGCTGCCCTGCACATCGGCCTTGATGAGCACGGCGACCTCTTTCTGCTCCCCTGCTTGAATCCGCGCCAGCATCTGGTCGAGCGTGCCGCGCGCGGCAGCGCCCGCGGCGGCGCTGTTGTCGCGCTGCCTGCGCTGACGGAACTCGGCGATCTCGCGCGCCCTGCCCTCGTCCTCGACGACGACGAACGCTTCCCCCGCTGCGGGAACCCCGGACAGACCGAGGATTTCCACCGGAACCGACGGGCCGGCGGCGATAACCGGCTTACCCTGATCGTCGAGCATGGCGCGCACGCGGCCCTGCTCGGTGCCGGCGACCACCATGTCACCCTGACGCAGCGTACCGTTCTGCACCAGAACGGTAGCGACCGGGCCGCGCCCACGATCGAGTCGCGCTTCAATAACGGCACCTTCGGCACTGCGATCCGCGTTGGCCTTCAGGTCGAGAAGCTCGGCCTGGAGCAGGATCGCTTCCTGCAAGCGGTCCAATCCCTCGCGCTTGAGCGCCGAGACTTCGACATCCTGGGTCTCGCCGCCCATTTCCTCGACGGCGATGTCGTATTGCAGCAGCTCGGTGCGCACCCTTGTGGGATTGGCGTCCGGCCTGTCGATTTTGTTGATCGCCACGATGATCGGCGCGTTCGCCGCCTTGGCGTGGCGGATCGCCTCGATCGTCTGCGGCATCACTCCGTCATCGGCGGCGACGACCAGCACGACGATGTCGGTCACCGAGGCGCCGCGGGCACGCATCGCGGTGAACGCCTCATGGCCCGGCGTGTCGATGAAGGTCATTTTCGCACCGGATTCGAGCGTGACCTGATAGGCGCCGATGTGCTGGGTAATCCCGCCGGCTTCGCCACCCGCGACGTTGGTTGCGCGCAGCGCATCCAGCAAACTGGTCTTGCCGTGGTCGACATGGCCCATGATGGTCACCACCGGCGGGCGCGGCGTCAGGTCCTCGGGCCGGTCCTGCACGCCTTCGAGACCGATCTCGATATCGGCTTCGGACACTCGCTTGGATTTATGGCCGAATTCGCCGACCACGAGTTCCGCCGTATCGGCGTCGATCGTCTGGGTCGCGGTGGCCATCACGCCGAGCTTCATCAGCGATTTCACCACCTCGGGCACCCGCGCGGCCATGCGGTTCGCGAGTTCCTGAACCGTGATCGTCTCGGGCAGGATCACCTCGCGCACCACGCGCACCTGATCGGAGCGCAGCATTTCCAGCTCGGCCTGGCGGCGCTCGCGATCGCGCTGACGGCGCACCGAGGCGAGCGAGCGGACACGCTCATCCTCGCCCGAGAGCGCGGCCTGAACGTCGATGCGCGCACCGCCGCGACGGCGATCATCCACCGTCTTTTTCGGCGCGGGCGCCGCAGGCTTGCGGGCCGGGACCGCACCGCCGCCGGGGCGGCGGGCGACACGCGGGGCTTCCTCGTCATCCTCACGTCCCCCCGCACGGCCGGTCTTGAGCCGCAGGGTTTCCAGAGCAGGGCCAGGCGCTGCCGGGGCAGAAGGACGGCGCGGCGGGACAGATCCCGGCGCTTCGGTCCGGCGTGGCGCCGAGGACGATGCCGGCGGCGCCGATTCCGGCGCGGGCTCGACCGTGATCGCGGCCTGCTCGCGCGCCGCTTCCTCTTCACGTTTACGGGATTCTTCCTCGATGCGCCGGCGGGCTTCCTCTTCGGCGGCGCGAGTTTCCTCCTCCGCACGACGACGGGCCTCTTCGGCGGCGGAAAGGATCGAAATCTTTTCCTGCTCGCGACGCTCCGCCTCGCGTTTCGCCGCCTCGCGCTGCTGTTCGGCAACGGCACGCTGACGCGCGGCCTGTTCGGTCGCGGTGAGGCTGCGCGGCGGCGTTGCGGCCTGACCGGCGCCGCGCGAGGATGCCGCCGCCGGACGGGCGGCGGTTTCGGGAGCGGCCGCCGGAGCGCCACCGCGCTTTTTGCGGACCTCGACCTGAACGACTTTCGATCGCCCATGGCTGAAGCTCTGCCGCACCGAACCGGCATCGACGGTGCGCCCCAGTTCGCCGCGGCTCGCCGGCCGCAGCGAGAGCCGCCCTTTGGTTTCGCCCTGATCGTTGTCGTCGCTCATATAATCCGGTCCGTATCCAAGTCCGTTTCTTAGTCGCAGTCCTAGCCGTAGCCATTATCGCCGCAGCGATACCCGTGCCGCCGAAGCCGATCGCGCCGCCATCCGCGGTGCGCTCAGCCCGAGCCGGCCTCTCTCTGCCCGCTCCGGGCCGCACTGGCAACGGGTGCGCCGGTACCGCCGGCCCCGCCGGCGATTCCTGCGCATCGCTCGGCTTCGGTCGCGATCATGCCGGCGAGCTTTCCCGCCCCGATCGCCACATGCATCATCCTCTCGCGGCCGAAGGCGGCACCGAGCCGAGCCGCCGTCAGCGGGTGCACGACCGGCACCGCATGGTGCTGACGCAAACGAGCCTGCTCGGACACGCTGCCATCCGCCGCCTCAACCAGCAACGCACATCGGCCGGAGCCAAGCCATTCCTTGACCTTTTCGAAACCGCCGGTCGCGGCGCCAGCGCGCCGCGCAAGCCCCAGCAATTCGACGATCCGGTTTTCCAGCACGCTCTGCACCCGGTCGGCGAGCCGTTCCGGCACCATCAGGCGCCTGCCGGCCACCCTGGCGAACACGCCGCGTTTCATCGCCATCTCTATCACATCGCGGCTTGCACTCAACCACATGCCGCGACCGGGCAGCGTTGCAACCACGTCGAAGACCAGGGAATCGTCCGGCCCCGCGACGAAGCGCAGCATCGTCTCGCGTGCCCGGCGCTCGCGCGTGACCAGGCAGCGCCGTTGCGGGCCGGTGTGATCGGCCGCCTCGTCATCCGGTTCGGGGGCGATATCCTGCGGCGGCGCGTCAGCCAGCGTTTTCGTCTCCTTCGAACCAATGGGCCCGCGCGGCCATGATGATCGCGTTCGCCGCATCCTCATCCAGCGCGTCCTTGCCCACGATCTCGATCAACTCGTCGCTGGCGAGATCGGCGAGATCGTCGAGCGTCTTCACTCCGGCTTCGCCAAGGGCAACCAGCATGGGCGCCGTCAGGCCGTCCACCGCGGTCAATTCGTCGGAAACGCCGAGCGCCTGGCGGCGCTCTTCCATTTCGGTCGCGCGCTTCTCGATCGCTACTTCCGCGCGGCGATGCAGTTCGGTGGCAATGCCCTCGTCGAAACCTTCGATCTCGGCGAGTTCTTCAATCGGTGTCGATGCCAAATCCTCGATTCCTTCAAATCCTTCGGTCACCAGCAGTCCGGCGATCACGTCATCCACGTCCAGCGCCTCGACGAACAGGTAGCTGCGCCGGCGGAATTCCTCCTGGCGGCGCTCGCTCTCCTCGGCTTCGGTGAGGATATCGATATCCCAGCGCGTCAGTTGCGAGGCGAGGCGCACATTCTGCCCGCGCCGGCCGATCGCCAGCGAAAGCTGCGCATCGGGCACCACCACCTCGACCTTGCCGGCCTCCTCGTCGAGCACGACCTTGGTAACCTCGGCCGGGGCGAGCGCGTTCACCACGAAAGTCGCCGGATTCGGGCTCCAGGGAATGATGTCGATCTTCTCGCCCTGCAGCTCGGCGACCACCGCCTGCACCCGCGAGCCGCGCATGCCGACGCAGGCGCCGACCGGATCGATCGAGGAATCGCGCGAGATCACCGCCATTTTCGCGCGCGATCCGGGATCGCGCGCGACCGCCTTGATCTCGATGATGCCCTCGTAAATCTCCGGCACTTCCTGCGCGAACAGTTTGGCGAGAAAGCCCGGATGGGTGCGCGAAAGGAACAGTTGCGGCCCTCGCGGCTCCTCGCGCACGTCATAGATGAAGGCGCGGACCCGGTCGCCATTGTGCAGATTCTCGCGCGGAATCGTCTCGTCGCGACGCAGCAGCGCCTCGGCGCGGCCGAGATCGACCATGAGGTTGCCGTATTCGGTGCGCTTGACCGTGCCTGTGATGATCTCGCCGATCCGGTCCTTGAACTCGTCGTACTGGCGCTTGCGCTCATACTCGCGCACCCGCTGCACGATCACCTGCTTGGCGGTCTGCGCCGCGATCCGGCCGAAATCGATCGGCGGCAGCGGATCGACCAGATGGCCGCCGAGCTCGATATCCGGCTTGAACTTCTTCGCGATATGCAGCGGGATCTGGGTTTCCTCGTTCTCCACCGTCTCGACCGCCTCGGTCCAGCGCGACAGGCGGACATCGCCGGTCTTGCGGTCGATGGTGGCGCGGATGTCCTTCTCGTGGCCGTATTTCGCGCGGCCGGCCTTCTGGATGGCCTGCTCCATCGCCTCGAGCACCTCCTCGCGGTCGATCTGCTTCTCGCGGGCTACGGCGTCGGCAACCAGCAGCAACTCGGGGCGGGCAATCGCGGTATCCATGGTCATCTCGCTCTTTTTCGTCGGTTGGCGGAGCATCAATTGGCAGGGGGCGGCGTTTCCGCCGCCTTGATCAGATCCTCGGTCAGCACCAGCTTGGCGCGCCTGATATCGGCGTGCGGCAATTCGACGGTCTCGCCGGTATCAAGCTTCACCCGTGCGACCCTCTCGTCCGCGCCCAGCACGATTCCGGTGATCCGCTTTCGGCCCAGGGCGATCGGCGCGTCAAGCTCGATCTTCGCGAGATGCCCGGCAAAGCGGTTCCAGTCCTTTACCCGGGTCAGCGGCCGGTCGATCCCGGCGGAGCTGACTTCCAGGGTCCAGGCGCCGGCGATCGGGTCGTCCACGTCGAGCACGGCGGAGACGAGGTGGCTGATCCGCTCGCAATCGTCGAGGGTGAACGGCGCGTCGTCGGCACGGTCGGCCATGATCTGCACGGTCGGGCGCTGCTTGCCGATCACCGCGATGCGGACGAGTTCATAGCCGATCGATTCGAGCCCAGGGGCGATCAGATCGGCGATGCGGCCTTCGAGGCCGGTATGAAGCGGTCTTGTATCGTTCACGGATCGGGTCTCGGACAGACGAACAGGCTGGACAAACAAAAAAGGCGGCCCGTTGAGGCCACCTCCGTAAAGGTTGGAGAATGTGATTTTTCGAGGATATAGACCCGGCGCCGCCCCGGATCAAGAGCGATGCCGAAATCGAACCGGCGTTCAATCAAATTCGATCTGGAAATTCGCTCCGGCGAGCGAGATGGCGGTGTTGTGCGAGCACCGGAGCACAGCAGAACGCCACCAGATCGCCGCCGGAGTAGAATTTCCTATCCGGCCTGCATCTTGTGAAGCTGCTGCTTCATCGCCTCGAGCAGGGCGGTGACCTGGCCGCCGTGATCGTTGATCACGCTGGCATAGTCGGAGCGTTCGGTGACGCGCAGCGAGGTGCCCTCGACCACCACGTCGACGATCTTGGGCGCACCGCCCACCTCGTCGACCACCCATTGCACATGAGCGGGCGACTGCCCCTGCCGTGTGACCACGGTGCTCACCATCTCGCCTTGCGGGCCGGTCTGCGTCCGCCCGACCGTGAAGGTCACGCCCTTATAGGCGCGGATCTGGGTGGTGATGTTGTAGGCCAGCAATTGATGGTACAAATTCATGTATTCGCTGCGCTGGCTCGGCGTCGCGACGCGCCAGTAGCGTCCGAGCACGAATTTGCCGATCTGATCGACCGCGACGATGTTGTTCACCAGATTGCGCAGATCGGCCGCTTTCTGGCCGGTCGATCCGGGTCCGTTGATGATCGAGACGAGCTTGTCGCCCGATTGCTTGATGAAATGCTGGGCGGAGGGCGCGCTGGGCGCCGCGGCCCGTGCGGCCGGAGTGACCGCCAGGGCGGGCAGCAGGGCGAAGGCGCCGAGCAGAACGCGGCGGAAATAGGCAGCCATAGAGTAATCCTTTCTACTGTTGACCGTATTCCTGATGCTTCATCCGTGCCCGCACCGAGGCCGGATACCAGGCCGGCGGGGTCACGACATCGCGCCGGTTGATTGTCTTGAGTTGTGCGGCACGATGTTGGCGATAAAGGCTCCGAAATGTGGCATAAGGATCGAGCGCGGTCGCCTTGACGTTCGAAATCGTGCCGTGCAGCTGAGCGCGGGTATTCACGACGTTGAGGCCGGCGCTGGAATAGTTGAAGATGCTCAGCCCGGTCGAGGGCGGCGGGGGGAAGGTCGGCGTCATCACGAAATCCGCCGGAATATTGGTCGCGTCGCGCACGCCGGACGGCCCGAACAGCGGCAGATAGAGATACGGACCCGCCGGCACGCCGTAGCCCGCCAGGGTCAGGCCGAGATCGGTATAGACGTGACGATAGCCGAGCGTGGCGGCGGGGTCGAAAATCCCGCCGATGCCCACGGTGGAATTGACCAGGAAGCGAACCAGCGTAGTGCCGGCGTCGCGCGGCTTGCCGGACGCCATGAAGTAGAGAAGCTGGGCCGGCGCCTGCATGTTGCTCATGAAATCCGAGACATGCCGGCGGACCCCCGGCGTGGTCACGTCGATATAGCCGAGCGCCACCGGCTTCAGCACATAGGTGTCGAGCGTATTGTTGAAGCGGTAGAAAACCTTGTTCATCGGCTTCAGCGGGTCGTTCTGCTGCTGGTATGCCTGGTACGCCGCCTGATTGCTCCTCGGCGGCGGCGTCGCACACCCGGCGAGCAGGCCGGCCGCCGCAAGAACCGGGAGTATCGATCTGATCGCGATGCCCATGGGCCTCCTTCATCGGCACCGGGAACGGAGCCGCCTTCGATTTTGCGCGGCTCCCCGCGTTCGTTCCGCGCAGCTTCCGCCGCGCCTGACCCGATGATAGGCCAGTTACCGAGACGCTATGTAGCGCAAGGGCGGGCACGATCAACTGGATGGCCCGCGCGATCAGGCATGAGCCTCCCATCCTGGCATCGGCCTTGCAACGCCCGGCTGTTGCTGCCACGACATCCTGGTGTGGCGATTCTGAAATTCCTATCCGCTCGCGGCGGCGATTTTAGGAATTTCGGAATCACGGGCCACACTGGAAGATTTTGATTTTCCTGGTGTTCTATCGTTTCGGAAATTCGTGGAACGCTATCGGGCAATGCAAACGAATTTCCGAAACGGAACGCTAGGAGGAGGGTTCGCCCCGATGAGTCACGATCCGCCCCGCGCCGCCCTGGAACGCTGGCTGTCCGGCCCGCGCATCGCGCCCCTGCCGGCGCGGGGCCCGCGCGCGCCGGCGCCGGCGGTTTCCTTCGAGTTCTTTCCGCCGAAAACCGAGGCGCTGGAAACCCAGCTCTGGTCCTGCATCCGCCGGCTGGAACCGCTCGGTCCGCGCTTCGTCTCGGTCACCTATGGCGCCGGCGGATCGACCCAGGAGCGCACCCACGCGACCGTTCTGCGCCTGGTGCGGGAAACCGCGCTGATCCCGGCAGCCCACCTCACCTGCGTCGGAGCGTCGCGCGACGAGGTCGATGCGGTCGCCCGCCGCTATTGGGAGGCCGGGGTGCGCCACATCGTCGCCCTGCGCGGCGATCCGCCCGGCGGCGGCGACTACGAACCGCACCCCCAGGGCTATGCCTATGCCGCCAATCTGGTCGCCGGGCTCAAGCGCGTCGGCGATTTCGACATTTCGGTCGCCGCCTATCCCGAAACCCATCCGCAAGCCGCGAACCCCGAGGCCGATCTCGACAATCTGAAGCGCAAGCTCGATGCCGGGGCCAACCGGGCGATCACCCAGGTGTTTTTCGAAACCGGGCATTACCTCGACTTTCTCGATCGCGCCCTGGCCGCCGGCGTCACCGCGCCGATCATTCCGGGGATCATGCCGGTCTCCAATTTCGCCCAGGCCAGGCGGATGAGCGAAATGGGCGGCACGTCGGTGCCGGCCTGGATGGGCGAGATGTTCGCCGGGCTGGACGACGATGCCGAGACCCGCCGGATGGTCGCGGCCAGCATCGCCGCCGAGCAGGTCCGCACGCTGCAGGCCAACGGCATCGACGAATTCCATTTCTACACGCTGAACCGCGCCGATCTGACCTATGCGATCGCCCGGATTCTCGGGGTGAAACCGGCTTCGTGAGCGCGTATCTCGACCGCCTGAACGCTGCCCAGCGCGAAGCCGTCGAAGCGACCGACGGCCCGGTTCTGGTGCTGGCCGGCGCGGGCACCGGCAAGACCCGCGTGCTGACCACCCGCTTCGCCCATATCCTGCTCACGCGCCGCGCCTTTCCCAGCCAGATCCTCGCGGTCACCTTCACCAACAAGGCGGCGCGCGAGATGCGCGAGCGGGTCGCATCCCTGCTCGGCCAGCCCGCCGAGGGGCTTTGGCTCGGCACGTTCCATGCGCTCGCCGCGCGAATGCTGCGCCGCCATGCCGAACGGGTCGATCGGACGTCCAATTTCTCCATCCTCGACCCCGACGACCAGTTGCGCCTGCTGAAACAGGTGATGGAAGCGCGCCGGATGGACACCAAACGCTTCACCCCGCAAGGGCTGATGAGCACCATCCAGCGCTGGAAGGATCGCGCGCTGCTGCCCGATTCGGTGCCCGGCGATCAGGATATCGACTGGGGCGCGGAAAGCGCGCGCGATCTCTATGCCGCCTATCAGGACCGCCTCCGCGCCCTGAATGCGATGGATTTCGGCGATCTCCTGCTGCTCGCGACCGACCTGCTGAAGCGCGATGCCGAGGTGCTGGCCGACTACCATCGCCGGTTCCGCTATATCCTGGTCGACGAGTATCAGGATACCAATCTCGTCCAGTATTACTGGCTGCGCCTGCTCGCCCAGGCGCACAAGAATATCTGCTGCGTGGGCGACGACGACCAGAGCATCTATTCCTGGCGCGGCGCCGAGATCGAGAACATTCTCCGCTTCGAGACCGATTTCCCCGGCGCGAAAATCGTGCGGCTGGAGGCGAATTACCGTTCGACCGCGCCGATTCTCGCCGCCGCGTCGGGCCTGATCGCCCATAACGAGGGGCGGCTGGGCAAAACCCTGCATCCCGGCCGCAACGATGCCGAAGGTGAGCGCGTCGAGGTGCTCGGCTTCTGGGATTCGGACGAGGAGTCCCGATTCGTCGCCGGCCGGATCGAGGCGCTGCGCCGCGACGCGCATAAACTGGCCGAATGCGCGGTGCTGGTGCGCGCCGGATTCCAGACCCGCGCCTTCGAGGAGCGGTTCATCGCGATCGGGATGCCGTATCGCATCGTCGGGGGTTTGCGATTCTACGAACGCGCCGAAATCCGCGACGCCATCGCCTATCTGCGCGTGCTCGCGCAACCGGCCGACGACCTCGCCTTCGAGCGGATCGTCAACGTGCCGAAACGCGGCCTGGGCGACACCGCTTTGCGTACCCTGCACGAACGCAGCCGCGCGGACGGCGTGCCGCTCGCCGAGGCCGCCGCGCGCATCGCCGCCGCGGGCACGTTGCGCGGCCGGGCTCGGGATGGGCTGCGCGACCTGCTCGCCGGATTCGCCGCCTGGCGCGAAACCCTCCGCCGCGACGGCCATGTCACCGCACTGGCCACGCTGCTCGACGAAAGCGGCTATGTCGCGATGTGGCAGGACCAGAAATCGCCCGACGCGGCGGGGCGGCTGGAAAACCTCAAGGAACTGGTCCGCGCGCTCGCCGATTTCGAGACGCTCGAAGGCTTTCTCGACCATGTCGCCCTGGTGATGGACAACGATAACGAGGCCGATGACGACAAGGTGTTTCTGATGACCCTGCACGCCGCCAAGGGTCTCGAATTCGACACGGTATTCCTGCCCGGCTGGGAGGAAGGCGTGTTTCCCAATCAGCGATCGCTCGACGAAGGCGGTGCGAAATCGCTGGAGGAGGAACGCCGGCTCGCCTATGTCGGCATCACGCGGGCGCGGCAGCGGGCGATCATTTCGCATTGCGCGAACCGGCGCATCTACGCCAACTGGCAATCCAGCGTGCCGTCCCGCTTCATCGAGGAATTGCCGGAAGACAGTATCTCCGTGGGCGGCTCGGCCGCGCTTGCGCGCGAGCAGCGTCTTGCGGCGCCGCCGGTTTTCGCCACCGCGACCCCGCTGCTCGCCCGGCGCGGCGCCGATGAATGGAACACCCAGGCAAGGCCGCCGCGCGCCGACAAAATTGCGCCGGGAACCCGCGTGTTCCACCAGAAATTCGGCTACGGTATCGTGCTCGACACTGATGATGACCGGCTCGACATTGAATTCGACAGCGCCGGGGAAAAGCGTGTGCTCGACCGATTCGTCGAGCGCGCATAATGACTGAATACATCGAGCGCATCGCGGTCACCGTGCCGGAATCGGGCCTGGAAGCCTTCGAGGCGGCCTTATCCTCCTGCTGCGCGACCGTCGGGTTTTTTCTCGATGAGGCCACCGGCCTCTGGATGATCGAGGGGTTGCGGGAAATCGGCGAGGCGGACGACGACCTCGCCGCCGCCCTGATCCTCGCCGAAGCCGCCAGCGGAGTCACGCCGGCGATCGAACGGGTTCGGGTTGCCGCCGGCGGATGGCTTGCCCGCAACGTCCAGGATTTCCCGGAACAGCGCATCGGCGCGCGTTTCGCGATTCGCGGCACTCACATCGCAACCCGGCCGCTTGCCGGCCGGATCACCATGATCCTCGATGCCGGGCTCGCCTTCGGCACCGGCGAGCATGGTTCGACGCGCGGCTGCCTGCGCGCCCTGGAACGCGTCGCCAAGGCACGAAAACCGGCGAAAATTCTCGATCTCGGCACCGGCTCGGGGGTGCTCGGCATCGCCGGGGCGAAACTCTGGAGGCGGCACGTTCTGGCCACCGATATCGACGCTCGGGCAGTGCGCGTCGCTTCGGCCAACGCGGCGCGGAACGGCGTCGCTCCGCTGTTCCGCGCCGCCCGCGCCGATGGCTGGACCAGCCCCGCGCTCGCGCGGCACGCGCCCTATGATCTGGTGTTCGCGAATATCCTGGCCCGACCGCTGGCGGCAATGGCGCACCAGCTTGCGGCCAGTCTCGCGCCGCGCGGCATCGCCATCCTCGCCGGATTGCTGGAGACCCAGGCACGCTGGGTACTATCCGCGCACCGGCGGCACGGTCTGGTGCTCAAGACGCGCATCCGCGAGGGCGCATGGACCACCCTCGTTCTCGAAAAACCGGGGCGGGGACAAACAAAAACCCGGACGGACGCATGAGCGCCCGATCCGGGTTTTGTCATGAGGCCAGCCGGAAGACTTTACACGCGGGCGGGAAACTTGCCGCGCACGACGTTGTGGATATCCGCGCGGGCGATGCCCAGATCGGCCAGTTCGCGATCGTTCAGCTCGGAAAGCTCGCGATAGGCAACGCGCCGGGCGCGGCGTTCGGCGAGCGCCGAGCGCACGCGGTCGAACAGCGCGACCGTGCGGTTGAGGCTGTCGCGCAGCGCCGCGTCGATCGCGGCATCCTGCGAGGCGATCGCGTCGGCGATCGGGGAACCCAGCGTGGTTTGACGTGTGATGGTAGCCATGATCTTCACCTTCGGTTTAGGGTCGAAACGAGGCGCCGGCATTTCGTCGTTGCCGATCGTCATCGTCGTTTCGCAGTGCAACATAGGCCTCCGGGCGCTGTTTGTGGAGCGAGAGTTTTCCGTGTCAGCCATGCAAAAAATATAGGGAAATTGGTTAAGTCATGATTAAATCGCGCATCTCCTCCTTGCGTGGCGCGCTGCGCGCACAAGGGCTGGACGGTTTCATCCAGCCCCGCAACGACGAATTTCTCGGCGAATCCGTGCCCGATTCGGCGGCGCGCCTGGCCTGGCTGACCGGCTTCACCGGCAGCGCCGGGCTCGCCATCGTGCTGGCCGGGCGCGCCGCGGTGTTTTCCGACGGGCGCTACACGCTGCAACTCGCCGAGCAGACCGACGGCGCGGTGTGGGAACGCCTGCACATCACCGAAACCCCGCCGCAGGACTGGCTCAAGGCCGCCGCTCCCGGCGCGCGGATCGGCTACGACCCCTGGCTGATGAGCGCCAATAGCGTGACGAAATATACCGAGGCCGGGCTGGCCATGGTGCCGGTGGACAACCCGATCGACGCGTTCTGGGCCGGCCGGCCGGCACCGCCCGCGGCACCCGCGGTACCGCACAAAGTCGAATTCGCCGGTGAAACCGCATCGTCCAAGCGCGCCCGCATCGCCGAGGCGATCAGCAAGGATGGCGCGGATGCGGTGCTGCTGACCGACCCGCACGCCGCCGCCTGGCTGCTCAACCTGCGCGGCGCCGATCTGCCGCATACGCCGCTCGCCCTGGCGTTCGCCCTGCTCCGGCGCGATTCCTCGGCGGTGCTGTTCATCGACCCCGCCAAAATCCCGCCGGAAACCCAAGCCCATCTCGGCAATTCGGTCGCCATCGTCCCGCGCGCCGGGATGGCGCAGACCCTCGCGAGCTTGCGCGGCAAGCGGGTCCGGCTCGACCCCGCGACCGCGCCGATCCGCTTCACCCAGATGCTGGACGATGCCGGAGCGATCACCGTCTCGGGCGACGACCCCTGCGTTCTGCCGCGCGCGACCAAGAACGGCGTGGAGCGGGAAGGCGCCAGGGCGGCGCATCTGCGCGACGGGGCCGCGATGTGCCGCTTCCTTGCCTGGTTCGACAACGCCGCTCCGGCGGGCGGCCTCACCGAACTGTCCGCCGCCGCCGCGTTGCGCCGGTTTCGCGGCGAGGCGGCCGAATTCCGCGCCGAGAGTTTCAGCGCGATTTCGGGTGCCGGCGAACATGGCGCGATCATCCATTACAGCGCGGACGACGCGAGCAACCGGGCGATCAGCGCCAACGAGGTCTATCTGATCGACAGCGGCGGCCAGTATCTCGACGGCACGACCGATATCACCCGCACCATCTGGACCGGCCCCGGCGCGCCGCCCGATGCGGTCAGGGACCGCTTCACCCGCGTCCTGGCCGGGCATATCGCGCTGGCCCGCGCGCGGTTTCCCGAAGGCACCACCGGCCCGCTGCTCGATGCGCTGGCCCGCGCGCCGCTCTGGGAAGCCGGGCTCGATTTCGACCATGGCACCGGCCACGGCGTCGGCTCCTATCTCTCGGTCCATGAAGGGCCGGTCAGCTTCCACCGGCTCGCCAGGCCGGTGCCGCTGGCGCCGGGCATGATCCTGTCCGACGAGCCGGGCTATTACGAGGCCGGCGCCTACGGGATCAGGCTGGAAAACCTGCTCTTGGTCACCGAATCGCCGGTCGGCGCGAAGAAGCGTTTTCTGGAATTCGAGACCCTGACCCTCGCGCCGTTCGACACGCGGCTGATCCTTGCCCCGCTGCTCGATCCCGCCGCGATCGCCTGGCTGAATGCCTATCACGCGCGCGTTCTGGAAACCGTCGGACCGCTGGTCGATGCCGAAACGCGGGCCTGGCTCGCAAAGGCCTGCGCGAGAATGGAGGCCGCTTCGGTTTGATTTTTCGAAAATGCTTCCGGGGTAAGGTTGCCGAGCGTCCTGCCGTGACCGGCGCCGCATGCCTTGGGCTGCCGGGACCTATGAAGATGAGGAGTTCCGGTCTCCGTCCGCCGTCCCCGGACCATGCCGGGCCTCAGAGGGCATCTAGAGCAAGGTAGGTTCTGATTGAACCATTCCGTTCAATCAGAACCGGCCAACTTGCTCGCCAAAATATGAGTAGAGCGTGATCGACATGAACCGATCGCGCTCTAGCGCGCTGGATCGCGGATGTCCGCCCGGAAACCCCCGACGGCTGACGGTGGCGCACCGGACTTCTGCACCGAAAAGACCCACCTGCGGCCTACGGGGCGGGTCTGGCGCGAAAATCAAAAATTCCGCACAAGAATGATGATCTTGCGTAGTCATCAGACCTAGTTAGTTCAGCCCCACGTGAAGCCGAGGAAGGGCGAGGTCGTCATTATCGATGATCGCGTCGCAGCGGACCCCAGGCTCGCAGAGCGGGTTTATGGTGGCCACGTGTCGAAACGCATCAGTAACAGCCGCGTCGTCAGGAGGACAAGGTGCCGACGGAACGTGCTATCATCCTCGTCTGACAATCCTGGGTGGGGGCCCTGCGGATGCAAGCGCTTCCAAAGCCCGTTGATAAAATTCTTGCCCCCATTTCCCCACTCGTTCAATTGCTCGTCGAGAAATCCTTTGCTGGCGAGCATTTCTCGCCGATTCTCACTGCTCGCGAGATGCTCAGCTCCTGGGTCCAGCTTTATGGCAATCTCGTCAAGGAGGCTTTCAAAGAATACACGAAGCTGAGCATTAGCTGAAGCCCAATTGCCTCTGGCATGTGCGTCGAGAGCCTGGTCAAAATGTCCCTTAGGCGTAGCGAAATTGTGGGCATCCAGCAGGCGGATGACTTGATCCTGAGCCTGTGGAAGTTTGAGCTCTTCAGGTAACGTCCGTTGGATATTCCTTTCCTTAACCTCGAAACCATCAAGTCGTAGCATCCGCAATAAAGTCTGCTGAACTTCGGAATATTCGGGCGTCTCAGAAGATTCGAATACCGGCAACAGCAAAACACCCTTTTCGACTATTGCATCCTGCAAAAAACCACCGTCATCAGTTTTGTGTTCAGGGTCGGCATCATAGAATGATATGAGGTGATTAAAACGACGTGACAGGGAGCCGGCATTGCAATTTTGGTTCAATGCAGATCCGAATTTCAAAAGGACGCGCGTTAGTTCTTCGTGCGTCTGGAAGGTGCCTTCCATGACCTCCACCGCCGCGATCACTGTTTGGCGTGAAAATCGAAGTGCCCACATGCCCAGCAGCCTCCTACTATTCGACTCACCCCCGTTTTATATCTGACAAAGGCGGATCAGGCAGCATGATCGTCTCTCCTAGAAGGCGCATTATGGAAAGCGGGGGGAGCGGGAAGTCGAAGCCAAGTCCCCAGCGCAGGGGCGTGCAGGCGGTAGAGTAGACACCGCGCAGGGACCGGTCAAAACCTTTCTGCAGGGCCGTGCCAAGCCAGCACGCATACTTGGAAGAGAGGATAGGAGCGGTGGGCGCGAAACCAGGTTTCACGCCGCGCTCGACATAGGATGTGCCGAATACGTTTGATCCCCGAGGCCGGCAAGGAGGCCCGCGATGGAGATATCCTCGTCGGGGCCATCCCAACGCAAGCCGCGCGGGCTGATCTTAGAGCAATATGGCTTTAAGTGGAATCGCGCAGCGATCCACAAAGCCATGAAATTGCTCGCCCAAACAAAGAGTAGAGCGCCATCTTCGGCCGATATCGCGGTTCGGGACAAATCGGAACCGTCATTGCGAGCGGAGCGAAGCAATCCACAAGCTTCATCCGCCCCCGCACAAGCCCCTTGCCCACCCCCCGCCATTTATGTTCTTGTTTCGTTCGTGAACCTGAACACCCCCTCGGCCCGCTTCGCCGGCATCATCGAGTATCTCTGCCAGGCCGTCGCCGCCAGGGGCGTCAAGGGTGCGTTCGCATCGCCGCTGCTGACCCTCCTGCTCTGGAACCGCCTGCGCTTCATCGCCACCCGCTTCAAGGCCATCGCCAGCGCGCCCCGCTACGCGACCCCGCCCCGGCGCCGCGCGCGGACACGCCCTCCGGCACCGCCGCGCGAACCCGAACCTGCACCCGCACCGTCCGAGCCCGCATCGCCGGAACCCGAAGCGCTCCGCCTGCCGCGCCGCTTCGGCTGGCTGCTCGCTCCGTTGCCGGAATCCAGGACGGCCGCCTCGCAGCTTCGCTTTTTCCTCGGCGATCCCAAGGTCGCCGCCATGATCGCGGACGACCCGCGCTTCGGCCGCCTGCTCCGTCCCCTGTGCCACAGCCTCGGCCTCCGCCCGCCGACCTGCCTGCGGATCGTGAAATCATCCGAACCCGCGGCACCCGAGCCGCGGACAAACACCGCCCCCGAAACACCATCGATGCGGCACATCCCGTTCCATGTTCAGGTGCCGCCCCAGCCCGGCCGCGCCATCCAGCCCGTCCTTTGCCGCGCCATCGCGCGCGCGCCGCCCTGACCGCGCACCGGCTCATCCGCCCGCCCAACCTTGCCCGATCAGCGATCAGGCAGGGCGATCGGCGTTGCGGACATCCTCAGGCGGCCACGGCGGCGACATCCACGTCCAGCGCATAGCCGGCGGCGCGCACCGTGCGCACCAGGTCGAGTTCGCCCGGCGCGTTGATCGCCTTGCGCAGCCGGCGGATATGCACATCGACCGTGCGCGGCTCGACATGAATATCCCTGCCCCATACCGCGTTCAGCACGTCCTCGCGCGAAAACACCCGGCGGGGATGGCGCATGAAAAATTCGAGCAGGCGAAACTCGGTCGGGCCCAGATGCAGCAGCTTCGACCCTCTCGTCACCCGGTGGGTCGCGGGGTCGAGCTCGATATCGTGGAAAATGAGCGGCGACTTGGCCGGCCCGGTGCCGGACCGGCGCAGCAGGGCGCGGATGCGCGCGATCAGCGCCTCCGGCGAAAACGGCTTGGTGATGTAGTCGTCGGCGCCGGTTTCCAGGCCGCGCACCGCGTCCTGATCCTCGGCGCGGGCGGTCAGCATGATCACCGGCAGGCCGCGCATCGCCGGCCGGCGGCGGATCTGGCGGCACAGCTCGATGCCGGACAAAGTGGGCAGCATCCAGTCGAGCAGCAAAAGATCGGGCGGCGATTCGGTGATCTTGGTCAGGGCTTCGGTGCCGTCGCCCGCCTCGTCCACCCGGAATCCCTGTTTTTCGAGGTTGTAGCGCAGCAGCGTGACCAGCGGGGCCTCGTCCTCGACGATCAGGACCAGGGGTTTCGCGCTCCCGCTCATCGGCACCTCCTTCATTGGTTCGACTGTCGTGCGTAGGCGGCGAGCAGATCGCCCTTGGGCCTTGTATCCGGCAGGGTTTCGCCGGTGGCGGCGTAATAGGTGAGTTCGGCGACGTTGGTGGCGTGATCGCCGATCCGCTCCAGGTTCTTCGCGATGAACAGAAGATGCGTGCAGGCCGAAATATTGCGCGCATCCTCCATCATGTAGGTGATCAGTTCGCGGAAGATGGTGGTGTAGAGATCGTCGATCATCTGATCGGCGCGCCAGACCGATACGGCTTTCTGGGGATCGGCCTCGGCGATCGCGTCGATCGTGGTCTTGAGGTTCTCCTGCACCAGCCGCGACATCTGGGCGAGGCTCGCGAGCGGATAGGAAGGTGCGGCCTCGTTCAGGATCAGCGTGCGCTTCGCGACATTCGCCGCGTAATCGCCGATGCGTTCGAGATCGGTGGTGACTTTCAGCGCCGCGACCACCTGGCGCAGATCGTCCGCCACCGGCTGGCGCAAGGCGAGCACGCGGATCGCGAATTGCTCGATCGCACGCTCCTCGGCATCGACCCTGGTATCGAACTCCACCACCCGCGCGGCGAGCGCCGCATCGCGGGTGAGCAAAGCCGTCACCGCATCGGCGAGTTCGGTCTCGACCAGACCGCCCATCGCCGCGATCATGTCGCGCAGCCGGCCGAGATCGGCCTCGAAGCTGCTCAAAATATGTTTGGAGTCTTCCGGCATCGTCGCGTTCCTCAGCCAAACCGGCCGGTGATGTATTCCTGGGTGCGCCGTTCGCGCGGTGCTGTGAACATCTGCATCGCGTCGGCAACCTCGACCAGCTCGCCGAGATAGAAGAACGCCACGCGGTCGGCGCAGCGGCCCGCCTGCTGCATGTTGTGGGTGACGATGAGGATGGTGAAGTCGCGCTTCAGCTCGTCGATCAGCTGCTCGATCTTGAGCGTGGAGATCGGGTCGAGCGCGCTGGTCGGCTCGTCGAGCAGGATCACCTGCGGCCGCACCGCGATGGTGCGCGCGATGCAGAGGCGCTGCTGCTGTCCGCCGGACAGCGCCAATGCCGAGGCGTGCAGCTTGTCCTTCACCTCGTCCCACAGCGCGGCGCGCGCGAGCGAGGATTCCACCCGCTCGTCCATCGCCGCGCGCGACAGCTTCTCGTGCAGCCGCACGCCGAAAGCGACGTTCTCGTAAATGCTCTTGGGGAAGGGCGTCGGTTTCTGGAACACCATGCCGACCCGGCGGCGCAGCCGGTTGATATCGGTCCCCGGATCGATGATGTTTTCATCATCCAGCAGCACCTCGCCCTCGGCGCGCTGGCCGGGATACAGGTCGTACATCCGGTTGAGCACGCGCAGCAGGGTGGATTTGCCGCAGCCGGAGGGGCCGATCATCGCCGTGGTCTGCCGGTCGGGGAAGTCGATCGACACCGATTTCAGCGCATGAGTCGCGCCATAATAGAAATCGAGGTCGCGGACCGCGATTCGCGGCGCGGCGGACGCGGTTCGTGATATCGGCTCCATCCGAGCCGCGGCATCCGGCATGATTACCTTCTGTCTTTCGGCAACATCGTTCATCGGCACAGGCTGCCTGGCGGGGTGGTCGTCACGACGCCGCTGCATAGACCTCTATCATGCCACGGTTATGACAGTTCGATGAAGCTTTTATGACAGATGACCGAAATCACGCCCGATGCGGCAGTTTCGGCTGCTTCACCATGCGCAGATAGGGTCTCAGCGTCTTGAACCCATCCGGGAAACGCTGCTTCGCCTCTTCATCGGACAAAGACGGGATGATGATCACGTCCCGCCCGTCGCGCCAGTTCACCGGGGTCGCGACCTTGTGCGCGTCGGTAAGCTGGAGCGCGTCGATCACCCGCAATATCTCGTCGAAATTGCGGCCGGTCGCCGGCGGATAGGTCAGGGTCAGGCGGATCTTCTTCTGCGGATCGATGACGAACACCGACCGGACCGTGACATTCGGGTCCGCCTCGGGATGGATCATCTCGTAGAGGTCGCTGACCTTGCGGTCATGATCGGCAAGCACCGGGAAATTGAGCTTCTGGCCCTGGGTTTCCTCGATATCGACCGCCCAGCCCTGGTGATTTTCCCCGGTATCGACCGAAAGCCCGATCGGCTTCACGCCGCGCCTGTCCCATTCCGGCTTGAGCCGGGCCACCTCGGCGAGTTCGGTGGTGCAGACCGGAGTGAAATCCTTCGGATGGCTGAACAGGATGCCCCAGGACTCCCCGAGATAGTCATGGAACCTGATCCGGCCTTCGGAACTGGCCTGCTCGAAATCCGGCGCGGTCTGGCCAAGCTGGAGTGACATTCTCAGCATCTTCCTCGTAGTGCGATGCGCCACCAATGGCGCTCAACATGCGGCCATGCAATAGGGCAACCCAGGTTTTGGGGAATCGGCCGGCCATGAATTGCGAAAATCGTGGTGGGCGCGACAGGGATTGAACCTGTGACCCCCGCCATGTCAAGGCGATGCTCTCCCGCTGAGCTACGCGCCCACGATCCGCGACACCGGGCTTCTAGCCGCGCCGAACCGTGCTGGCAAGCCAGTTCACGCCATCCGTTCCAGGGCCATCGCGGTCGCCTCGCCGCCGCCGATGCACAAAGCCGCGACGCCGCGTTTCAGCCCGCGCCGTTCCAGGGCGGCAAGGAGCGTGACGATGATGCGCGCGCCCGATGCGCCGATCGGGTGGCCCAGCGCGCAGGCCCCGCCATGGACGTTCACCTTCTCATGCGGCAGCGACAGATCGCGCATCGCCGCCATGGCGACCACGGCGAACGCCTCGTTGATCTCGAACAGATCGACCCGATCCGTGGTCCAGCCGGTGCGGTCCATCAGCCGGCGGATCGCGCCGATCGGTGCCGTGGTGAACAGGCTCGGCGCCTGCGCATGGGTGGCGTGGCCGACGATGATGGCGAGCGGCGTCACGCCGAGCCGTTCGGCCTCGGAGCGGCGCATCAGCACCAGAGCCGCTGCGCCATCGGAAATCGAGCTTGAATTCGCCGCCGTAACCGTGCCGCCGTCGCGGAAAGCCGGCTTGAGCGTGGGGATTTTTTCCGGCTTCGCTTTGGGCGGCTGCTCATCCTCGGTCACCGAAGCCGTCCCTTTGCCGGGCGGCTGGATCGCGACAATCTCGCCGGCAAACGCGCCATCGGCCATCGCGGCACGGGCACGCCGGAGCGATTCGAGGGCGAAATCGTCCTGCGCCGCGCGGGTGAACTGGTAAGCTTCGGCGCATTCCTCGGCGAAGCTGCCCATCAGGCGGCCTTTATCGTAGGCATCCTCCAGCCCGTCCAGGAACATATGGTCGAGGGTGCGGCCATGGCCCATCCGGTAGCCGCCGCGCGCGCGATCCAGCAGGTAGGGCGCGTTGGACATGCTCTCCATGCCGCCGGCAACCACGATATTCGCACTCCCGGCGGCGATCGCGTCATGCGCGAGCATAGCCGCCTTCATGCCCGAGCCGCACATCTTGTTCACGGTGGTCGCCCCGGTGGCGAGCGGCAAGCCGGCGCCCAAAGCCGCCTGCCGTGCTGGCGCCTGGCCCTGTCCGGCCGGCAGAACGCAGCCGAAAATCACCTCATCGACCGAATCGGGGGCAATTCCCACCCGCTCGATCGCGCCCCCGATCGCCGCAGCACCCAAGGCTGGAGCAGAACTATCCTTCAGGGCGCCGAGAAACCCGCCCATCGGCGTGCGGGCGGCAGAAACGATGACAATCGGGTCTTGGTCCATGGTGGAATTCCTTCAGCGCGGCGCCATCCGTAAGGCGCCGTCGAGGCGGATGGTCTCGCCGTTGAGCATCACGTTTTCGCAGATGTGGCGCACCAGGGCCGCGAATTCATCGGGGCGGCCGAGGCGCGGCGGGAACGGCACCGACGCGCCCAGCGCATCCTGGACGGTCTGTGGCAGCCCATCCATCATCGGCGTGGCGAAAATTCCCGGTGCGATGGTCACGACGCGGATGCCCGAGCGCGCGAACTCGCGGGCGATCGGCAGGGTCATGCCCGCAACACCAGCCTTCGAGGCGGCATAGGCGGCCTGACCGATCTGCCCATCGAACGCCGCGATCGAGGCGGTGTTGACGATCACCCCGCGCTCGCCCTGATCGTTCGGCGCATTGCCCGCCATAGAAGCAGCGGCAAGCCTGATCATGTTGAACGTGCCGATCAGATTGACGGTAATCGCGCGGGTGAAACGGGCGAGATCGTGCGGACCGTCCCGCCCGAGAACCTTCTCGCCAGGCGCGATGCCCGCGCAATTGACCAGCCCATGCAGCGCACCGAAGGCACTAACGGCCTGCTCCACCGCCGCCTTGCCGTCCGCTTCCTGCGTGACATCGGTGCGGACGAAGCGCACCCGGTCGCCAAGGCGCGCGGCACAGGCTGCGCCCTGCGCCTCGTTGACATCGGCGATCATCACGCGCGCTCCCGCGCCGGCCAGCGCTTCGGCGGTCGCAGCGCCGAGACCGGAGCCGCCGCCGGCAACCAGAAAAACCGAGTCTTCAACCTTCATGACAGTATCGCTTTCCTTGTGATGTCGTCTGCGGCAAGCTCGGGGAACATTGCCTCGGTGAAGCGCATGGAATCGGTCGCCGCTTCGGGTTCCGCTTCGGCACGACGCAATTGCACGCGGCGGATCTTGCCCGAGATTGTCTTCGGCAGATCCGTCACGAACACCAATTCACGGATGCGCTTGAATGGCGCCAGCCGTGCGCGCGTGTGGCGGAAGATCGACAATGCCGTCTCGCGATCGGGCATAACCCCGGCGACGAGTGCCACATGCGCGACCGGAACCGCAAGCCGCACCGCATCCGGCTTCGGCACCACGGCGGCCTCGGCGACCGAAGGATGCTCGATCAACACGCTTTCGAGCTCGAACGGGCTGATCCGGTAGTCGGACGATTTGAAAACATCGTCGGCACGGCCAATGAAAGTGAGATAGCCGTCGGCGTCGATCGCGGCAACGTCGCCGGTGCGATAGACATCGCCATCGGTGCCGCGCAACGCGCCGCTTTCGGCATCGACATAGCCGCGCATCAGCCCGGCAGGCGCATCGGCGCCGCAGGGCAACGCCACTTCGCCGTCGCCCGATGCGGAATCGGCGCGATCGAGCAGCAGAACCCGATAACCCGGCAAAGGCCGGCCCATCGCGCCCGGCTTCACCGTCTGGCCCGGCGTATTGCCGATCTGCGCGGTGGTTTCGGTCTGACCGTAACCGTCGCGAATGGTCAGCCCCCAGGCCGCTTGCACGTGCTCGATAATCTCGGGGTTCAGCGGTTCGCCCGCGCAGGCGATTTCGCGAAGCCCGGTTTTCCAGCGGGCGAGATCGTGCTGCACCAGATGCCGCCACACCGTTGGCGGCGCGCAAAGCGTGGTGACGCCGCAGCGGACAATGGTATCGAGCAGCGGAACCGGTTCGAAGCGCGGCTGATTGACGATGAACACGCAAGCTCCGGCATTCCACGGCGCGAACACGCTGCTCCAGGCGTGTTTCGCCCAGCCGGGCGAGGAAATGTTCAAATGGATGTCGCCCGGCTGCAGGCCGATCCAGTACGTCGTCGAAAGACTGCCTGCCGGGTAGGATCGATGGCTGTGCAGCACGAGCTTGGGTTTCGCCGTAGTGCCAGAAGTAAAATACAATAACAGATCGTCATCTGCCTTGGTGACGCCGTCAGGCGAGAACTCGGTCGGCTCATCCTCCGGCGCATAGGCGTGCCATCCCGGTGGCGCCGCGCCGCCGACCGTGATTTTCGGGATGTTCGCTGCCAGTTCGGCAAATTTCGCCACCTGATCCGCCGAGGTCACGATGCAGCCAGCATGGCCACGTTCGATCCGGTCGGCCAATTCCGCTTCGGTCAGCAGCGTAGTCGCCGGCATCACCACGGCGCCGAGTTTCATCGCCGCGAGCATGATTTCCCAAAGCGGCACGACATTGCCGAGTGCGAGCAGGATGCGATTGCCGCGCCCGATGCCGAGGCCGCGCAGGAAATTCGCCGCCTGGTTGGAGCGCCGAGACAGCTCGGCGAAACTCAGTTTTGTCTCGCCTTCGCCGACGGCATCGACGATCCAGAGCGCCTGGGTGTCACGAAATTCCGGGCTGTGCGCAAGGAATTTATCGAACCAGTCGAACGCCCAGTTGAAGTCCGGCTCGTCCGGCCAGCGAAACCCGCCATAGGCGGCAGCGTAATCGGTGCGGTGCCGGAGCAGAAAATCCCGCGCTTCCGCAAAGCCGGTCATTGCACACCTCCCGCCGCGATCGCCCGGAAAATCGCCGAGAAATCCTCGCCCTCATGGCCGGAGGCGGCGAATTTCTCGTAGAGTCGCGTCGCGTGTTCGCCAAGCTCGGTCGCAGCGCCGGTTTCCCGCGCCGCCTCCTGCGACAGGCGCAAATCCTTGAGCATCAGGGCGGCGGCAAATCCGGGTTTATAGCCGTTATTCGCGGGACTCACCGGCACCGGACCGGGCACCGGACAATAGGAGGTCAGCGACCAGCACTGGCCCGAAGCGGTCGATGCCACGTCGAACAAAGCCTGGCGCGACAGGCCGAGCCGGTCGGCGAGCGCGAAGGCTTCGCTCACCGCGATCATCGAAATGCCGAGGATCATATTGTTGCAGATTTTCGCCGCCTGCCCCGCGCCGGCATCACCGCAATGCACAATTTTCTTGCCCATCGCCGCAAGAATCGGCTGCGCGCGCGCGAATGCAGCCTGGCTTCCGCCGGCCATGAAGGTGAGGGTCGCCGCCACCGCCCCGCCGACACCGCCGGAGACCGGCGCGTCCACCGAGTCCATGCCTGCCGCATGCGCCAGTTCGTGCGCCGCCCGCGCGGAAGCGACATCGATGGTCGAGCATTCGACGAACAGCGTGCCAGGTGCTGTCGATTGCAGAATGCCCCCAGGCTCTTCGTAGATCGCGCGCACGATCTGCCCCGATGGCAGCATGGTGATCACCGCTTCGGTGCCGCGCGCGGCATCGGCGGCACTTACCGCGATTGCGACGCCTTTTGCCGCTGCCGCTTCCCGCGCCGCCGCGACCATATCGTAGCCGATCACTCGATGGCCGGCCTTCACCAGATTCGCGGCCATCGGGCCGCCCATATTGCCCAAGCCGACGAAGCCGATGCGTGCCATCCGATCCTCCGTTATGCGTTGACTGGCGTGAGCCCAAGTTCCATCTCGCCGAGCGACGCGAAATAGGCATCGATCGAAGCGTCGTCGACATCCGCCAGAGTCGCCGGCGACCAGCGCGGATTGCGGTCCTTATCGACAAGTTGCGCGCGCACGCCTTCAATGAAGTCGTTATCCCCAGCCCGTCTGACACCCACGCGATATTCGCGGTCGAGCGCCGGTTCAAGCCGGAAATCCTGCCGCGCCTTTCGCACAAGTTGCAGTGTGATCTTCACGGAACCCGGCGAGACACGGCCGATCGCGACGGCAGCTTCGCGCGCTGCCTCGGATTCGTGCGACGCCAGTGCCGCGACGATCTCTTCCGCGGTCGGTTTCGAATAACATTCGTCGATCCAGCTCTGCGCGGCGTCGAGTGCCGATACTGGCGGCGATGAGGCGAATGTCTTGATCCGGGCCGCGACCTTCTCATGCCCGTGAGCGCCGGCAAGCGCGTCGGCAAGTTCCGGCAGTCGCGTGCTCTCGACATAGTAATCGGCGACTCCGCCGAAAATCGCGTCGGCCCCGCTCATCCGATAGGCCGCGATCGCCACGTGCAACCCCGTCTCGCCCGGCATATGACCGAGCAGAAAGCTCCCGCCGATATCCGGGATGAAGCCGATGCCGACTTCCGGCATCGCGAGCATCGTCTGCTCGGTGACGATCCGGTGCGACCCGTGCGCGGAAATCCCGACACCGCCTCCCATCACGATGCCGTCCATGAAGGCGACATAGGGTTTGGGATAGTTGGCGATTCGCGCGTTCATCCGATATTCGTCGGCGAAATATGCGGCAGCGAGCGTCGTCTTCCCGACCCGCGCCGCCTCATACAGATCACGAATATCGCCGCCCGCGCAGAATCCCCGCTCGCCGCGACCATCGACCAGCACGAGCCCGACCTCGGGATCACTGGCCCAGCGCACGAGTGCCGCATCGATCTCGACTTCCATAGCATGAGTCAGCGCGTTCAGCGCGCGCGGCCGGTTCAGCGTGATCCGCCCGATCCCCCGCGTGACCCGGATCTCGACATCAGCCCCGTTCATGCATTCCGCCCGATCATGCCGCGCGCGACGATCAGGCGCATGATTTCGTTCGTGCCTTCGAGAATCTGATGCACCCTCAGATCCCGCACGATTTTTTCGATGCCGTATTCGGCGAGATAGCCATAGCCGCCGTGAAGCTGCAGCGCCTGATTGGCGACGTCGAACCCCGTATCGGTCGCGATCCGCTTGGCCATGGCGCAAAGGCGCGTCGCATCCGGCGCCGAGCGATCCAAGGCAGCAGCCGCGTGCCAGAGAAACACCCGCGCGGCTTCCAGTCCCGTCGCCATATCGGCAAGCCGGAACTGCAACGCCTGAAACTCGTTGAGCGGCTTGCCGAACGCCTGGCGCTCGCCGAGATAGGCAATGCTCGCTTCCAGCGCTTTCTGGGCACCGCCCAGCGAACAGGCGCCGATATTGAGTCGCCCGCCATCGAGCCCGCTCATCGCGATCCTGAACCCGTCGCCCTCGGCACCGAGACGATTCGCCGCCGGCACGCGCGCGCCCTCCAGGATCACCTGCCTTGTCGGCTGCGCGTTCCAGCCCATCTTGCGTTCGATGGTGCCGAACGAAACGCCCCCGGTATCCGCCGGCACGATGAAGGTGGAAATTCCTTTCGGCCCGGCGCCGCCGGTGCGCGCCATCACGATATAGATATCCGACGCACCGGCGCCCGAAATGAATTGCTTGGTGCCGTCGAGTACGTAGCCATCGCCATCGCGTGCGGCGCGGGTTTTCAGCGCCGCCGCGTCCGATCCTGAACCGGGCTCGGTCAGGCAATAGGCGCCAAGCCAGTCCATCGCGCAGAGTTTCGGCAGAAACCGCGCGCGCTGTGCAGCGTCGCCGAACCGGTCGATCATCCAGGCGACCATGTTATGGATCGAGATATACGCCGAAATCGAGGGGCAGCCGGTCGCCAGAGCCTCGAAAATCAGCGCCGCGTCGAGCCGCGACAATCCGCTGCCGCCGCTCGCCTCGCGCACGTAAATCCCGCCCATCCCGAGCGTCGCCGTCTCGCGGATGACATCGACGGGAAAGTGCTTGCGCTCGTCCCAATCCAGCGCGTGCGGGGCCAGACGTTCATCGGCGAAATTGCGCGCCATCTCGGAAATGGCGCGCTGCGCCTCGGTCAAGGCGAATTGCGTCGTCTCGGCGTCAGCAGGTTGCGCGTCCATGGCAGGTTCCTCAGCTCATCGTCGGAATGACGAAACTCGCTCCTTCCTTGATGCCGGAAGGCCAACGGGAGGTGACGGTCTTGGTCCGCGTGTAGAAGCGGATCGAATCCGGCCCGTGCTGATTGAGATCGCCGAAACCCGAGCGCTTCCAGCCGCCGAACGTGTGATAGGCGATCGGCACCGGGATCGGCACATTCACGCCGACCATACCGACCTTCACGCGCTGAGCGAAATCGCGTGCGGCGTCGCCGTCGCGGGTGAAGATCGCGACTCCATTGCCGTATTCATGCGCGCTCGGCAAATGGAGCGCCGCTTCATAATTCGGGGCACGCACGATCGACAGCACCGGGCCGAAAATTTCCTCCTTATAGATGCGCATGTTCGGCGTGACATGGTCGAACAGCGAGCCGCCCATGAAAAATCCGCTTTCATAGCCTTGCAGTTTGAAATCCCGGCCGTCGAGCACGAGCGATGCGCCCTCCTTTACCCCGAGGTCGATATAGTCGCGCACCCGCCCCGCCGCCGCGCTTGTGATCAGCGGCCCGAAATCCGCATCGGGATCGTTCGAAGGCCCGACCTTCAACTGACGGATGCGCGGGATCAGTTTGTCCAACAGCGCCTCGGTCGTGCCCTTACCCACCGGCACGGCGACCGAGATCGCCATGCAGCGTTCCCCCGCCGAGCCGTAGGCCGCGCCGGTCAGCGCATCAGCCGCCTGGTCCATATCCGCATCCGGCATGACGACCATGTGGTTCTTCGCGCCGCCGAAACACTGCACGCGCTTGCCGTGCGCCGCCGCCGTCGAATAGATGTATTCGGCGATGGTGCTGGACCCGACGAATCCGATCGCCATGACGCGGGGATCGGTCAGCAGCGCATCGACCGCTTCCTTGTCGCCGTTGACGACGTTGAAAATGCCCGCCGGCAATCCGGCTTCGAGGAAAAGTTCGGCGAGGCGCAGTGGCACCGAAGGGTCGCGCTCGGAGGGTTTGAGGATGAAGGCATTGCCGCAGGCGATCGCCGGTGCTGCTTTCCACAGCGGAATCATCGCCGGGAAGTTGAACGGCGTGATACCGGCGACCACGCCGAGTGGCTGGCGCATGGAATAGACATCGATGCCGCGCCCGGCCTGATCGGAATACTCGCCCTTGAGAAGATGCGGGATGCCGACAGCGAATTCGACGACTTCCAGGCCGCGCTGGATATCGCCCTTGGAATCCGCGACGGTCTTGCCGTGCTCGGACGAGAGCAGCCGCGCCAGCGGTTCCATGTCGCGCTGCACGAGGCGCAAAAACTCCATCATCACCCGCGCGCGGCGCTGTGGGTTCTGTGCAGCCCATTCGACTTGCGCAACCTCGGCGTTCGCGATCGCGGCTTCGACCTCGGCCTTCGATGCCAGCGGCACGCGCGACTGCACCGAACCCGTGTTCGGGTCGAACACGTCGGCAAACCGGCCGGACTGCCCGGCGATGTGCTTGCCGCCAACGTAATGGCTCAGTTCCTTGGTCATTGGTGCTTCCTCTCGAAATGGGTTGCCGGCCGATGCCGGCCCGTTCAGATTTGCGGCATACCTTTGGGAACGATGGTTTTCACGATCGTTGCATCCAGCGCCTCGAATCCCGCATAATCGATCGTGTCGTAAAGTTCGGCGCGCGTCTGCATCGCGTCGACGCAATTCTGCGCGCCACCGTCGCGCCTTATCG